>JBBRAW010000008.1:0-58237 GCA_038206385.1 Bacteroidia bacterium | reverse complement strand
AGTATTTAGACTGTCTTGAGCAAAGGTCAAATCCGAAAAAAGCATCAATAAAAAAAATAGTTTCAAGGCATTTTTCATATTGATAGGATAGTTTTAATTTATATTAATCAAGTTTCAAAATAGCCATAAAAGCTTGTTGAGGAATTTCTACGTTTCCTACTTGGCGCATACGTTTTTTTCCTTCTTTCTGCTTCTCTAATAATTTACGTTTACGAGAAATATCACCACCATAACATTTTGCAGTAACATCTTTGCGTAATGCTTTTACTGTTTCGCGCGCAATAATTTTTGCACCAATGGCAGCTTGAATAATAATTTCAAATTGCTGACGAGTCATTAACTCTTTCAACTTTTCGCAAATCTTTTTACCAAAAGAAAAAGAGTGATCACGATGTATCAATGCAGATAAAGCATCAACAGGTTCACCGTTTAATTTAATATCTAATCGTACTAAATCACTTTCCTTATAACCAGTTTGGTGATAGTCGAATGAAGCATAGCCTTTCGAAATAGATTTTAATTTATCATAAAAGTCAAAAACAATTTCTGCCATTGGCATATCAAAAATTAATTCAACACGATCAGTAGTAAGATAGCTTTGATTGACAATATTTCCTCGTTTCAAAATACACAATGTCATTACAGCACCAGTAAATTCTGCTTTGGTAATGATGGTAGCACGGATATAGGGCTCTTCAATACGATCCATATAATTTGGCTCCGGAAAATCACTAGGATTGTTCACGATCATATCAGTACCATTGTTTAAATATGCATGATACGATACGTTAGGAACAGTAGTGATCACTGTCATGTTGAATTCGCGTTCTAAACGTTCTTGAATAATTTCCATGTGTAACATTCCGAGGAATCCGCAACGGAAACCAAATCCAAGTGCAGCCGATGATTCAGGTTCGAAAACTAGGGAAGCATCATTCAGTTGTAATTTCTCAATAGCGCCACGTAGTTCTTCGTATTCATCTGTATCAACAGGATAAATACCTGCGAAAACCATTGGTTTCACTTCTTCAAACCCTGCTATATTTTCTAAACATGGTTTTGCAACATGTGTTAATGTATCACCAACTTTTACTTCTTTCGCATCTTTAATTCCTGAAATAATATATCCTACATCGCCGGTTTTTACAACATCACGAGGCGTTTTTGTAAGCTTTAAAATCCCAATTTCATCAGCATGGTATTCACTATTAGCTGCAGCAAACTTCACATGATCACCTTTGCGAATTTCACCATCCATAATACGGAAATAAGCGATAATGCCTCTGAAAGAATTGAAAACGGAATCAAATATTAATGCTTTTAATGGAGCGTTGGGATTGCCTTTCGGATGTGGAATACGATCGACGATAGCACTTAAAATTTCATGAACTCCCATTCCAGTTTTCCCGGAAGCGGAAAGAATTTCGTCGCGATCACAACCTAATAGATCAACGATTTGATCTTTGACAACCTCAGGCTCTGCACTTGGCAAATCGATTTTATTTAGTATCGGGATAATTGTTAAATCATTACCTAATGCTAAATAGAGATTTGAAATTGTTTGCGCCTGAATACCTTGCGCAGCATCAACGATGAGTAAAGCACCTTCGCAAGCAGCAATAGAACGAGAAACTTCATACGAAAAGTCAACGTGACCTGGAGTATCAATGAGATTTAGTGTGTATTTTACACCATCTCGCTCATAATCCATTTGGATAGCATGGCTTTTAATAGTGATGCCACGTTCACGTTCAAGATCCATATCATCAAGCACTTGCGCTTGCGAATCCTTTTTTGAAACGGTATTGGTATACTCCAGCAATCGATCAGCAAGTGTTGACTTACCATGATCGATGTGGGCGATGATACAGAAATTACGAATATTCTCCATTGGGACTGCAAAAGTAGTGATCCTCGAGCAGTTACTCAGCTAAAAGTAATGATAGTGTAAGGATTATTGTACTAAAAACAGTTTTCTATGATTGTTTGTTGAAATTTTACAACGCAATTTTATCTTTGCATCATGCAAGAAGAAGTAAAGTCTATATCTACATGGCGACTCTGGTTGAAACGAATTGGAATCGCTGGCTTCTTATTTTTTCTGATAAAAGGATTGATTTGGCTGGTATTGGTAGGATGGCTTGGCAAAGAATTTTTTTTTGGATGAGATGTCGTATCAGCGAACTTTATTTTTGTTATTACTATTCATTAATGAGAGATTAAATTTTTCTTTTAATGAATCCATTTTTGAAAGGCGTTGGATGGTAATTATAGAAAATCATTTCATTCAATTCATTATTGATTTGGAATAGTGCAGAATATAGCTATTTTCCGTACCTTTGTATTCGCAAATTCGTTAATTGAAAAAATTTATGAGAAAAGCACGTATCCTTTTTGTGTCGAGTGAGATTCATCCATATCTAGAAATGGACGAGCAAAGTAAGATAGCCCGTTTTTTGCCTCAGGGCATTCAAGAGCGAGGAAAAGAGATTCGAACTTTTATGCCGAAATTCGGTTGTATTAACGAGCGTCGCAATCAATTGCATGAGGTAATTCGCCTCTCAGGAATGAATCTTATCATTGATGATACAGATCATCCATTGATCATTAAGGTTGCTTCAATTCAAGCAGCAAGGATGCAAGTTTACTTTATCGATAATGAAGAATATTTTCAACGTAAACAGACTTTCCGTGATGCTGAAAATGTGTTTTTTCCAGATAATGATGATCGTTCAATATTCTTTTGCCGTGGCGTTTTAGAAACCGTGAAAAAACTTGGATGGGCACCTGATATTATTCATTGCCATGGTTGGTTGACGGCACTTTTGCCACTTTTTATCAAAACTAGTTACAAAGACGATCCAATGTTTCATAACAGTAAAGTGGTTTATTCACTTTATAATGATTCTTTTGAAGAGTCATTTAGCGAAAATTTTGGCAAAAAAACATTGATGGAAGGCCTTGTTGCTAATGATGTGAAAGAGCTAAAAGAGCATAATTATGTTGGTCTAACGAAGTTGGCTATGCAATGGTCCGATGGAGTGATTCAAGGATCAGAAACTATTCATCCTAAAGTGGAAGAAGCATTCAAGAGTTTATCAAAGCCATCATTACAATATCAAGCTCCTGATGATTATGTTTCAGCCTACGATAATTTCTATGATGAAGCACTCTTGGAAGACGTAGTTTTAGCAGATTAATCGTCATACAAACTGTATTCGAAATTTATTAGCGTTTACGATGACTATTTGCGGGAAATTTTCCTGTACTTTCGCAACATGTTTCGTTTAAAAAACCCTTTAATGGTACTATTTGGATTCATCCTGATAGTAGCCGTATCTTCTTGTTCCGATCCTGATAATATTGGTCTAGACTTACAACCAACTTCTGAAATTCCAATTGTTGGAATCCAAGACACTTTTGATATACAGTCGTATACCAGACCAGAGGATTCTTTGCTGATGTACGGCACTTATAAAAACAGTTTAGAGGTTCCAACTTTATTTTTAGGACATTTAGAAGATCAAACATATATTGGAAGTTCTTCGGGAGGTTTTGTATCTCAAATAAGAGTAGGGAATACCATCCTTGCTGGGGGAACGAGTGCTTTTGGAGGTGTTACTTCACCTGATTCAACAATTTTAAGCTTCGCCTACAAAGGTTTTGTTGGAGATACATCAACTTCGATGCACCATATTTATGTTTACGAGTTGTTAGAGTCACTTTCAACGGATAGTCTTTATTATTCAGGACGAAATTATTCACATATTCTAATGCCGATTGGTAAACTTGCTAATTTCCATCCTAACTTTAAAGATTCTGTAAATGTTGGGGGTGTAAACGTTGCACCGCAACTTCGTATTCCCCTTGATCAATCTTTCGGTGATCGGATAATGATGGAAGAAATATCGAATTCATCAAATTTGGAAGCAGCAAACTTCAAAACGTACATGAAAGGGATTGTGGTTGTTGATAGTGTTGATGGGACTCCAGGTTGTATGATGACATTGGTATCGAACTCATCCATTAACAGAATGACGTTGTATTACAAAGTTGGAGGTAATCCAACAAAATATGAATTTATAATAGATGGAAATTGTGTTAGAAGTAGTTTCTTTCAGCACAATTATATTACAGCATATCTAGATTCAATTCAAGATGATCCGATTGTTGCACAATCGATGGCTGGGTTGAAAACGAAAATAAAAATTGTTAATCTTGAAAAATTATATGCGCATGGAAAAGTATCCATTAATTCTGCGAAATTAACTTTCAAAGTAAAATCAGGAACTATTACTGCAGGAATTTTTGATCAGCATCCTAGTTTATTAATTCTTGCTAGTGATTCCTTAGGTAAAAACACGACCATAATTGATGAGTATGAGCCTGCATCGTATTACGGAGGGACATTTGATATTAACACCCAAACTTATACTTTTAATATTGCTAGATATTTGCAACAAACATTAACAAAAGTGGTAGAACAGGGAAGAAAAGATTACGGACTTTATCTTGTTGCGAGTGGAAGTACTTCAAATGCTCAACGCACCATTTTAGATGGTGGATCTTCCATAAAATTAATAGTCACCTATACTAAAGTAAATCCATAACCATGTGTGGAATTGTAGCATATATTGGTAAGCGCGATGCTTATCCAATCATCATTAAAGGCCTTCAACGTTTAGAATACCGAGGCTATGATAGTGCAGGTGTTGCACTCATCCATGATGGAAATTTAAATGTTTATAAAAAGGCTGGAAAGGTATCCGACCTTGCTGAATATGTAAAAGGGAAAGATGTTAGTGCGAACATTGGCATGGGCCATACTCGTTGGGCAACTCATGGTGAACCAAACGATAGAAATGCGCATCCTCACTTTTCACAAAATCATCAATTTGCTATTATTCATAATGGGATCATAGAAAACTATGCAACCATTAAGCAAGAATTAATTAAAGAAGGACATACTTTTACGAGTGATACAGATACAGAAGTTCTTATTCATTTGATAGAAGAAATTTATAATAATGGAGAATTAGTTCTTGAAGAAGCAGTACGATTAGCGCTTGGCGAAGTTGTAGGTGCTTATGCAATCGTTATCCTTTCGAAAGATGAACCCAATAAATTAATTGCTGCTAGAAAAGGTTCACCTATTGTTGTGGGTATTGGTAAGGATGAATATTTTGTTGCCTCCGATGCTACACCAATTATTGAATACACTAAAAATGTTGCTTATTTAAATGATGGCGAAGTGGCTGTTATTGATAATGGCAAACTTACTGTTAAGACAATCGGTAACGAGATAAAAATTCCATACATTCAAGAGTTAGAAATGAAATTGGAAGCCTTAGAAAAAGGTGGATACGAACATTTCATGCTGAAGGAAATTTATGAGCAACCACGTTCAATCGCTGATAGTATGCGTGGACGTTTTGATGCAAAAACTGGTACTTTAAAATTGGGTGGCATTCGTGAGTTCGAAAAGAAAATGACGAATGCAAAACGCATAATGATCGTAGCTTGTGGAACATCATGGCATGCAGGTTTAGTTGCCGAATATTTAATTGAAGATCTTGCACGCATTCCTGTTGAAGTAGAATATGCATCAGAGTTTCGCTATCGCAATCCAATTATTTACGAAGATGATATTGTTATTGCGATCTCACAAAGTGGAGAGACAGCAGATACACTTGCTGCAATTGAATTAGCAAAAAGTAAAGGAGCAACTATTTTTGGAATTTGTAATGTGGTAGGTTCGAGTATTCCTCGTGCAACACATGCAGGTTCTTATACGCATGCTGGTCCGGAGATTGGTGTTGCTTCTACAAAAGCATTTACAGCGCAAGTATCCGTTTTAACATTACTTGCTTTGCAGATGGCGCATAAGCGTGGAAGTATAACGGAGTCACGTTTTCGTCAGTTGTTAAATGAGTTGGATCAAATTCCGAAAAAGGTAGAGATTGCATTACAAGCGAATGATAAAATTCAAGAGATTGCGGAACGATTTAAAGACGTTCATCACTTCTTATATTTAGGAAGAGGATATGGATTTCCAGTAGCATTAGAAGGCGCATTAAAGCTGAAAGAGATCTCTTACATTCATGCGGAAGGTTATCCTGCAGCCGAGATGAAACACGGACCAATCGCTTTAATAGATGAAGAGATGCCAGTAGTTGTTATTGCAACCAAACAAGGTTCGTATGAAAAAGTAGTAAGTAATATTCAAGAAGTAAAAGCGCGTAAGGGAAAAATTATTGCTATCGTTACTGAAGGTGATGAAGTAGTAAAAGCGATGGCTGATTACGTAATTGAAATTCCTGAAACGGATGAAATATTAGTTCCATTGGTGAGTGTTGTTCCATTGCAGTTATTAGCATATCATATAGCAGTTATGCGTGGATGCAATGTTGATCAACCAAGAAACTTAGCGAAGAGTGTAACGGTGGAATAAAATTAAGAATTACCTCAAGGCCACTATGTGGAAAATAAAAAAAGGGCGAGCGATTCAAATTGAATCGCTCGCCCTTTTTTTATTTGAGAGATGTTTAACTTAATGTAGTATGAATTTTTTAAATACTATTCTTTTCCTAACAGCAAATTTCAATAAATATATTTGAGACGATATTTTTTTAGAAAATTATTTCGCCATTGAAATTCTATCATGAATAATTTTTCCTATTAGGTTATAGATTGGATACGATTATTATCGAATGGAAAGTGCTGATGTGGAGGATTTCATAAATTAGATTTTGAATGTATTTAAAAAATATTTCCTGGTAGCTGATAATAACACTAGTACTTAATTAGCATCACTTTTAATTTTTTCAAGAAAATAATCAATCACAGAATAATTCATCCACATCAAATTATCTTCGCTAGGGTCATAATACTTAAAATTCAGACCAATTCTATTTAAGAAATAAAGAACAATCACTTCAACTTTATCCAATTTTATTAAATCGACAAACGGCTTATATTTTTCGCTTTCATATTGCTTTTCATAGAAGCTTGCTAATTGATCTCGCCAACCTGATTTCTTTCCCAACAATTCTATTTCTATCATATAATTAAATACATCCAAGTCTTGTATTCCCTTCTCATTTGCGCAGTCAAAATCAATTAATTTATAATTACCATCATCATCTTTCATTATATTTTTTAAATACAAATCACCATGACAAATTCCAATTGACAATTTTTTATTAAGCACCTTCAGTACCCATCTTTCAATGGTATTTATTTTATCTATATTAACGATAGTCTTTAGAAAAACCAAAGCAGACTTAATGTTTGATTGATGTTCTATAGTTGTTGAATTTACTTCAGCGTATTTATTTAGAATAGAATTTACATAAATTAAGGCAGTAGTATATTCTTCTTCATTTAGCGGATTCAAAATTTCCATTTTCAAATATGGACTCTTATCAGTATTAAAAATTAAATTCGGAAGGATATTTTCTTGTGCTAAATGCCTTTTTAGCATTAAATAATTGGTGTATTCTTCACTAATAGTATTTTTACTATGTAATGCTACTTTATAGAAATAATTATTTGCTGTAATACAAGCCGAATTAAAAGATATATAATTGCTTGAATAAATAAATATATTTTTATTGTCAATAATTGCCGCGATTTTTAATTTTATTTTTATTTTTACTATAAAAGGTTTTATCCTTTCATTATACATTGAAAATATTGTTTTATTATGATTTTGCAATTGCTCGGTATTTTTTCAATTAATAATTACGAATCGTTTCCTACGTTATTTCATTATAACTATTGTTTCTTTAATTTCAAACCAGAGTTACTTACCAACTAAAAAAAGCGAAACTACTCAGCTCCCAAGATAGTAATATTCCAGAAGATTAAATTATAAATTTTGGAATAAAATTACAATTTCAATGAGTGCTCTTTTGCTTTAGAAGTGCATGTGTTTTCAAAATAAAATTAATCTAAATCAATGATCAAAATTGTTCATTTTATGATTTTTTGATTAATTTTTGGGAGCCACTTTTTAATTCGACGCTCTTTCAAACCTAAAAATTTCCCCATAAAATAGGGATCAATCTATTTTCTTTAGGATACATTTCTGAGGGAGGATGGGTTACTTTAAAACAGTTGCCATTTGCCTGCCAATCTCTTGGTAGCTGAAGCGATTTTTAATATCTAAAAAAGCTTGATTTTTTAGTTGGGTTGCATCAACTTTTCCTGAAACTAAATCATCAATTTGTTGAGCAAGATTAGCTGCATTTTCTGATTTGAAAAGTAATCCATTAACTTGATGAGCTATGATATCTCGATTTGGACCAAGATCAGATGCTATTACAGGAAGAGGAAAACTCATTGCCATCAATAAAACTCCTGATTGATAGATCACACGATAAGGAAGCACAATGCATGTAGAAATAGCAAATAAAACATCACGTTCTTCATCGGTTATATGGCGAATAATTGAAATTACCTTATTAGCGCTTTTTATATTTACAATTTGCTTATAATATTTTTCCCAATTTTCATTTCGCAGTTTACCTGCAATAACTAAGTGCACTTCTGTTTTACAAAGTGGTAGTGCATCAATTAAAATATCTAGCCCTTTTACTTTTTTTATTTGCCCGAAAAATAAAATAATTGGTTTATTGGATTTTACTAAATCACCTAATCGAGAGTCTAAATTATTTAAAACAAGTATATTATTTTTTAATGCTTCGAATAGAGAATTATTGGAATGGTATTTTTCAAATAACGAAGTAAAGTTTACATGAGGAACAACGCTAATAGTATTTGCGGCAGAATCAGAAATTGTTTTTGATAGTTGATCCTTACTAAATTGATTATGAACAACTCGTTTATCTGGTAAAACACCAATTACAGTTTTACGAATAATTGGAATTGAAAGCGTATCTAAACTTTCAATATCATGAACGATAGCAATCAACTTGAAACCCATCAATTTCACGAGCGAAAAGGTAAACAAATCAAATAGTCCTGCGCGAAAAACATGCAACAAAATCCAATCTACTTTATTTTTTTTCGCATCTATTAATGCTTTATAGAATCCAATAAAATTACTTGTGATAGCAGATAATTTCCCTACATCAATATTAAAAAACAATTTTCTATAATGAATGGCAACAGTATTAGTTTCAAAATTGGAATAGAGAAATACTTCACTATTATTTTCCGACAATCCCAATGAAAGTAACAAGTCGTAATAATCCATTCCAGCTTTTGCACCTACTGGATCAATGATACCTACTTTCATAATGCGTGAAATTCAATAATCACATCCATAGAAGTGATGTTCATAATTTGACTTTAAATTCACAAATGAAATGAAACATTATGATCATTAGTTAAAATTATTTTTTATTTCGCGCATAATACTGAAGCATAAGTTGCCATTGTGCAGTATCTTTTCCTTTGTAAGCAACCATCCATTTACTTGGCGGATCATTAGGGTTGGAAATATCAAAATAGGGATCCCAAAAATCAGTATCCGATTGGTATCCATATTGAGACCAAGCCCATCCATTTTTCTCAATAACATCGATAACATCTTTAACCCATACATCACCACCTTCTGCCCATCTCACACTTTGGAATTCACCAATATAAACTAATGAATTGGTTCTTTTCTGAAATTCTTTTAGTGCATTAAAACGTTTTTCAATAAGTGTTTTATCCCAGAAAGCATCATTAATTTTACCAGGATATTTAAGTCCTTTTGGGTTTTTTCTTACCCCTTGAAGTGCGAAAGGTGCAGGCAAATACATGTGTGCACCATAAATTAATTTATCATCATTAATATTAAATCCATTAAAATCCATATAATTTGTTGGTCGGCCCCAAGGTCCTGGTGTTAGCAAGAAATACCGTTGTTGATCATATTTACGAATAGTACTAAGAACTCGTTTAAAAAAGCCCTCAAGATTATCAGGAACACTAGAACCTAAAATACCATCTTCCGAAGGCTCGCCTATCACTTCGTAGGCCGACAATTCATCACCTCTTTGCTTAAAGTGATTTACAATAACATCTAATCTACTAATAGCACTATCTTGGTAGGAAGGGTTCTCCCAAAATTCTTTTGATTTATCGTTCACTTCATCGTTAGGATCAATAACCACATTATTAAAAGCAATCAAACTTGTCATATTATATTTTTTCACTTCTGTGAGTATACTATCAGCCCAAGAAATTTCCGCTAAAAATGCTTTTGTAGGAGAGATTTTTTCACGCATAGCACGTTTATTACCTTTTATTAATATTCGCACAAAATTTACATTAACACTAGCAAGATATGCAATATCGGATGGTTTTGTTTTTTTTGATTCGAGACAAACACCTCTCCAAGGCCAGTTTTTAGGATAGACATTAGATGGATTAAAACTTTTATTCTTATTGGCAGATTCGGTATTTACTTGCGAGTGAAACTTTTTTTTGCTTTTAATACATGATGCAGATATTAAAAAGATAGAAAAACAGATTAATGTTAATATTAGTGCTGATTTTTTCATGATAAATAGTGTTTTCTTGAGATAAAGATATGAAAAAGATTAAATATTAATTTCAATTTAACATCTATGAAATTGAACTTAGGAGATTTCGTCATTGCATATTCATGGTTATGGTGATTAAAATAAAAATTGCTTCTAACTCTCCTAAATTAGTATGCCAGAGGTCATTTTTTTTAATCGAAATAGTTAATTTTTATAGAGGACTGTAAATAGACCACTACTAATTATTAGAGGTCATACTATTGAATGAGTTAGTCTTAAGTATTCATTGTATTAATTATGATAAGAGTGAAAACAACTTGGACAATTTCGATTAATTAAAATTTGACTTATATTTACGGCTAGATATAAATCAGAGTTTAGAATGAACATAAAAAACTTTTTTATTGGTTCGGAGTTACCAAATTCGTTTGGAAATAAATTTAGGGCAAAGAGATTTAAATTTCTGCAAGAAAAATTTAAATTATTTCCTACACCGGTAAGAATATTAGATGTTGGAGGCACTTTAAACTACTGGGTGAATAGAGGATTTGATAAACAACCGGGGTTTGAAATAACACTTTTAAACATGAAAAAATCTGAATCAGAACATGCTAACATAAAATATATTGTAGGTGATGCTACGGATCTCTCTCAATACAGTGACAACTCATTTGATATAGTTTTTTCAAATTCTGTAATTGAACATTTGCATACGAAGGAGAATCAAATTAAAATGGCGAAGGAGGTAATGAGAGTGGGAAAATTTTATTATGTGCAAACACCCAATAAATATTTTATAATCGAGCCTCACTATTTATTACCTTTCTTTCAATTTATGCCGAAAGGATTACAATTTTTTATTCTTACAAAAACCAAATTTTCACGTATGAAAAAATGGAATCCAGAAAGAGCCCAAAATTATATTGACGAAATACGTTTATTGTCTAAGGCAAATATGTTAGAACTTTTTCCTAGTTGTAATTTATATATTGAGAAGGTATTGGGATTTGCTAAATCTTATTCAGCACATAATTTTCCAGAAAAATAAAATGTAAACATTCTTCACTATAATGTACTCAGCTAATTTACTTTTCTAACTCGACAGCCACGAAGAAAGATCAATATTAATTAAGTTTTGTAGGTTTTTAATGTCTTGTGAATAGTAAATTGTGAGAGCTTGTTTTGTTTCAGAAGTAAGAATAGGTAAACCATCTTTGCTAAAAAATGTTTTAAATAATTTTTGTTTAATGTTATCGCTTATTAAATTATTTATGATACTTCGCAATTTTTTTTGTGAATATAATTTCTTTATAAATATATTTTTCCCAGTCAAAGTAACATTCTGATTTTTAATTTTTACAAACTCATGTAGATTATCTATACCAAGAAAAAGGTAGATTTTTTCTACCGTTTGTTCTGTTTGTAAAATCAAATCCTCATGACGAAAAATTAGTACTTGATCCTTACCGAAAGTTTCTAGATAGCGCTTTACTTGATCATAATATTCACCTAATTGGATATATTGTTGGAAGTAGATACCAGAATTATTATTATTTGGTCCATTCTTTACAATTTCTTCGAATGTATAAGGCACTAAATTCTGACTGTAATCCATTTGATAGTGCGAAAAAGCTCTTGAAACAGGTTCTCTTAATGAAATAATAATTCTTGCGTTAGGATTAAAGGCAAAAATTCGTTTAGCTACCTCAGGATAATATAAATAGGATACACTAGCCTCGCCTATTGCTTTTTCAGCAGTTTTACATTTAAATAATTGAAGATACTCTTCAATTGATGCTACATTTTTTTTGTCGTAATATAAATTTTGTGATGCAATTTCACTATGGCTAAAGAAATTCGGTTCTTTATCAACACTCATACACACCTGAGGGTGATCATTTAAATACGAATGCAATGCCGTTGTGCCTGCCTTAGGAGCACCAACAATAAAGAAATTTGGTGAAGAATTCATAGGATCGGGAGTAAAATTAATTTCGATTTTTAACGACACTTATTACTTATACCAATACTAAATGTTGTAGTCGAAAAGATTGATTCTTTATTTTTTAATTTGGTTCATAAAATTAAGCTTTAATTATTGGAGCATTTGATTCCAATAATTTTTTTTGAGCAATATTGATAGATTCATTTTTATAGTAATAAAGAATCGTAATTAGTAGAATGCTATTCGCAGCAAAAAATATTGTTTGTCCGGCAGTAAATGAATCCATAAAGAAAGTAAACAATGCATATTTACATGTCAGATAGAAAGTATCAAACGAATAATATTTTGAGGCTGCGGAGTATTTTAATGCCAATATAAATTGGCTATTTATGATCAAAGTTCCTAATAATCCAAATAAGAATATTTCACCAATGATTCCTAAGTCTGCTGGATATAAATGGCCCATGATACGTTCAAAACCATTTCTCCATTGTTGACTTAAATCACCATTTCCTAATAGTGGATTCTTTATGATATGTGGAAATACTTTGAGTGCTTCTTTCTTTCTCACATTTGTTGAGCTCTCCGTAGTTGATTGTCCGGAAACTACTTTTATAATATTTTCATATTTGACAAAGAATCCAGTTAATAATTGAGGCCCGCTACTAACGAAAACAGCTAAAATTCCTGTTATCACAATTAATCCAGTAAAAACTGTTTTTAAAAAATATTTTTTCATTTCATTTTGCAAGAAATACAATCCAATTCCAGCAAATACTGTTAAAATAATAGATCGATCTTGGCGAACAAAAACTATATAAGCTAGAAATAAAATGCTGGGTATCCAATATAAATAGTTTCCTGTCTTAAAAAATTGAATCGTATAGTATAAAAATCCAATGGTTATAAACGTAATATAGAAGTGGAAAATGTATCCGCCTTTTAGTGAACTAAATTCCACCATTTCTGTATCAATATATTGAATCGGATTTATCACTTTGGTTGCGACATAAAATCCAATTAAAGAACACCAGCCCAATAATAGAAATGATTTTAATAATATTTGTGGAGTAACAATTTTTTTATTCAAGGCATACAATAAAAAAAAGGCACTTAAAAATAAATAAAACCCTCTTTGTGCCGCTACTCCAAAAATAAATGGTTGATTCCAACTATAGTAAGCTGCGAACGCTGACCAGAATGGGAATATTAGAAATGTTGAAAGATATACTTCATACTTTGTAAAGGATGACTTTCCTGCTAACGCAGTAAAGATTCGGTAGATGTAAAACAATAATAGAATAGCAATAAAAACAGCTTCAACAACAAAGGCACCTTTTGATAATGGAGTTCGTAATAAAATCCTCATGGCAATCATAAAAAAGAATGCCCAGAATAATACTTTTAAATAGAAGGCGAGTGTTCGTGTCATTATTTATACCAATCAGAAAGATTTGTTTGCAATAGTATTTCTATTTTTGCAATATCTTCTTTAAAGAAGGTGCCTAGATAATTTCTTTCATCAGCAGTTATTGTAGGAATTGCTTTTTTGGTAGTAATAAGATGACGGATTTTATTTTTTATATTTTCATTTAAAATAGATCGTAAGAAATGTGAGAGTTTTGCATTACGAGAAACTGCATTTACGAATTCATTTTTATAAAGATAGGATTCGTTGTATTTCTTATTATAATCTGGAGCAAATCCCGAGTCGACGTTTAAAAATTCGAAAAGATTTATCATCTCTTGCTTGGTATTTTTTTTAAGCGTATCGAACATTATAATTTTTACATTTTGATTTGGGAAAATAGCTAGGTAGCGCTTAATTTGCTCCGAATATAACCCCAACTCAATATATTTTGAATTTGCATTCCACGTTTTATAAGGGGATTCTAAATCTTTTTTTAAAGCATCTAAAAAAGATAACTTAGTAAAGTTAACTCTTAAATCCATTAGGTAATGCGAAAATGCTCTGTCTATTGGATTTCTTAAAACCATAATTATTTTCGCATTTGGATTTGCGTTATAGATTTCTTGAGGCGCTGTTGGAGACCAAAGGTATGAAACACTAGCCTCGCCAGTTACTAGATCACCATCAGCTTTTTGAAATAGCATTTTATAATGCTGTTCGTTTGTTAAATACGCAGCATGTAGTGAAGTAAATTCAGAAGTTGTAAAATATTTATCTTCATCAAACATAGCGATTCTCTTCTTTAATAACTCACGAAAATGATTGGGATTGATATCAGCTCTTGAAAAATAATTAGGTTCTTTAATTGGTGAAAGATAAATTTGAGGATGTTCGCCTAAGTAATGTGCGACAGAAGTTGATCCTGCTTTTGCCGCACCTACTAAAAAAAAGTTAGGAAAATTAGTTTTTGTCATTGATTATAGTATTGTGAAAGTATAGGTAATTAAGGTTCAAAATAGTATTTTATTTATTTGAGCCATGAGGATAAATCTCGATTTAAAAGTGCTTGTAATTCTAGTGTATCACTTCTATATAATTCCAATAATTTTTTTCTCGTAGAAGGATTCAATGAGTCTCGTTTGCCTTTTTCTGGAGATCGTAGCATGTGTACTATTTTTCGTTTCGTCACAGGGCTCATTAAGAATTCCGACAATGGTTTCAATACTTTATTTGCAAAGCGATTCTCAATAAAATATTTGAACCAAAAATTATTACTCTGTGAATCACTAATATTAAATTTTACTTTTGTATCCGGAACGAAATCAGCATCAATTTCTAAAAACTTAAAAATGTCTTGCATTGTTTCTTTAGATTTATTTTCTAGATCTTCTGATAAAATAATTTTTATGTGTTTAAAATTCTCGATATATGATTTAACTTGTTTTGAGTAAAACCCAAACTCAGTAAATTGCCACATAAAATCCCAGTTCAATTTTTTTCTTTCAGCCTCTTTTAATATTGCATCTTCAAAATTTAATGTTTCAAATTTTATCCTGGTAAAATGTTTATATCCTGAATACGCTCTTTCAACGGGATGCCGAAGGATAATGATGATTTTCGGATCGCCAAGAAGTTTTTTTATTTCTGGAATTGCCATTTCATGAAAATGTAAATAGCATGTTGAAACTTCTCCTATTGCTTTACTTTTACTATTCAAATAAAGTTTTTGATAGTCTTGTAAGTTATTTATTATTCTAACAGGATCTCTTCTTCCTATAACATCATTCGTTTGTGATTTATAAAAATCGCGAATAAAATAAAACGTTTCTTTCTTAGGGATACTTACATCTGGGTGTTGAGTTAAATAATAAAATAGGGAGGTAGTTCCGCATTTTGCTACACCAGCAACAATAAAGTTAGGATTCATAATTTTACTTCTTCTTTGGGTTTAATAACATATTTTATTCCAGGAAGATATATTGATACTATATTCAGCTTTCTATAAGTATATACAACGGAGAGTGTATTCTGAAAAATTTTAGCTATTGCTGACGAGATTGCGGCTCCAGTAATTCCATATCGTGGAATTAAAATGAAGTTCAAGATAATACTACCTAATGCAGTGCTTGTAACGATTTTATTATAATAATTTTGATGCCCTGTCATTTGTAATAAAATACCAACGGATCCAGTTATAGAGTTGACAAAATTTCCTATCGCCATAATGGATAATGCAAAAGAAGCTGTTCTAAATTCAGGACCAAAAATGGATAATATTTGAGATGGAAATAGTAGAATTCCGATAGTGATTGGTAAAGTAATATAAAATGTTATTCTTGTGGAGTTGAAGACATAATTTTTCAATCTTGTAAATTCTCCTTTACCAAATAATTCAGCGAATGTAGGTGCTTGTATAGAATTCATCGCAATTAATGCAATTGCTGATGCGGTAGCAATTTTGAAAGCAGTATCATATATTCCTACTATTTCTTCAGATCGGAATATTCCTAATATTAAATTATCGGTCCATCCAAGAATAAAAAAAATGGATCCAGTTAACATCATTGGATATGAAGTTGATAAAATTTCTTTCCAATGTAAATTAGGAGCGTAAGTAACATCTTGAAGTTTACTAAATCGATGCCATGCGAAATAGCTGATTCCTGCAACAATGAATGTAGAAATTGTAAAACAACTTATTGGATTTAATTCAAGATTTGCATACACTGAAATAGAAACTAAACCCGCACCAATAAGTGGAATAAGCGCACGAAAAATTGTGAACCCCGTCATGTTTTTATATCCTCTAAATGCGGCGCTATCAATTAACATCAATACAAAAGGCGGAAGAGAAAATCCAATTACTTGTATGGAAGTTGCAAGAGCAGGTTTCCGAAAAATATAAGTTGCAATCCAGTTAGCTGAAACAAATAGAAAAAATGTCCATAAGATTGAACTAATAGCTGTTAATCGAAGGAACTGTTTATAAGCTGTTTTTACTGACGAGAAATCACCTACGGCTTTTTTTGTTGCTATTACACGAACAAGTAAATTATCAAGTCCCATTAAGGAGATGATCGCAACTAGTTGCACAATGGTGTATGATAAAGTAAATGTGCCAAGAGCTTTTGCTCCAAGCAATCTCGCAACCACTAAAACAAAAAGGTATTGTGAAATCATTCCTCCAGCCCTTAGCACCAATGCAAGAGAGCCTTTCTTCAATAAAAATGAAGAATCATTACCTAGAGAATTCTTTTTTTCCAATTATCCTTTTAAATTAAAAATGAAGAAATTTTTAGTAATTTCTTCAATACAAAGAAAGTAAGATTGAACCTTGTTTAGAAGTCAAAAAGTTAAGGCTTTCAACAGGGAACTGTTTACATAAGAGATGATCAAAAAAAATGATTATCTCTTACGTAATTTAATTTTTATAGAGGTGAAAATTGATTTTAGACTTTAAAATTAGCCTTTAAAAAGCTAATTCTTATTAAAAAAGTGGCGTATTAATCAACTTTTATCACAACAACAGCTGTTCCATAGGCGAGAACTTCCGTAAGTCCGTTCATTACTTCATTGGCATCATAACGCATATTGATAATTGCATTTGCGCCCATTTCTTTACCGTGCTCAAACATAAGTTGAAGGGCTTCCTCTCTAGCGTTTTCGCATAATTCGGTATAAATAGAGCTCTTTCCTCCAAAGATTGTCATGAATCCACCGGCAATATTTCCAATAATGCTTCTTGAACGAACAGTAATTCCACGAACAAGGCCTAATTGCTTAACGATTTTATATCCTTCGAGAGACGTACTTGTAGTAACTAACAATGTGTTATCCATTTTTTTGATATGATTTAAGTAAAGAATTAAATTAGAATTAAGAATTTCAAAAGTAATTAGATTTTAAATGTTAAAGTGATTTTCAATCATTTTGTGGGAATGTTTTAAATGATTTTAAAAATTTAGAATTGCTCAAGATTATTTTTAAAAAAGTTAATTCAATGGTAATATTGAATTAAGCATGGAACCAAGTTCATATTCTATTTTTGAAACTTTGCAAGAATCCCTAATCATTAAAAAAAATGATAGGAAAAAGCAGAACCCAACGGATAAAAATCTATTGACAAAAAATACCATGAAAAAAATAATACTAGGAATTTGTTTGATTTTCCTTTCGTTTCTGACTCGTGCTCAAGCAAAGAATGGATTAGAAGGGATTATTGTAGAAAAATATTATATCTCTACAGCAAAGGATACAGTAAATTCTGCAATTGGGGGGAAGTTGCCCATTGGCTCGACTACTTATAGAATTTACGTTGACTTGTTACCTGGTTATAAATTTCAGGCGGCATTTGGTATTCCTGGTCATGAATTACGAATTGCAACCACCACTTCATTTTTTAATAACGAAGATCAAGGTGCAACAATTCCTAATGTTATACCAGATCATAATTTGGGAGATAATACTGTTATGCTTGATTCATGGATTTCGGTTGGAGCTGCTTCAGAATCCAACCTTGGGATTTTAAAGACAGAAGATGATGGTCAAGGAACTATAAAAAATGTAAATGGTATCCTGAGAAATGATAACCCAATGATGGGAATTTCATTAGAGAAACAGGATGGACTTATTGGTGGAGTTGCGGAAAGAGTAACTGCCTTTGGAATTGATAGTATCATCAAAATATTTGGCAATAGTAATGATAACTATGCATTCGAATTTAAAACTTCTAATGGGTCATGGGCTGCAATGAATGGCTCTGTTGGGCCAACTTCTGAAAATAAAATCTTAATAGCCCAATTAACAACAAATGGCAAATTATCTTTTAAATTAAATATTCAGATCGGAACTCCTAGTGGAGGAGTTGAACAATATGTTGCAGAAAATCCTCAAGGAGATCAAATTAAATTTTCTGCACTAACTTTTCCATTACTAAGAACATCGCACAAATAAATATTTAAAAGAAGAAATAATACCATATCATTTGTTAGCAATTTCTTAACATATAAATTTGGTATCTGAAATTGTTATTTTATAATTTATAAACTTCGCTAAATTTTTAGAACTCTAGGATAGTTTGAATATCAAACTTAACACAATTTTAATACAACATTAAAACAAACCATGTTTTGCGTTTCTAATTTTGTCGCATAATAAGATTGTGGCTTTCTTCAGATTTTGGTAATATGATTATCATCTGTATTGCGGTAAGTTCATACTAAAAGAATACGAAACACTTAACAAAAAGTACTACAATGAAAATAATTCTACTTGGCTTCTGCCTTATTTTACTATCAGTATTATCTAATGCGCAAGGGTTAGAAAACATTATCGTTGAAAAATATTATGTATCTAATGGAAATGATACTACTGTAAACTCTTCAGGCGGAGTTTTACCTGTTGGATCAGTAACATATCGAATTTACGTAGATATGCTACCTGGTTATAAATTTCAAGCAGCGTATGGAATTCAAGATGCTGCAGGTACGCCATTGCATACATTAACAATAAGTACAACCACTTTATTTTTTAATAATGAAGATCGTGGAGCTACTTCTCCAACATACAGTAAAAATCAAGCAAAAAACAATACTGTAATGCTTGATTCATGGTTGTCGGTAGGCGCAGCTTGTGCAGGAAATTTTGGAATACTTAAGACAGATGATGATGGTATTTCAACAATTGTAAATAATGATGTTGTTTTGCAGAACAATAGCCCTTTTGCAGGTATCCCATTAACTACACAAGATGGATTAATAGCTGGAGTTCCTGAGCAATTAACATCAATTGGCATTTCTTCAGAAATTGCCATGTTTGATAATCAAAATGATGGAACTAATGGACCAACATTTTCTACTTCAAATGGATCTTGGGCTTCATTAAATGGTTCTACAGGACCAACAGTTGATAACAGAGTTTTGATTGCACAAATGACTACTGATGGTATTTTTTCTTTTTCACTAAATATTCAAATTGGAACTCCAACTGGATCTGTTGAAAATTATGTTGCAGTTAATCCAACAGGAAATGAAATTCTATTCCCGGCATGTACTTATTCTTCTGCTACATCGCAAGGTATTAAGGATATAATGTCAACTACATCAAAAACAATTTTGAATGTGTTTCCTAATCCATCAAACGGTTCAACTATTAAATTAGAAGTTATTCCGACAAAAAAATCTGAAAATAATAGCTACAAAATATATGATATTATTGGGAATGTTATTGCTTCAAAAGTGTTAGGAAAAATTACTGATAAATACATTGAATCTGTAGATGTTTCATCATTACAAGCTGGTCAATATTTTGTAGAGGTATCATTGGATGGAATTAAATCAACAAAGAAAATCGTAAAATTTTAGTCTCATTTCATTGAACAAATAAGGAGATATCTCTATAAATGTTGAATACATTTTGGAGATGTTTTATTATTTAATTGCTGAAGTTCCATCACATGAAAAAACATTTATTATTTATTTTACTTGCTCTATTGAGTGTTCTTGTTTCCTTTGGACAAGGTACTATTCGCGGTAAAATTACCGATGATAAGGGAGAGACTTTAATTGGAGTAACAGTAGTGTTGAAATCAAACAAAGCTATTGGAATAAGTACCGATTTTGACGGAAATTTTTCTCTAAAAATTCCTGAATCGACGCCCCAGATTCTTGTTATTTCTTATTTGAGTTATAAAACAATTGAAGAAACCGTACAGCTTTCAACTGATCAAGTTTTAGTTAAGAATTTTGTAATGATTTCATCCGCTCAAGCATTAGGGGAAGTTCAGATTGTGGCAAAAGCTGTTAGATCGAAAGATTATTACGTTGAACAGATTAAGAAAAATTCTGCTACAACCATCGATTATATTTCATCGGAGACGATGAAAAAAACAGGCGATAATAATGTTACTGCTGCTGTTACACGTGTTTCAGGTGTTTCTACCAATGGTGCTTTTATTACAGTGCGAGGTCTTGGTGATCGTTATGTAAAAACATCAATAAACGGTTCTCGCATTCCAACATTAGACCCATTTACAAATAACATTAAACTTGATTTATTTCCTGCAAGTTTAGTTGACAATATTATAATTACAAAAACTGCAAGTGCTGATTTACCTGGCGACTGGGCAGGTGCATATATTTCAATTGAAACAAAAGATTATCCTGAACAACTTTCGCTAAATGTTGAAAGCTCTTTTGGATTTAACAGTCAATCTACTTTTAAAAATATTGTATCATCACAACATAGTAAAACTGATTTGCTAGGTTTTGATACGGGTTTACACGACCGTGATCATAATGATTTCAATTCACCAAATTTATTTCCGAATCAGTACCAGCAATTCGTTGCCATTGGATTAGCTCCTTATTTTAATTCTATCGGTGTAACAGGAAATACACCGTGGAATAATTATTATTTTAAATTAGGTTTGGTACAGCTTGGATTACTGGCTCCTGCACTTATTAATGATAATGTCGCTTACACTGATGCGAAAAACAAGTATACTACTGGAGATTATACTAATCAGGCTTTTAATAAAATAAATTCCTCAGCAAGTAAAACGGGGCAATCATTTCCGAATTCTTGGAATACAAAATTAAGAAATGCACCTCTTGATTTCAGCCAGTCATTCAGCTTAGGTAATCAAACAACATTATTTGGGAAACAGCTAGGTTATATAATTGGTTTAAGATATTACAGTTCAATTATAAATGATCCGAATGCTGAAGCACAAAGAATTTATCCAGAAACTTATTTTACATTGTCGGATGAGAAGCGACAGAATACAAGAGAAACGAATGGATGGAGTGCATTGTGCAATATTGCCTATAAACTAAATAAAAACAATTCAGTTTCATTTTTATTTATGCCGAACTTTGTTGGTGTTAATAATGTAAAAAATGGTTTTGAAATAAAAAATGCAAATACTACTCTCACGCAGTTTTATGAGCAAAGACGACAATTAGTTTATCAATTTAAGGCTGAACATTATATTCCTAGAAATAAAATAAAGATTGAATCCAATGCATCTTTTACAAACGGAAAAAGTACTGCACCTGATTTCAGAAACATTGTGTATGCAGGAGACGGCACATCAACTATTGCAATAGATCCAACCAACCAACCAGCTGACAGATATTTCAGATATTTAAAAGATAATTTATTTGATTCGAGAATTTCTGCCGAATTTCCAATTGGCAATAAACCTGATCTTCCTAGGAAGTTTAAATTTGGCGGAAGTTATCAGCATGATCAGCAAAAATTTGATCAGTATCATTATTATTTCCGTCGTGGGAATAGTGTTGCAGCACCTCAATCAACCAACCTTGATGAAATATTAAGTCTCAACAATTTTTCTATTAATAATAATACTATTGATTGGGTTTATTTTCAAGATGTATTACCGATAAATCATTCAATAGGAAGAAGTGATTTAACATCGGGTTTTATCATGCTTGATTATACTATTTTATCACGATTAAGAATTTCTGGGGGCTTAAGAGTTGAAAAATCCCATATATATACTGATATATTTTTATTCGATTCAATTGGTTATATTAAAGATGATATCAGAAGGAATTATGCTCAGGGGCAACCGAATGCTAATCCTGGTGAAATAAATAAAGCAAGTATTCTACCTAGTGCAAATATTATTTATAAAATTAAAAACAATGAAGATTCACCTGTGAACCTTCGATTTAATTTCAGCCAAACTGTTGCAAGGCCAAGTATTAGAGAGCTTTCAGGTGCTGTTATTTACGATTATGAATTACAAGCAAATGTTCAGGGAAACCCAGAGCTTAAAATGGTACAAGTAAATAATTATGATCTAAGGCTTGAATCTTATTTTAAAAATAATGATAATGTTTCATTAAGTCTGTTTTATAAAGATTTCAGAAACCATATTGAACTTGAATATAGTGACGTATATACTTGGGGTAATGTTGATAATTCAAATGTTAAAGGCATTGAAATAGATGGAAGGAAAATTATTACGAGTCATCTCGAATTAAATGCTAACATCACCTTTGCTAATTCAAAAAGTACTTTTGTAAGAACAAGAAAGCAAACAGTAGGAACAACAACAACAATATTTTACGAGGACACAGTGAAACGGCAAATGTTTGGTCAGGCTCCTTATGTGATTAACGGAATTCTTTCTTATTCATTCAAACATCCTGATCTTATTCTTACACTAAGTTATAATGTTCAAGGTCCGCGATTAGTTATTTCTTCTAATGTTTCTTCCATTCCTGATATTTATGAATTGCCGCGACAGTTATTTGATTTTAAGGCTACGAAAAAAATCAGTAAACATTTCAGCGCAAGTATTACAGCAAAAAATATTTTAAATTCACCTATTCGGCGATCTTATAAAACTCCTGTAGAATATAAGCTTTATGATAAATATACTTATGGAACTGGATATCTACTTAGTATTTCTTATAAATTATAATTCTATACTATGATGAAGCAAATTGTTTTTGTATTTTTTTATTTGGTTTTATTTTTAACTTATCATGCAAATGCACAGGTAAAAAAAATCATTGTTGAAACTTATTATGTTTCTGATAATAATGATTCAACTGACGTAACGGGCGGAAGCATTTTAATTTCCGGATCTAAAACTTATCATGTATTTGTTGAATTGAATTCAGGTTATAAATTAAGAAAAATTTATGGAGATGCAAACCATACTTTAAAAATGGTGAGTACTGAGAACTTTTATAATAACACTGATCGTCCGACAGCATACTTTGGTTATTTGATAAATCAGAGTTGGTTTCCGAATAATCCACTTCTTGGTCTTGACAGTTGGTTAACGATTGGGCTTCCTACTAAAACAGATTTTGGAGTTTTAAAATCAGATGATACTAATGGTTCAATCATTGGCGGAAATAATAATTATGGAGGAAGTGCATCGATAAGCAACGGACTATTAGTTAATGCTGATTCTTCAGCTGGAATTCCTTTGACGATTTCAGATGGTTTTATTACTAATACATCTACTCTAGGTCAATGGATTGATAATGGATTCAAGGATATATCAAATGTCGATACAACAGTTTTCGGATCAATAAATACTGGCTCTTCATTTATTAGTAACAATGCATATTTGCAACAGAATGACGGTGTTTCAGGAATAAATGGAAACAATAAAATTCTTGTAGCACAATTAACAACTAAAGGAAAAATTTCTTTCGAATTAAATATTGAAGTATTAGATTCATTGGGTAATTCTATAAATTTAATTGCAGAAGGAGTGAACAGTTCAGGCGGTGATACACTTGTTTCTCCGATTCTTAAATATCCTGCATCTTGTGGATGTACAGATCCGTCATATATTGAATACAGCTTCAATTTTTCATGTAATATTATTGATTCCTGCAAGCATAAAATAAAATTTGGTTGTACAGATACTATGGCCTGTAATTTTGATCCAGATGCTAACTTTAATACGCCATTGTTGTGTTGTTATCCTGGCTATTGTAATGATCGTGATCTTGCAGTTGTTTGTCCTGAATTAAATAACAACAGGTTCAATTTTTCTGAACTGAACTTGTTTCCTGATCCAGCAACAGAGCAAATTAATATACATTTATCGACAAGCATTAAACAAGATTTTAACTATACTATTTATGATTCATTTGGGAGAATTATTTTCAACAAAAATGTTGGATTAATTTCTGGTTCGTATTCAGAACTTATAAATATCCAAAGCCTTACAAATGGAATTTATATTGTTAAGGTAAATATTAGTGGTATTGTTGAATATAAGCGATTTGTAAAGCAGTAAAAATAATAAATGAGAAATGGAAAAAATTAGATATTCTTATAAATTTATCTATGGCTTGATCTTTTTATTTACAATAATGGAAAGTTCTTGTAAAAAAACAGATGATACAATTGTATTGAAAGAAACCGGTACTGTTACTGATGTTGATGGTAATATTTACAAAACAATAAAAATTGGGAACCAATGGTGGATGGCCGAAGATCTCAAAGTAAAGAAGTATAAGAATGGTGATTTTATCAATCAGATTCAATCAGATTCATTAAAATGGAATATGGATACCATAGGAGCTTATGCTGATAATATCACAAATTCAAATGAATTAATTGGTAGGTTTTATAATTGGTATACTGTAAAAAACGCAAAACAACTTGCTCCTGAAGGCTGGCATATTCCTACAGATAATGAGTGGAAGAAAATGGAAATATTTCTTGGGATGAATTCCTCAGAGGCCGATAAGCCAGGATGGAGAGGAAATGGTGAAGGTGATAAATTAAAAAAGCAAGCGCCTAATGGCTGGACAACTTTCGAAAAAGTTTGGGGAAATAATGAAAGCGGATTCAATGCAATCGCTAATGGTTGCAAACTATTTAATAGTAATTACGGCGATCCCGGACAATTTGCAACAGAGTTCTGGTGGAGTATATCTGAACAAAATAATTCGGAAGTATGGTATCGTTATCTAGATTATAAAAATTCAGCTATTTTCAGATCACATACTTATAAAAATTATGGCTTCAGCGTTCGATGTGTAAAAAATTAACAATTATTTTCTGATAAAAATAAATAATTTAGATCATTAGTTAAAATATGAAAACTGTATTTATTGCTTTGCTTTTTTTTTCAATATCGTATTTTTCATTCGCACAGTCTGCGGATTATAAAGCGGAAATTCATTTAAACTTACCTGATACATCACTTCATTCATTTAGTTCTGTTACAAAGACAGATGCAGTATTAATTCTTGGAGGTCTTGTAATATTAAAAGACAGCATCTGGAAATATGAAGGTGGAAACTGGAATTTTCATTGTGTTTATCTTACTGTTAAAAAAGATAGTTTGAATCAATCTGGAAGGCTTTTTTTTAGCTTTGAAAAATATCGTAAAATTGCTGATGCAAAGCGTTTTTATGATCTGATGAAAGTACAAAATATAAATATTTCAGAAATACATAACGTTGATCAGCTTGGTGAGGAAAGTTTTTTAGTATATGATGTATTAGGCAACCCCTTTTTGATGATCAGGAAAGGAAATAGGATTTACAAATTGAAAGTTTATCAACACCTTAATGACACCGATTTAAAAAACTTTTTGAATCTTGGGAATAAACTAATTTCTTCAAATGAGTAAATTAATAAAAACTTTTATGTAATAACTTTCCTGAAGTGTTCAATTTTAAATCAGAGTACTATTTTTTTCATTAACATTCCTTTAACAAAATTAATTTTTAATTATCTATTTGGTAAGATTGAATATAGCTTTTTATAATTTATGATCCTGTTATTTGCGTCTCGATTCATAAACGATTAAAAAACTATAAAATGAAAAAAACTATTACAAGAATTGCTGCTGCACTTACAATGGTGGTTGCAACAATTTCATCAGGATTTGCACAGACCAATCTTGGTGCTGATTGCGGATGTCCGCCAGTGGCATCCCGACCAACAGTATTATTATCAACATTAGCAACAAACGGGGGTGCAGCTGATGGTGATTTAATTGCAAAGAATGTTATTCTTACTTGCAACAAAACATGGATCCTCGACAAAAAGATTTTCGTTCCAAACGGAAGTACTTTAACAATTCAACCAGGAACTGTAATTAAAGGACGCGTTCGATCAACTGCTGATTCTGCAACTGCACTTATAGTTTCAAGAGGTGGAAAAATGTTTGCAAGTGGTACACCAACATGTCAGATAGTTATGACTGTTGAATCAGATAATCTTGATGGATCTACTCCTGTTGGTTTGCCAACTGCAAGTAAGTGGGGTGGTCTTGTAATTGCAGGTCAGGCATCAAATACTTTAACACTAGCGAAGAATGGTCCATTCCAATTTGGTACTGGTGATGGTAAAATTTGTGTTGCAAATGGTTTAGGAACTTTCGAAGGATTTGCAACTTCTGATTTCAGAGATCAATTTGGTGTGAATTTAACAACACCTCAGGCTGGTTATAATACAACCTTTGATGATAATGATAACTCTGGTATTTTCAGATATGTATCAGTACGTTTTGCAGGTGCAATTTTACAAGTAGGTGGAGAGTTGAATGGAATCTCATTAGGTTCTGTAGGAAGAGGAACGATTATGGATCATATTGAAGTAATTTCTGCAGCTGATGATAACATGGAATTTTGGGGCGGAACAGTAAATGTAAAGTATGCTGCATTTATGTTTGGTAATGATGATATGTTCGATTGGGATGATGGTTACAGTGGACAGGTTCAAAATCTTTTTGCAATTAAATCTGCATCAGTGGATACTGCAACTGCAGCAACTCAAGATGCTGATAATGGTTTTGAAATGGATGCAGATGATCAACAATCTGGTAATGGTTCAGGTGTAGCAACCGGAACAATCGCAGTTGGCGGATATCGTTCTCATCCTGTAATTTATAATTGTACTATGATCGGAAGTAACAAAAGAACTTTAACTTCTGACAATACTGGTATTGCTGCAATTATGGCAAAAGAACTTACTGAAGGTGAAATTTATAATTCAGTATTCGCAAACTTTGCTGTAGGTCTTGACTTATGGACTGGAAATAAATCAGGTGAAGGAACAAGAGTTGCAACAACGAGTTCAACCGGACAAACTGTTCTTGATACTTATGATAATTGGAGAAATAATAATGGTACTCCGAGTTTAATTATTAAAAACAATACGTTTGTTGGAACTGGTGTAGGTGCTAATGGCGCTGCTTCAGCTGCATTCGTAAAGGATGTTACTAAATCATCTAAATCGCCTGCTCTTGCTTATTATAATGTTCCTGCTACATATGCAGTTTCAGCGAGTGATTCAGTTCAGTTTTATACTACTGATGGAAATATTGCTGTTTCATCTGTACCTGGATTAACTTACTTATGGGCAATGAACAGTTCTTCTAATTCAGTTGGAACAAAATACAACGCAACTCCAAGTCCTGTTTTAGCAACAACTACTATTGCGCCTGCAGATGGATTCTACAGTCAGCAAAACTACAGAGGTGCATTTGCTCCTGGACAAAAATCATGGTTATCTGATTGGTCTTATGCTACACTTTTACAAACAACAGCAGGCCTTGTTCCATGCCCTACTGATATCAATGGTGATGGTGTTACAAATAACGTTGACTTTTTACAATTAGTAGGACAATTTAATCAATCATGTAATTAATAATTATAATTTAAAAAGCATGTATTGATTTTAAAAATCATTTCAATACCTGTTTTCTATTTTCAATTTAAAAATTATCAAACACAAAAAAAAATGAAAAAAATTATATTAGGCATATTCCTATTATTTATTGCTTCACTTTCTCATGCACAAAATGGATTGGAAGGAATCGTAGTAGAGAAATATTATGTTTCAAACGCTGCAGATGCAGCAGCAAGTGTGGGAATACTTCCTGTAGGTTCAGTAACCTATAGAATATATGCAGACATGCTTCCTGGATATAAATTCCAAGCAGCTTATGGAGTAGCTAGTCATACACTTACTTTATCTACTACTACCACCTTCTTTAATAATGAAGATCGTGGAGCAACAACACCAACTTATACTAAAACTCAAGCGAAAGGTAATTCAGTTATGCTTGATTCTTGGCTTTCGGTGGGAGCTTCTTGTACTAACAATTTTGGTATATTGAAAACAGAAGATAACGTTGCAACAGGTGGAGCAAACGTTGTAAATAGTAATGGTATTCTTGCAAATACTGATCCTTCAGCAGGTATTCCATTAACAACTCAAGACGGTATATATGCAGGTACTCCTGAGCCAGTAACATTTGTTGGAATCACAACTGGTGTTTCTGCAAATGATTTACAAGTATTTGATGCAACAAGTCAAGTTGGAAACTTATTTACAACGGCTAATGGATCATGGGCATCATTAAATGGATCTTTAGGTCCTATTGCTGCAACAAACAAAGTTTTAATCGCTCAAATTACTACTGATGGTGTATTTCATTATGAATTAAACATTCAAATTGGAACACCAACAGGTGGAGTTCAACAGTATGTTGCCATTAATCCAGTTGGCGCAGAAATATCAATTCCAAGTATGATGGGAACTTTAGGTGGAGCTAATATTGCTCCAACAGTTAGTATTACTTCTCCTACAAATGGTGCAAGTTTCTTAACAAGTGCTTCTGTTGCAATTGCTGCTACAGCTGCTGATGCTGATGGTACAGTTGCTTCAGTTGAATTCTTTGTTGATGGTGTTTCTATTGGTGTTGATGTATCTTCTCCCTACACTGCGAACTATACGGGCGTTGTGGGTACGCATACATTAACAGCGAAAGCTACTGATAATAGCGGAGCAATAACTACCTCTTCAATTGTTACAATAAGTGTTGCTAATAATCCAGCACCAACTTGTTCAATTACTTCTCCAACAACTGGTACATCATTTATAGTAGGTGATCTAGTTTCAATTGCTGCAAATGCTACTGATAACGGTTCTGTTGCTTCTGTTGAATTTTTTGGAGATGGTGTTTCACTTAGTATTGATAACACTTCTCCATACACAGCTACTTATACAGCTGCTTTAGGTACGCATTCATTAACTGCAAGAGCTACCGATAACTTAGGAGCTCAAACAACTTCAACAGTTGTTTCAATTACTGTTGTAAATAATAATCCTCCTACAGTAAGTATTACTGCTCCTGTAAATGGTGCCGTTTATACTGCTCCTGCTGTTGTAACAATTAATGCTAATGCTGCTGATGCTGATGGTTCAGTTACGCAAGTAGATTTCTTCGTTAACGGATCATTAGTTGGAACAGATGCGACATCTCCATATAGCTTCAATTGGACGAGCGTAATTGGTGCGGCTAATTTAACTGCTCGTGCTACAGATAATAAAGGTGCAACAACAACATCTTCAATCGTTGCAATTTCTATTGCTGATCCAAATGCATTACCTTATAAAGTTGTTACTTCTAGTAGCACTTGTTTATCAAATAGTATTTGTGTTCCAATTGCAGCAGTTGATTCGGTAAAAAATATTATTGGATACGATATTGTTATGGCTTATGATAAAACTAAAGTTACTCCAACAGGTGTTATTACAGTTAGCAATGCATTAATTAATCCTTCTTTTGTAGATGTGATTAATAATATTGATGCAGTAAACGGTATCATCAATATTTCTGCATATTTTAATATTACTGCGCCAGCAAATGCAAATTTCAAAGGTAAAGGAAATATTTTCTGTGTTGAATTTACTAAAACTGCAAACTTTATTTCTGTAGATACAGCTGCTATTTCAGTATCGTCATTACAAGAAAGTTATTATACTGGAGTTGCTAATAAATTAGTTGATGCAGGAAAACTCATCACATACAGAGACAGTGTATTCACAGGAAAATTAAAGTTCATGAATACTAGCCTTCCTATTTCTTATGATGTTGCAAATCCTAACCAGTATTTAATTACAAATATCTACGGTAACAATGTAACATGTACTAGTCAATCAGCTTCAGCTGTTCAACCAAACGTTGCAGGAAATTTCAACTATACTATTACTAATGGTGCAGATATCAACATTCAAAAAGATATCCTAGCAACAACTGATGTTCAGCCAGTAGTAAATGGTTTTGATGCATTGTTAGCAAACAAAGTCTTATTAAACAACATAACATTTACTCCAACAATTTATCAAATGATTGCAATGGATGTAAATACTGATGGTGTTATTAGTGCTGGTGACGTTTCACAAATTAATCAAAGAGCAGTATTAATGATTCCAGAATTTAAACAAGCATGGAATTACAATGCTAGTGGTGTATCAAATGGTCAACTTTCTAAAGATTGGTTATTCGTAGATTCAGTAAGAGTTAATACACATTTAGCTTATAAAATTTCTGCAACATATCCAACTAATGATGGTGTAGGTTATTCAAAAGCAAAAGTTCCAGTGGTACCTTTCTGTTTACCAGTTCCTGTTGCTAATGCAACTGATTGCCCTCTTATTTCTACTGAAGTTTACAGAGGTGTATTATTAGGTGATATTGATGGAAACTTTGCTACTGTTTCACCAAGCAATTTATTTAGAAATGCGGGTACTGATAAAGTAATATTTGATTTAACTGCTGCAATCGTTCATGATGGTTATGTTGATGTTCCTGTATCTGTATCTTCAACTCAAGAGGTGAATGCATTAGATTTTGCTCTTAAGTTTAATAATGGAAATTTAGCATTTAAATCAATTGTTGATCATACTGATTATTTGCAAGCGTTATCAAATTTAAATGCTGACGATAATACATTACGTTTTACTTCAAACAGCTTACATAATTATGATTTATCTAAGTCATTAGTTTCTGTTCGTTTTGCAATTAAATCAGCTTCAATATCTGAAACAGATTTAAATACACTTTCAGGATATCTTAATGGTAATCGTGTAAATGTTGAAGTTATCTCTAACCGTATTTCGTCTAATAATGATGTTGCAATTAATGTATATCCAAATCCTGCAAGTTCAATAATCAATGTTATTGTGTCGGAAAATGCAACAATTCAATTATTAGATGTTGAAGGAAGAACAGTTCTTATTCAAACATTGGTAAATGCTAATCAAAATCAAGAAATCAATACTGAATCTCTTGCAAGTGGTGTTTATCTAATGAAAGTATCAAATGAAAACTTCGTTTCAATGAAGAAAGTTGTGATTAAAAAATAGATTTTTTCTTTTCCAAATCTAGCTCCGATCGTAAGGTCGGGGCTTTTTTTATTTGTTACAAAATAGAAATTCGTAGTATTGAAAACCTTTTATTTTTAATGATATGTTAACACAGAATTCCACTAAATAAAGCAACAATTTTGCAATTTTGTTTAGATTAACCAATTTTAAAATGCGTCTATTCCTACTTATTCTAATTTTTTTTGGTGGTTTAAGTACAAGTGTTAGCCCAAATTATTCTCAAGAAATTCAGAATTCAAAAGTCCAAAATTTTAATGCTAATACGTTTTCTGCAAATCATCGAACAATAATAAATTTAACATTAACGATTAATGCGCTCAGCAATACTAGCATTTGTGATGGAGATTCAGTAAAACTAAGTACTTGTCATGTTAGTGGAAATTTCTTTCAATGGTATCTTGTTGTAGGAGGTAAATCAAACACATTAATGGCAATACCTGGAGCTATCAATACTACCCATTACGCTAAAAAATCTGGAGATTACCTTTTGATATCTCTTGATTTGAATGGTACAACTTACACTTCGAATACCATTAATATTATTGTCAATCCTTCTCCTCTAGTTTCCATTTTAACCAATGGGAATTTAAATTTTTGTCCTAATGAAAATGTAATACTAACTGCAAGTACTACATCATTCAATAGCTTTCTATGGTCTAATGGAGATACTCACCAATCAATAGTAGTAAACACTGCAGGAGTTTTTTCGGTTGCTGTCAAGAATCTAAAAAACGGTTGCAGTACAATTTCACCAACTGTAAGTACTTTGTTGCACGCTTTTAAAACCGATATTAATTTTGATGGCATTACAAACTACACAGACTATTTAATGTTAATTCAACAGTTTAATACTAATTGTGTTAATTGCAGGGAAGATATCGATTCAGATGGTATTGTAAAAAATGAGGACTTTTTGAAGTTGCTTGGTGATTATAATAAATCATGTAATTAATTATTTATAAGAAAAAACCATTAATATTTAAATTACATTAACGTAACTTTTAAAAACAAAAATTAAATTTTATTTGAATAATTTTGAAGAACAAACATACGACAATGAAAAAGTATATTCTGATCTTTATCTTTGCATTCCTATTTATTTTTGCTAAGGCAGACAATTGTAATATAAATAATCCATTAAGCCTTGCAATAGTTGAAAGAGATGAACCATCAATGGTATTTTCAAAGGCTACTACTTTGGAAAACCTTAAAACCATTAGTCAAATTGATCTGTTAGATACTGTAGTATTTGATTTATCACAAGCTATTATTACAGGTACGAGTATAGACATTCCAATTTCGATTATTTCTGATGATACCATTAATGCATTAGATTTTTCTTTAAAATATGATCAAGTAAAATTTTTATTTGACTCGATAATTGATCTAACTACATATTTACAAGCTGTATCATTTTACAATAGCAATGATTCAACAATTCGATTTACTTCAAATAGTTTTCAACAATATGCCACTAATACAGCATTGGTTTATGTTCGCTTCACAATACTTCTTGGGAATTCAATTAATGCAATTGATTTAAATACTATTAAAGGATACTTAAATGGTATAAAGTGTAGTATCAAATTAATTAATTCACCAAATGCTGGATTAAATAACCACAATCAAAGGGAAAACACTTTACTTCTTTATCCTAATCCAACAAAAGACCAACTAAATATTATTATCGATAAAAAATCAGAAATTGATATTATCGACATCAATGGTAAAATAATATTTCATGACGGCAATCTGCAACCTAATAGTACAAACATTATAAATTTGAATGACTATTCTAAAGGGATTTATTTGGTTCGATCAAGAAATAAAGATTCGGAAATCATTCAAAAAATAATTCTCGAATAAAGTATTCATTCAATTTTGTCCAACAAAGAAAATTAAGCTAATTCTAAATTATATTTTTATTTGCAATCAAAGATGAATACCAATTCCCTGAAGCTTTGACAATTCTTTTTTGTGTTTTATAATCGACATGGACAATACCAAATCGAGGAACATAACCTTCCGTCCATTCAAAATTATCCGTAAAGGACCAAACAAAATATCCATTAACGTTTACACCTTCGCGCTTGGCTTTATTCAACTCTGCTATACACGACTGCAAAAATGAAATTCGTTCAGGATCATAAATTTTATCATTTTCAATTTTATCATGAAATGCTGCACCATTTTCAGTAACATAAATATTTTTTACGTTAGCGTATTCATTAAACTGTTTCAACATGTGATACAATGACGATGGAAATACTTCCCAGTTCATCACTGTACTTTTAACCTTCCTACTAGTTGCATCTATTAAACTTGCTTGAATATATGGTGTCATCCATGAATGCTTCACTACCTCTCTCGTATAGTTTTGAATACCGATAAAATCTGGAATAGCGATTAATAAATCATTGTCCTCGCTTCTCATGTATTTTTCAATTCGATTTAAAAATGGTAATTTTTCAAATGGATATCCTAATCCTAATAAGGGCTCTATAAATAATCTATTTAATAAAGCATCAATTCTCGAAGCAGCTTCTAGGTCTTTTAATTCATTACGGTATGCAGTAATGTAAGAACATGAAAATGTGGTTCCAACTTCTGCATCAGGAATTATATTTTTTAATACTCTTATTCCTTGCGCTTGACATAATGCTGTATGATGTATTGCAGGTAAAAAATTATCAACGCCACGTTTTCCTGGTGCATGAACGCCAAGAAAATATCCTGCACCTGTAAAAACAACTGGTTCATTTAATACCATCCAATGCTTTACACGATCACCAAATTTTTTTGCAACGCATGAAGCATATTCTGTAAACCAAAATACAATATCTCTATTTGTCCAACCACCTTTTCTTTCGAGTTCAAGAGGTAAATCCCAGTGATAAAGTGTTACCCATGGGTCAATATTATTTTCAAGACAAGCATCCACAAGCCGATCATAGAAATCTATTCCCTTAGTATTTATTTCTCCAATACCTTTTGGAAAAATTCTTGACCATGAAATAGAAAATCGAAAATTTTCAATTTGCAATTGCTTCATCAACGCTAGATCTTCGTTGTATCGATGATAAAAATTACATGCTTCATCTGCATTGTGATTCAAAACAATCTTACCTTTTCTTCTTGAAAAATCATCCCAAATAGAAACCCCTTTTCCTTCGTGATAGGAAGCTCCTTCAATTTGAATTGCGGATGATGCAACACCCCAAATAAATTTCTTTTCAAAATTCATTCTAAGAAATTAATTAACTAGAAGTAGCAAATTTACCTACTGGAAATAATTTATTATTAAAAATGTCATGTCCAAAAGAATTGAATTTGTTATCAATTGATTTTCCTGCATGACGACTAATAATAAGATCCAGTAAATCCGCTGTCTCATCAGGATACGCTACATGAATTGGTGTTCCTTCGCTTAGCCAACCAGAAATAATTTCATAATTCTTCTTTTTCAATTTTTTTATTACAGTAACACCCATCGACTCCAGTACTTCTGCATTACATGCTTGTTCGTATTGTGTTTTCATAGGAATCACTAACATCTTTTTTCCTAGATAAAGTGCTTCTGCGGCAGTTCCAAATCCCGCATTGCACAGCACACCATTTGAGCTTGCCATGCTTCGAATAAATGTTTTGCTATTTAATGGAAACACCCAGAAATTCTTTTCACGATACGCACTTTTAATGTGCTTACTAAATACTTGAAACTCTACCTTTGAAAAATGACGAAGTTTGTGTAGAATTCTCTCGTCATCAAAAGATGGAAGATAAACAGTAATGTGACCTTTGTTAGAGATCGGTTCTTCTCGAACTTCTTTTCTAATGATGGGTGTATAAACAGATTCATCGAAACGTTTAAAATGAAATCCATAATTATGCGTGCATGGTGCATAATGTTCGAGCACCAATTTGCCAATCGTATCTGAACTTTCCGGTTTTGGCGCTAATGGATGTAAAGTCACTGATTGATTACTTAGTCCAACACAAACTCTTTTCTGCATACGGCTTGCCCAACAAGTAATCGGTTCAAAATCACTAATTATTAAATCGTATTCTTCTAATGATAAACTCTTTATTTCTCGTCTCAATTGCATTGCATTCATTTTAAGATACGTTTGCATAATATCAACTCCGCCTTTCTTGCCAAATATAAAACCCAGTCCATTCATTCGATATTTTACTGGAAATGGCAATGACAATTCCCACTCTGAGCCACTAATCAAAACATCCACTTCTGCTCGTTTCTGGAGTAAGGGAACAATTTCTAATGCCCTACTAATATGGCCATTTCCTGTTCCTTGAATACCGTATAAAATTTTCATGTGTTACTATTTTCCTTTGTTTGATCTATCAACGTATTCTTATCATATATTTCATCAAGCAATAAATTGAATAATTGCTTATTGTCAAGAAATACATGATCGTTATCCACAATAGCAGCCTTCGATTCTTTCTTTATTTTTATTGGATGATGATATAATGTCCACTTTTTATTATTGTATTCAAGAGAGGTAAGGTTTTCTACCCAATCACCAGAGTTGAGATATTCAACTGATCCTTCAGCATTGGTTAATGTTTTTATTTCAGGGTGATGAATATGACCACAGATTACAAAATCATAATTGTTACGAATGGCAATATCAGCACAAACAATTTCAAAATTATTGATGTACTTTACTGCACTCTTAACACCATTTTTAATTTTTTTAGAAAGTGAGATCCTCTCCTTGCCTAGCTTGTCAAGAATGAAATTGGTAAATGAATTTATCAGGATCAACAAATCATATCCGATTGCTCCTAATTTGGTTAGCCACTTCGCATGTTGCATGGTCACATCAAAAACATCTCCATGAAAAATCCAGGCTTTATTTCCGTCAAGATCGAGTAAGAGTTTATTTTTTATTTGCAAATTCCCTAAATTAAATCCCGAAAATTTTCGAAGTAATTCATCATGATTTCCGGTAATATAGTATACGGGAATTCCTTTGGAAGCAATTTGAATAATTTCTTTTACAACGCGCATGTGTGACTTTGGAAAATACTTTTTACTAAACTGCCACATATCGATAATATCACCATTAAGAATTAACATTCCAGGCTTTATTGATCGTAAATATTCTACTAATTCTTTTGCATGACAGCCATAAGTACCCAAATGAACATCTGAGATAACAACAACTTCAACGGGGCGCTTGCTTTCTGAAGTATTGTTGTTGAGAATCACTTTATGCTGGAGCGTTTAAAAATTCAGATAAATGAATAACTGTATGCTTGGAAGGAGAACCCAAAGACAGCATTTGGTATATAATCACGCGCTCAAAAAAGCGATAGATGAAATTTGAAAATTTAGTAGTGATTGCCTTTTTTTTCACGATACAATGTTACCGCCGCAACATTAGCGCAGCATAATCATACTATTAATTTAATGTTAATTCGTTAAAAACCTCGATAACTAATAAAAAATACAAAATACAATGCGGCTAGCATGATTGAAAAAAAGAATAATGCTCTTCTTTGTGTTTTACGTGTAATTATTAGTTGTTCCATAAGGAGTACAAGATTATAAAAACGGTATTATGTAAATATTAGTTTTTCAATAACATAAAACTAATTTTTAAAATTTGCGAATCTACTTTTCTGTTAAATATTAAAATGTGTTTCTTAAAAATGAAATGCAAAATTAAAAAAACTATTGGACAATAAACCAAGGGTTCAATAAATTTTCTTTATTATAAACGAGTGAAGTAATTCTATCATGCCCATTCAAAACTTTTAATCCAGCAGCAAATGCTATTGCATGACCAGCAGCAGTATCCCATTCCATAGTCGGAGCAAAACGAGGATAAACATCAGCCGCGCCCTCGGCAACTAAACAAATCTTTAGCGAACTTCCTTTAGAAATCAAAGTAATTTCACCATGCTCTTTTTTTAACTCATCAATAAAAGAAGTTGTATCATCACTCATGTGCGATCTGCTTGCAACAACTGTATACGTACGAGAATTATCTTTTACAGGAAGCTTATGAGCTAATTGAATGAAACGATCAGCAATATTTTGTGATTGAACAAGGTGATTTAAATGTTCAAGATCTGACTCTATCTTAAAACTTCCAATTCCTTCTGCAGCAAAATAAAGTGAATTCATTACTGGCGCATAGATAACCCCAATTACAGGAATATTATTTTTAATCAATGCAATATTAACTGTAAATTCTCCATTACGTTTAACAAATTCTTTGGTGCCATCAAGTGGATCAACCAACCAAAATAATTTCCATTTGTTACGAACTTCAAAAGCAACACTCTTTCCTTCTTCACTTAAAACAGGCAACCCTGATTCAGCTAATTCTGTTACAATTTTTATGTGCGCTCTTTTATCAGCTTCCGTTAACGGACTATTATCTTCCTTCAACTCAATTGAAAAATCATTATCATACACCTCCATAATTTCCTTTCCAGCTTTAACAGCAGCTTTAATGGCGATTGATAAAAGCGGTGGATAATTATTCATGTTGTATATTATAAAAATTAGATTTGATTTTTGATAAAATTGATGTATGATATTTTCAAATCATAAAATTTCAGCCGTGATAATTAATGGGACATTAAACGATCATTCCAGCAGCGACAGTTTCATTGGTAGCTTCATCAATTAAAATTATACTTCCTGTATGTCGATTTCTTCTGTAGGAATCAAAATAAATGGGCACAGTAGTTTTAACGGAGATTCGTGCAATGTCATTCATCCCAATTTCTTTGTCAATTTCATTACGATGCAACGTATTGATATCAACTTTATATCTAATTTCTTTTATTACACATCGTGCATCTTTCACCGTATGACGTAATCCATATTTTCCACCAGCTTGTAATTTTTCTGTATTCATCCAACAAATCATGACATCGAATTCTTGACTCATGTTCGGAACATTGTTTTCTCGTACGATCATATCACCACGACTAATATCTACATCTCTGTCAAGAGTCATCGTTACAGACATTGGCGCATACGCTTCTTCAATCATCTCATCAGATAATTGTATCGTTTTTATTTCAGCACTTTCACCACTAGGCAATATTTTTATTTTATCGCCTGGCTTAAATATTCCACTAGAAATTTGTCCTGCATAACCACGAAAATCATGATACTCCGTTTGCTGTGGTCGAATTACATACTGCACAGGAAAACGACAATCGATATGATTTTCATCACTACTAATATGAATATTTTCTAACAAATACATTAGGGTTGCACCCTGATACCAATTCATATTTTTTGATTTATCCACAACGTTATCTCCTTTCAATGCAGAGATGGGAACGAAGTGAATATCTTTTATATCAAGCTTTGATGATAGATGACGAAACTCATCAACAACTTTATTAAATGATGCTTCATCGTAATCAACCAAATCCATTTTATTAATACAAATAATAAGATGGGGAATTTGTAAAAGCGATGCAATAAATGAATGACGAATAGTTTGCTCTAAAACTCCTTTGCGTGCATCTACAAGAATCAATGCAACGTTTGCAGTACTTGCACCGGTAACCATGTTGCGTGTGTACTGAATATGTCCAGGAGTATCTGCAATAATAAATTTACGTTTTGGTGTTGCAAAATAACGATAGGCTACATCAATAGTAATTCCTTGTTCACGCTCTGCTTTTAAACCATCAACTAATAAACTTAAATCAACATGCTCATATCCTTTTTGTGTACTTGTTCGTGTGATTGCTTCTAGCTGATCCTCAAAAATTTGTTTTGAATCAAACAGCAATCTTCCAATCAATGTACTTTTTCCATCATCAACACTTCCTGCTGTTGTAAAACGCAGAAGCTCCATATTCAAATATCCTTCACTGCTAAAATCACTCATATTAAACTATTTATTTTGTTCTAAAAAAAATTTGAAAAATTGCAATTGATATTCATTAAAAATATCCAGCTTTTTTTCTGTCTTCCATTGCAGTATCTGATCGTTTATCATCCGAACGTGTTCCTCTTTCAGTAACACGACTCGCTGCAATCTCATCAATTATTTCTTCTAAACTTGATGCGGGTGAATCAACAGCTCCAGTGCATGTCATATCTCCAATTGTGCGAAATCGTACAGTACGTTCAACAACAACTTCATTTTCGCGAATAATAATATGATCTGATTTTGCAAGTAACATTCCATCTCTTTCAATGATTTCACGTTGATGCGAAAAGTAAATATTTGGAATAGGAATATTTTCTAAAGTGATATACATCCATACATCCATCTCTGTCCAATTGCTTAATGGGAATACACGAAAATGTTCTCCATTATTTTTTCTTCCATTCAGCAACATCCACAATTCCGGACGTTGATTTTTTGGATCCCATTGTCCGAATTCATCACGATGCGAAAAGAATCGTTCTTTGGCTCTTGCTTTTTCTTCATCACGACGCGCGCCACCCATTGCAGCATCTACTTTTAATTCTTCAAGTGCATCGAGTAATGTAATTGTTTGCAACATATTTCTACTTGCATTCGGACCTTTTTCCTCCTTAGCTCTTCCTTTATCGATGGAATCTTGTACGTATCTAACAATTAGTTTAGCACCTATTCTTTCGACCATTTCATCACGGAAAGTGATTGTTTCAGGAAAATTATGACCTGTATCGATATGTAATAATGGGAAAGGAATTTTAGCAGGAAAAAATGCTTTTCTAGCGAGATGCGTCATCACAATAGAATCTTTCCCTCCTGAAAAAAGCATCGCCGGACGTTCGAACTGAGAAGCTGCTTCACGAATCACATAAATCGCTTCAGCTTCTAATTCACGCAGGTGGTTTAAATGATATAATATCATCCTAAATTAGGGTTTAATAATGTTTAACGTATTTGTAAGGATTTGGTTCACGCAAGCTTTTATGTTATCCTGAGCTGAGTGAACTATGATTTCAGGCTTCAAAGGTTCCTCAAAGGGGGAGGATATGCCGGTAAAGTTAAGGATTTCACCCCGACGAGCTTTTGCATATAATCCTTTTACATCGCGTGATTCGCAAATTTCGAGAGGGCAATCAACAAATACTTCAACAAATTCATCAGGTTCAACAAGTGCTCGCACCGCATCACGATCTTCTCTGAAAGGAGAAATAAATGCAGTGATCACGATGATACCAGCATCCAAAAAAAGCTTTGCTACTTCCCCAATTCGTCGTATATTTTCTTTGCGACCTTCATCCGAAAAATCGATGTTTTTATTTAGCCCATGACGAATATTATCGCCATCAAGAAGGTATGTTTTGAAACCAGAATTAAATAATTCTTGCTCAAGATGATCAGCAATCGTTGATTTACCTGAACCCGAAAGTCCTGTAAACCAAATTATAAGCGGTCGCTGTCCAAACTTTAAGGAACGATCTGTTTTTCCTATTTTATAATTCTGAGGAATAACATTAGTTGATTTCATGGATTGCAAAGTTAAGCCGACTGGTTTAAATTGTAACACAATTATGTAGTAATCCTTGCAATTTTATGCATAAATACAACTGAAACAGAAATTGCTTATTGCATATAGCTCACAATTGCTGATATTCATTACTCCCATTAGGGGCTTAAAGTATTCTATTTTTGATTTTAAAATGCAGTTTATTTAGAAACATAAGTCTTTAATTAACTTTGAAGCAATCTATCTCCAAACATTCATTGAACATACGCATTAAGCCTTTCTGTATTTATTTTACAACAGTTCTTATTGTTGGATGTTTGTGTACGTTTTCTGCAGAAGCCCAAGAGATGTTTTTTATAAAGGAATCCAAAATATTTTTTGAATCGGATGCGCCGCTTGAAATTATAAAAGCAGTATCAACAGATATGCGTGGAGTTATAGATCCCACACTTCATACCTTTGGATTTAGCATTGCATCATTAAGCTTTAAAGGATTTAATAGTGAGCTGCAACGCAGACATTTTAACGAGAATTATTTGGAAAGTGAAAAGTATCCTGAGATTACTTTTACAGGAAAAATAATTGATGAAATTGATTTTACAAAACCAGGGATTTATAGTGTTCGAGCAAAAGGAATGTTAACTATTAAAGGAATTTCGCATGAAAGAATTATTAGAAGTGTTGTTGAAGTAAAGACAAATTCGTTTGAGTTAAAATCTAAATTCGATATTTTATTAGATGACCATAATATTCGTATTCCTCGAATTGTTTACCAAAAAATTGCACCAACAATCCAAATAGTAATGAATGCAGTTTTGCAATTACAAAAAATCCAGTAATGTGAAAAGAATACTATTAATACTTTCATTCTTTATTTGCTTTGCGATAAATACTATTGCCTCAATTCCTTATTTTAAAGCATTGGAAGTTGACAGAGAAAACAATAATGTACATATAAATATTCTATTTCAAGATCACGAAGGTTATGTTTGGACAGGCACTGATCATGGATTATATAGATATGATGGATTTTTATTTTCGCATATTGATGTTGCTGTAAATGATTCGATAGAAAACATCACAGCGATTGTTGAAGATGCAAATAATTCGATGCTTATTGGGATGCAGAATGGTGGGATAATGCGTTTTGAAAAAAATAAATTTATTTCCATTAAATCACCTTTTACTAGTCCTGTCCGGAAGATGATACAAGGGAAAGATGGAGTGTTGTGGGTAGCGACTTATGGAGAAGGAATATTTTATTTGAACAACTTAGGATGGCATCGAATAGCAGGGCTTCCTGATCCATTTATTTATACAATTGTTACTCATCCAAGCGGAGTAATACTTGCCGGAACTGATCTTGGTTTTGTGGTGATTGATCCACGCGAAAAGCAATTGCATTATAAGGTGTATGATACTCGAAATGGACTTCCCGATAATTTAGTTCGAGAAATTTATTGTGAAAAAAATGGTGATATCTGGCTAGGTATGCAAGAGAAAGGAATATGTAAATTTAATCTTGAAACAAAACAATTTTCAATTCCTGAAAATTTATTGAATTGGAATTATGGTTCCATCACTTGTATGGCTCGTTTAGATAATGAATTTTGGATTGGCACAAGTGGTAATGGGATCATTGATTTTGAATTTCAAGGTGACAAAAGAGTGCGTACTTTTTCTAAAAAAGAAGGCTTCAGTTATTCGAATATTAATGACATGATTCGTGGAAGAGAAGGAAGTATTTGGGTTGCTTCGGAAAATAAATTATTGATGTCAACAGGAGAAAAATTTGAAATTATTCCAAGTGATAATACTATTTTGTTCGATAGTATTCATGCAATCACCACTGATCGTAACGGTTATATTTGGATTAGTAATAACCAAGGGCTTTTTAAATATGACTACACCGTTAATGGTCAAATAAAAAAATACTTAACAGAAGCAAAATATAAAAATTTGCATATTGTTTCAATATATGAAGATGAAAGTGGTTATATTTGGTTAGGAACATTTGACAATGGATTATTCAGATTAGAACCTAATTCGGGCAATGTTAAAAGGTATTCAATTGATCAAGGATTACGCAATGCGAATGTAATTGCTATTAATGGAAGTGAAGATAAAATTTGGCTTGCAACACTTGGAGGTGTTACCTTATGTGAAAAGCCAAATGATTTATTAGAAGAGGCTAAGGGGAATTATAAATTTATAAATTATTCCGACAATGAAGGGCCTGGAAGTATTTTTGTTTATTGTGTTTATATTGATAAAAGAGGCCGTGTTTGGTTTGGCACAGATGGTAAAGGAATTACAGTTTATGAAAACGGGAAATTTACAAGCTATCATGATTTTGATAAAAGCCGTGGAAAAGTAGTTTATTCAATTACAGAAGATCATGAAGGAAACATTTGGTTTAGTACGCTGAATCATGGTGTTTATCGTTTTGATGGAAAGAACTTTCGCAATTTTGGTTTGTCATCGGGGTTAAAAGATTTAAATATTTCAGGATTAACAACTGATCGAGCTGGAAATATTATTATTGTACACCAACGTGGAATTGATATACTTCATCCACAAACATTCGAATGGGAATATTTAGGGAAAGAAGTAGGCATTGAATCATTGGATTGTGATTTGAATGCGATATCTCGAGATTTTAAAAATAATATTTGGATAGGATCACAACATGGTTTAATTCGATTTGTAAATAACTCGATAACCACCGATCATCAACCAGAAACGCATATTCAAAAAACGTATACGTTTATGAAGCCTGGTGCGGGATTAAACGATTCCATTTTTAAGTATAATCAAAATCAAATCTCTTTTGAATATATCGGATTGTGGTATAGTAATCCAGAAGCAGTGAGCTATCGATTCCGATTAATAGGCTTAAGTAATAAATGGATCAATACACATGATCGAATTGTAACATATCCAAATCTTCCTCCAGGAAATTATCGATTTGAAGTGATGTCTTCGTTTAACAATCAATTTTTGCATCCTAAAATTGATCATTTTAATTTTAGAATTCGAAAACCTATCTATAAAGAAACATGGTTTATTTTGGCATTAACTTTAGTAGGAAGTATTGGTTTGTTTTGGTTTCTCCGTGATCGTGAATTGCGGTTTCGCAGAATTGAAAGTTTAAAAAAGGAAAAAATAGAATATCAATTTGCAACATTAAAAAGTCAAGTAAATCCACATTTTCTCTTTAACAGTTTTAATACATTGATATCAATTATAGAAGAGGATTCTACGAAAGCAGTCACCTACGTAGAAAACCTTTCCGATTATTTTAGGAATATGATTCAGCATCGTGATAAGGACACGGTATTATTATCGGAAGAATTGGAAATGGTAAAGACCTATTTTTTCCTTCAACAAAAAAGATTTGGCAATAATCTTTCTCTTGAATTTAACATTCCAAATTCTTGGAAAAGCAAATATCAATTACCTCCATTATCTTTACAACTATTAATTGAAAATGCAGTAAAGCATAATGCCGTTTCATATGAAACAAAATTGAAAATTACAGTTTCCGCTACTGATAGAGAAAGTTTATTAATTGTTAATAATCTAAATCCAAAATTATTTCCTGACAAATCAACAGGTATTGGATTAGAAAATATTATAAGTCGGTTCCGAATTTTAACACCAAATGATGTAAAAATTCTTCGTACTGAAACAGAATTCAAAGTTGAAATACCATTAATATTATTATCCTAATATGAAAATACTAATTATTGAAGACGAACACCCAGCTGCTGAACGATTAAAAAAAATGTTAGCTGATGTAATCTCAGATGTAGAAATACTTGGTGTTTTAGTTAGTATACAATCAGCTGTAAAGTGGCTAAAAGAAAATCCAATGCCGAGTATGATCATGATGGATATTAATTTAGCCGATGGCCCAAGCTTTGAAATATTTAATCAAGTAGAAGTAACTGCACCAGTTATTTTTATTACTGCTTATGATCAGTATGCATTAGAGGCATTTAAAGTAAATAGCATTGACTATATTCTTAAGCCAGTAAAAAAGGAAGACCTTGAACGGGCTATCAATAAGTTTCGATCATTAGGTACATATAACGCCTTGCAATTACAAGCGCTCATCAAGCAAATAAGTTCCAATAATCGCGAATATCAAAAGCGAATAGTAATACGATATGGTGATACAATTAAGATGGTTGAAATTGATAATGTTGCATATTTCTATACGGAAGATAAAATCAATTTTTTAACGACTAAGGATAATATTCGTTATCCTGTTGATCAAAATATTGATGAATTGGAAAGTATTTTAGATCCAAGAATATATTTCAGAATCAACCGACAATTTATCATCAATATACATGCAATTGAAAAAATGTTAGCATGGTCGAAATCACGAGTGAAAGTGATTTTAAAGCCAGAGACAACGCTCGAAACAATAGTAAGTACTGAACGATCACCATTCTTTAAAGATTGGTTGATGGGAAAAGGATAAAAAGATAAATTTAGTAGCATTATTCCCATTCAGCATGGCAATTACCTTATTCAGCTTTTTTTTTACTTTTTCAATCTAATTGTGCTTATATTTGATTTGTGGTAACAATAGTAGCTTGCTTTTTTTTATTGAAACCATAAACAAGATCTATACGAATTAAATCACACACAGAAAGATATTCATTACTGTTAATCGTTGGCCGTAATTCCCAAAAGGTTGGAAAAGTGGACAAGGAAGACACATAAAGGAAATGGGTCAACGGTTAGCAGATTGAATGTCAATTTAAAAATTTATGAAGAGAATATTACTCATTTTAGTTGCTATTGTTGCGGTTGCTGTTGGAACGGCATTCGATATTCTAAATAATAGTGGTAAAGCAGGATATGCTGGTTCGCCAAGTGAATCTACTTGTAGAAATTGTCACAATTCTTTTACAAATTCAGGAGCAGGAACAATTACGTTCAATTCGAATTTTCCTGGAGTAACATCAAAGCAATATATTCCTGGAGTAACATATCAATTGAGTGTTGTTGTTAAATTTGCAGGAAGAGGATTGTTTGGAGTTGGTGTAGAAGCTTTAACAGCAACAGGAGCAAATGCTGGAAATATTGTTGTTACTAATCCAACAATGACAACAACCAAAAGCGCTACTGTTGGATCCAATTCTAGAAATAGTTTAACACATACTTTAAATGGTGGCGCACATGCTGATTCTTCTGTCTTTGCTTTTAACTGGACTGCACCTTCAACAAATATCGGTAATGTAACATTTTATTATGCTGGAGTAATGGCAAACAACAATGGAAGTTCATCGGGCGATTATGTTGCAAATGGAAATACAGTTGTAACTCCTGGCTCTGCCACAGGAATTAACGAAATTGCGAATTCAAATAATGCACTTAACGTTTTCACATTAGCATCAGAAAGAAAACTTCAAGTGAAATTTAGCACCACTGAAAATTCAAATGCAGAAATTGCGTTGTTTGATATGAATGGGAAAGAAGTTACGCATTTGAATGCAGGGAAAATACATAGCGGTGATGTTAGTTTAGAAATGAATTTACCACAACAAATAACAAATGGTGTTTATATTGTTATTGTGCGTGCAGGTTCAATACATCTTTCAACGAAAACACCAATCATGTTGTAAAACACAATCAGGAAAAGTTGAATTGTTAAATATTTGTTAACGACAATATGCTAAACAATTTCAACAAAATATAAGCGTTAAAGTAAAGGTTAGGTTCTTTATTGAAAACGGCTACTGTCAGATAGATGGTAGTCGTTTTTGCATTTTGAAATAGCAGAAGTTTATAGCTGACTAATTTTATTCAACTGGTATTACCTCTCAAAAAAATGCATTTCTTCAATATAATCCGCTACCGATTCTGGCATCATGTAACGAACATCTTTTCCATCACGAATTGCATTACGAATAAAAGTGGAGGATAATTCCATCATTGGTGCATCAACCCATTTCACTTGCTTATGATCTTTAAACTGTCCACCATCATGTAAAGGGCGAGGATAAACATAAAGTTGATGTTCCTCTAATATCAATTCAAAATTTTTCCATTTATGAAAAGTTCCGAGGTTATCACTTCCCAAAATCAAAGCGAATTCATGTTGCGGATATTTTTCTTTCAAATAAACCAATGTATGAATCGTAAAACTAGGACGAGGTAATTCGAATTCAATTTTGGAGGGCTTCAATTTTTTATTGCTACCCACTCCTAATTCTACTAAATGATAGCGATGGTAATCTTGCAATAAACTTCCAGCAGGTTTTAATGGATTATGAGGAGAGACTACTAGCCATACTTGATCCAAATCAGTAAACTCCGAAACATACCCTGCAATCACAAGATGTCCGTTGTGAATGGGATTAAAAGAGCCGAAGAAGAGACCGATTTTCATAGAGATGCAATTTTAATTTTCATGTTCTTCTGGTTCAGGAATTACATCATCAAGAAATTCTTGCACTAATTTTTCGGCAGTAGAATATGATTCATGTAAAACAGTATTTACAACAACATGATTAAAACGATAAGCATATAACATTTCTTTTTCGGCTTTATCTAATCGTTTGCGTAATGATTCTTCCGATTCTGTTGCGCGAGCAACAAGTCGTTTATGCAATTCATCAACTGATGGAGGCATTACAAAAACATCTAACATTTGTCTGCCGAATTCTTTACGAATTGCTAATCCACCTTCTACATCAACATCAAATAAAGCAATATAACCATCTTCTAATATCCGTTGTACTTCCGACTTTAATGTCCCATAAAAACGATCGTGATAGACTTCTTCCCACTCGAGGAATTCATCTTTAGCAATGCGTGCTCTAAATTCATCGGGTGTCAGAAAATAATAATCTTTTCCGTCTGTTTCATTAACTCTTTTACTACGCGTTGTTGCAGAAATACTAAAGCGCATTTTAGGAAACACCTTTAGCAGATGATGAACGATCGTAGTTTTTCCGCTTCCAGATGGACCGCAGAAGAGTACTAATTTATGAAGATAATTAGGATGGATTTTCACAATACGTTTGCGAGTTGTTCTTTTAATTTTTCAAGTTCATCTTTCATCTCCACTACGGTTCGTTGCATCACTGCATCATTCGCTTTTGCACCGATAGTGTTCACCTCGCGACCAATTTCCTGTGTGATGAATCCAAGCTTCTTACCATTCGCTTCGGGCATGGCAATCGTTTGCATAAAATAATCGCAATGACTTTTTAAGCGCACTTTCTCCTCTGTAATATCTAACTTTTCAATATAATAAATCAACTCTTGTTCAAAACGATTTTGATCAATAGAATTTGATTCTTTTAACTCCGCCAATCCCTTTTGCAATTTTGCACGAACAGCATCAATACGTGCTTGTTCAAATTTTTCAAGGATAGGAATAGCATTTGCGATTGCTTCTACTCTTCCACAAATTTCATTTTCTAAAACTTTTCCTTCCGCTTCACGAAACGAATTAAAATGATTCATTGCTTGATTCACTAATACTTTTAATTGCACCCATTGTTGCTCGTCCACTTCAGCTTTATCAGCATTTAAAACAGCGGGCATTTTTAAAATGGTATCAAATAAGTTTACTTCACTCAATTGAAATTCTTTACAGATGGCTTTCAACTCATCTACATAAGCAGCAAAAATTTCTTTATTTACCGTACTTCGTTTAGCGAGATCATTGTTCTCGAAAGAAATATTTACATCTGCTTTTCCACGGTCTAATTGTTTTCCAAGATCAGAACGCAACTCTAATTCTTTGTCACGATAAACTCCAGGAAGACGAAGGTTCATCTCTAAAAATTTACTGTTGAGTGATCTTATTTCTACTGTCACTACTAGTCCGCCTACTTGTCCTTTAGCGATCCCATAACCTGTCATTGATTTTACCATTGGAAAATTTATATGTCATCATTTAATTTTTCAAGATGCAATTTATGCAACTCAATAATTTAATTGCCGACGTGTTGTTTTTTATTTTCTGAACTTATTATTAGTAATGCTGGTGAATAAATTATTAGGAAGAAGAATAATCCATATTGTCGTGAGAACATGTTTTCTGAAAATAAAACAATTCCCATCAACAATAGAAAGCATGCAAATAAAATAAACTTTTCTTTTATTGCCATGATGAAAGGAATAATTAAAATTGCGATCAACAAACACACTCCAATCAAGCCAAAACTCAGCCACTTGTTGAAGTACTCATTATGTGTATTGTATTCTTCTTTTTTAAGATCGTTTGCATTGATATTCCCATAGCAATTATTAAGATTAGCTTGTAAATCACCGGGTGTTAATCCTAATAACCAATGCTCTTTTAGGAGTGTAAAAACGCAAGTATAAATTCCTGTTCTAATACTTAATGTATTTCCTGTTTGTTGTGTTGGCATCTGTAATGCTTCACTCGAAACCTCTTTCATGCGCGAAGAAATGAATGGAGTATTGATTGTAAAATAAGCCCCCACAATTAAAAACAAGGTGATGATCGCAATGCCTTGTTTGATATATGTTCGATTACTAAACACTAAAACAATGGTCGCAATAATAGTTGCAACTAAAGCCATACGTGATGCAAGAACTATCGTTGAGGAAAGATGCAATAGTGCTACGATCAAAATCAAACTTTTCTTTATCAATGTTAATCCAATTTCTGAAAGAATAGAATAGACACAATACACAATACTTAATGCACTAAACAATGTAGCATACGCAGGATGTAATCCACTATGATTTTCAAAGTAAGTACGGTATAAATAAGTAAGTGATGTAACTGGAATATCTTTTAAACTTCGAAACTCCAACAGTGTAATGCTATGTGCAAACATCATCAGTAAGGAATACGCGCAAACGAAATAGAAAATAATTTTAATCCAATGTTTACGTTCAGTTATTCCTACCATCCAAAAAGAAATTGGAATAACAAACCATGCAAGATTACGTTCCACATAACTTAATTGATTTGCATGATCTTTTGCAAATGGTAATGCGATGATAAATAATAAAAACATAGCTATTGGTAATAGCATTTGTATTGGGAAAGCAATTCGTTGTTTTGGAAATGCGATAAAATAAACTAGCGATAAAATTGCCCAAGCAACTAATAAACCTGATGCAAGATGAAGTGGAAGTAGCGGAAAAAGGGCTGAGATAAAGAGCAGCAACCCTTTAAAATCAAGTAGTGCTCGGGAAGCGGGCATCCTCGTAATTGATAATGGAATTTACACTTGCAAGAAATTCACTACGGAATCGTTCCGCATTAAATTTCATTGCATGTTGACGAATTTGATATGCATTAAAACGTACACCACGTTGCTCAAATTTATTTACTGCTGCAATAATATGTTCTTCTGATTGTCGATCGAAAAATATTCCTGTGTCGCCAGGAAGAACTGTTTCATACAAGCCACCTTTACCAAAAGCGATCACTGGTGTTCCGCAAGCTTGTGCTTCTACTGGTGTAATTCCAAAATCTTCTTCAGCAACAAAAACAAAAGCACGTGCACGTTGTAAATAGGAACGCATATCTTCCATCGGCAAATAACCTGTCATGGTAATATTTTTTGCATTCCCCATCAACTTTTTTAGTCGCTTGTATTCAGGACCAGTTCCTATGATCACCAATTTTCTATCAGGCATTCTTTTGAAAGCTCTAATAAGAATATCAACGCGTTTGTATGGAACTAATCGAGAAACGGTAACATAAAAATCTTCTTTCTCATCGATGATGCCTAAGTTATGTACATCAACAGGAGGAAAAATAACAGAAGCCTCGCGGTTGTAAACTTTCTTAATTCTATTTGCTACATTTTGTGAGTTAGCAATAAAGTGATCTACACGTTGAGAAGAAATATAATCCCACTGACGAATATAATGTAGAATCAATTTAAATATTGGCATCCCAAATCTGTTAGTCGCTTTTGAATCTTCTACATAATGTTGATAAAGATCCCAGGCATAACGTATCGGACTATGACAATAACAAATATGTGCTTGATTATAATTTGTTAAAACGCCTTTGGCAACTGCTGTAGAGGATGAAATAATAAGATCAAATTTTCGAAGATCAAATTGCTCAACTGCATAAGGAAATAGAGGGAGATAATGTCGGTAATATCTTTTTGCAAAAGGAAGACCTTGAATCATGGATGGTGTTGTTTCACGATCCCCTAAAATATATTCACGATCTGTTGGAGCCATCGCATCAACGAGGCAAAACACCTCTGCTGAGGGAAACAGTTCCAGTAATTCTTTGGTGACTTTTTCTGCTCCACCTATACTGGTAAACCAATCATGTACAATGGCTACACGCATATTGCGAGCAAATGTAGTTCATTTTGAACAGACTACAAATATTTTCAATTGGCAATTGTCCTCTATAAAACCTAATGAACTGATGTTAAGCTATTGATAATCTCATCGAGTGCGATCGCAGCTTTTCGGTAGGAAAATTTTTCTAAAAGCGTTGTTGCAGATGCGATAGTTTCTTTAGAAATCATGATTTCAGTTAACGCATTTTTCACATCTTCCTTCTTAAGGCTTGTAAACGTCACATATCCTGTAAAGAGTTCCCTGAAAACTGCAATATCGGAAACTAAAACGCGGCATTGATGTGCGATTGCTTCCAAAACTGGAATTCCGAAACCTTCATAAGCCGAAAGACTAACAAAAACTTCGCTTTCACGATAAAGCTTAATTAGATCATTGTCGCTGACAGCAGTTTTAATGATGATTCTATCCTTCACATTTTCAGGAAGTTGCTGATATTTATAGCGAAATAAATCAGATTGTCTTCCAGCAATTACCAATTTCCAATCTTTGGTTGAAGGCATTTCAGCGAAGGCTTCCATCAATAAATTTAAATTCTTTCGTGGATCAAAGCTTCCTACAGCTAGAATTTGTCGCCTTTTCATGAATGATTTGCCACTTTGGATGTCGTTCATGAATACCTGAGGCAAACCATTGTAAACAACTTTAACTTTATTGGGATTTAGATTTAACTCAGCAATTAACTCCTTTTTTACTTGCTCACTTACGGTTAAGATAATTTCACTTCGCTTAGCTAAAATGGGTAACATCCGCTGATAAGCGAAGGCGAAAAATTTGCTAAACCAATTGGGATTAAAAATGGTGGCAAGGTCATGAATTGTGGAGATGGCAGGTTGATAGTACAATGGTCCGCTATTGCAAAAGTTGATGAGTAACGGCGATCCCTGTTTTTTCAACCAGCGCTGAAGGTCAAATTGCTCCCACATTACTCCTCCATAATTTCCAGTATGTTCGATAGGAAGATCATTTACTGATTGAATAATTTTACTTTCTGATGGAGCAGCTATAAGAATATCTTTACGGATAAGCGCCAGTTCCCGAGTAATCTCGAGTGCAAAACGTTGAACTCCCGTAAGCTCTTGCGATAAAAATTTTCCGTTGATGATAATCATACGTTGCAAAGTAAAACTAATAACGAATAATGCGAATTATAACAATCGTCTTTCATTTTTATCATGTTTAAAAAATATATTTTTTAACAAAAGCTATTGCTTTTTCTTTTGAAAAATAGTTATCAATAAATTCTGGAGAATCATTAAAAATTTGTTTTAACTTTTCGTTGTTATTGTAAAGGGAGATAATACTTTTAGCAAAGTTCAACGCGTCATCAGCAACAGTAATTATCCCCATCGAATTGTCAAGTCCTTCAACTCCAATAGATGTTGTAACTACAGCACAACGATAATAAATTGCTTCAATAATTTTTCCTTTTACACCGGCGCCAAACCGTAATGGGGCAATTACAATTTTGCAATTAAGATATAAATTTACAAGTTCTTCTTCACTAACATAACCTTTAATAATTATATTCTTAGAAGCAAGTTGAGTTATTTCTTCACTTACATTTGAACCAACAATAATTAGTTTTATTTCATTATTTTTTTTACATATTTCTGGCAATATTTCTTTGCAAAACCAAAGTACTGCATCCACATTTGGTAAGTGATTAAATCCACCAACAAAAAGTAAATCTTTTTTCTCTTCTAAAAATTCCTTTGCGCTACTTCCAGTATTCTTCTCAAAAATATTTAGCGGAATAACTGCTGCATTAATTTTATGATCCGGTTTCAAAATTTCTTCTACTTCAATGCTAGAGGGAAACAACACAAGATTTGATTTAGAAAAAATATCAAACTCCAATTCTTTCCATCTCTTGGCAGATTCCAATAAATGCTTATTATGATCAATTTTATACTGACGTTCTTCACGAAGATAATGTAAGTCGTGTCCGAAATAAATAATTTTAGCAGTCAGATTTTCCTTAATAAAATCAATATATTTTGCCGAAGTATGTGGCCTGTTTAGAAATACATATTGAATCTCATTTCTATTTATCGACATCCATTCCTTCCAGTTTTGTTGATAGTGATAACCATAAAGGACTTCAACACCCAATTGTTCCAAATTTGAAGTATACGGAACAGTATTGATAAAACTATCTCCAATAAATTTTACATTAAAGCCCATTTCCAAAAATAATTTCAAATAGTGCAAACTGGATTTACTTCCAGCATCTTTATCTGGTTCGGGAACATAATGATCAATAAACAACATGGTCTTTTTCTGTTTACTACGATCTCTTGCTAAAAATATTTCGCTTTCATTTTTAAATTGCGCTGATAATAATTCATTGCTCCATTTCGCAACAAATTTTTCTTTGTTTACAACTTGATAGCTTTTAATTCCACTGTTTGTATCTGTACCATGCGAAACTCCTTCAAAATGCACTACAACAGATTTTGGTTGGTAAACAACTTTATAACCTCTCTTTCGCACTTCAAAAGCTAGATCCGTATCTTCATAATATGCTGGTGCGAACTGCTTATCGAAGCCACCAATCTCTTTCCATAACGATGTTTTGATCATTAGCGATGCGCCGGAAATAAAATCTACTTCTTTCACATAATTATATTCTGGCGCATTGGGCTGATCAAACTTTCCATAATTCCAACCTGATCCATCTTGCCAGATAATTCCACCTGCTTCCTGTAAAAGTCCATCAGGATAAACCAATTTAGAACCTGTCATTCCCACTTGATCATCGTTTTCGATAACAGCAAGTAAACTACTCAACCAATTAGGTTGAACAACAGTATCATTATTTAAAAACAAAATAAATTTTCCATTTGCATTTTGTGCAGCTGCATTACAATTCTCTAAAAAACCGAGACTTTTTTCATTTCTGCAAACGCGCACATTTCTGATAACATCAGCAATCGTCAATGTTTGATCAGAGGAAGCATCATCTGCAATAATTACTTCGTAGGTAATTTCTTTTGAATGTTCATTAATAGAAAATAAACAACGTTTTGTAAAATCAAATTTATTATGAGCAGGGATAATGATTGTTACTAGCGGTAAAATTTCCGACAATGGCATTTCGAAAAAATCGGGAATTCCTTTTTCAAATAAAATTAAATTTGTTTTTATTCCGCGGCGAATTTTTTTTTCCTTTGCGTCAATTATTTTACCGATTAATCGAAAGAGGATTCCTGTTGCAGGATTATAAATCAAAAAATCAGGAGTGCTTTTTTTAACTTTTTTTAAAAACGATTTAATACAACTTTCACTCTTAATAATTTTAGGATTAACGATTGTTTCATGGGAAATGGGATTAGCTACTAATTGATCTTCCGCTGATGCTTTGGAAAGATTCTTGATATTTAGATAATATTTTATCTTATCTTTTAGTTGAAGAAAATCTGTTTCTGAAGAAGTATTGCGTTTGCTATTTTCACTCATCTTAATAGCGATTGGTATTGTAAGGATCGTTTGCAAGATACTTTGCCCATTTTTTGCGCATTAAGCTTACTTCTAGCAAATGTTGTTTATAGGATCGTTTATCGGAATGAGGATGTCTTCTTGATGCAGATTCGAAATGATACAATTGTACATTGGGAAGAAACATGTTATATAATCCTTTTTCATAATTCTTTAAGCAAAAATCTACATCATTAAATTCTACCTTAAATTGAGGATCAAAGCCACCTACAGCGTTGAAGTTTTGTTTACTCACCATCACACAAGCAGCAGTAAGCGCCAGATAATTTCTTGTCACATTTAATGCGTCTTCTTCCACTACTTCCGTTGCTTGTTTTCCTAAAAAAATATGCTTGCTAATATTTTCTTTTTCTAAAATAATTCCAGCATGTTGAATCGTATTATCAGGATATAATAATTTAGCTCCTACAACTCCTACATGCTTTTGTTGAACACAATGAATCATTTTTTCTAACCAATCAGTTGTTATAACTTTCACATCGTTATTAAGTAACACTAAAAATTCGCCCTTACTTTTCTCTACTCCTAAATTAATGAGTGTAGAGAAATTAAAATCGATATCAGCACGAATAACTTGAAAACGCAGATCCTTTCTATTGGAAAACAACTCGATCATTGCTACTAAGGCATGTTCATCACTTCTGTTATCCACTAGAATGATTTCAAAATTTTTATAGCTGGAGATTTCGATGATAGATTGAATACATTGTTCAACAAGTTTCGATTTATTTTTTGTTGGAATTATAATACTAATGAGTGGCTCTCCACTGATTGTTTTAGATAGCATATCATTAAACTCCTGAAAAGCTTTGATAAGATTTGTAGTACTTAGTAACACTCTTTGAATATGTACAATTTCCGCTCTTTCTAACGATGATATCTGAAGAATTTTTTCAGTAATATTCAATGCATCAAGAAGAATATTTTCATGACTAATAAACAGACTATGATGAAAGCAACCATGTGCAATATAATTCCTCTTCGCGAATAGATCAGGGCTCCATCCAGGTTTAAAGTCGGGTGAAAATCTTTTGCCTTCGTCTGATATTTTATCTTCATCAAAATAAACGCATTTGATATCGTATGATTCGTTACAAGCTTTTGCGATGAAGAATAAACCATCTTCGGTTAAAACATCTCCTGCATTTAACAATAAAACAAATCCTTCATTGATAACTTTTTTTGAAAACAATTCAGAAATTGTGATTTGCTTTACATCAACGAAAGTGTTTTTTATTTCCCCGATAATAAATATTTCATGCGGAGCATATAATTGATTCTTGATACTCGCAATAGTATTTTGACAGTCTTCAGATGAATTATTTATAATAACAACAGAAATTATTGGCTTAAAAGAAAATTCGCTAATCCCATTTAGTATTTCATCTTTACTTATGATCTGCGATTGCATTAGCCATTGATCATAAGATGGTTTTGAATTAATAAATGGAAGACTTTTGCTAATCAGTTTACCAATACGTTTTTTATTTGCTGCATAATATGCCAAACGAGAGAGTGATTTCCATAACTTGGCATTCTCCCCTGTAATTGTTCTAATTCTGTTGCTGAATAAACCCATCAGACCTTTTTATTTTTCTCCTTCAGCAACATTAAATGTCCTGTCTTGCGTAATAGTCTGAATAAAAATGTTCCGAAAAACCCTAAAGTTCTTTTTCCTTTCTCTACTTCAATAAAATCCTTTACGTTTAATCCCATCTCTAACAACTGCGCATTTTTTTTTCCTTCATTAAAGTATAGATCCATCACCTTATGAAAAATTATTGTTTTACTTTCTACATCTAACGTATCATAAATATATCGATATGCCATCACAAAATTTTCGTGCATTAACAAATGTTTCTTAGTCGCTCCAGCACTATTGATTCGATAAAGCGCCATCGGTTCATCTAAAAAATAAACTTGTTCCGATCTTTTGATTGCTTGTAACCACATGAACCAATCTTCTCTTCCTTTGAGATTTTCGTTGAATAAAAAACCAGCGATAAGTGAAGTTCTAAATAGTCCGCAATGAATTGGAATAGTAAAATCGACATCCCATTTCAATAAAAAATCTGTGTAATTGAAATATTCTTCTTTCAATTGACAATACGGTTCAGAAAGCCGATCAGTTTTTTCAGTAAACATCATAAAATTACTGATGACTAAATCGGGGTAACTATTGTTTTCTGTAGCTGTTAATGATCTAGTAAATTTATCTTTTCGAATAACATCATCGCCATCAAGAAATTGTATAAAATCACCTTTTGAAAGTTCTATCCCTGCATTTCTAGCAGCACTTACCCCTTTATTTCCTTGTTTAAAATACTTGAATCGGATGTCTTTTGCGCACCAACCTTCAGCAACTTGTTCGGTATTATCGGGAGAGCCATCATTTACAATAATGCATTCCCAATTTTGCCAACTTTGATCGAAAACACTTTGTAGCGTTTCTGAAAGAAATTCAGCTTGATTAAAGCAGGGAACTATGACAGAAATAAGCGGATTGGCCATGCATATGATGGCAAATATATCAACAATTAAGCAGAAGGCAACTCCAACCGAAATCAGCGAATCTTTAGAGGTGATGGATGTGGATTAGAAAATTTGGAATAGTTTTGTAGATTCAACAGGTTAAGACGTACCAAACAAGCTCTTTCCCTTTATTTCGTTTATGCAAAAAGATGATGAAAATTGGGATTTAATTGTTAAGCCTCAATCCTCTTTATTTGATATTCACCTCCGCGAACTATGGCGTTATCGCGATCTGTTGGTGCTTTTCGTTAGGCGCGACATTGTCTCAGTTTACAAACAAACGATACTTGGTCCGCTGTGGTTTTTCATTCAACCCATCCTTACAGCGCTCACCTTTACTCTTGTTTTCGGAAATATGGCTGGTTTGAGTACTGATGGAAAGCCACGATTCTTATTTTATTTGGCAGGCATAACTTGTTGGAATTACTTTGCGGAATGTCTTAATCTTACCTCAAATACTTTCGTAAATAATGCTTCTATTTTTGGCAAAGTTTATTTCCCACGATTAATTACTCCTTTGTCGATTATCATCAGTTCATTATTGAAATTCCTTATTCAATTTGGATTATTCCTGATAGTTTATTTATATACTTATTCGAAAGGAGAGAACGTATACCCCAATCATTTATTGGCAATAATACCGTTGTTGGTGATTATCATGGGCTTGATGGGACTCGCGCTTGGCATCACTATTTCATCGTTTACAACTAAGTATAGAGATCTGCGTTTCCTTGTATCTTTTGCTGTTCAGCTGATGATGTACGCAACTCCCGTGATCTTACCATTGTCGAACTTTAGTGGCACTATGCTAGTCATTGTAAAATACAATCCAATGACTCCCATCATGGAAACATTTAAAGCTGCCTTTCTTGGAATTCC
>JBBRAW010000007.1:0-59887 GCA_038206385.1 Bacteroidia bacterium | reverse complement strand
TATCAGTAGTAAAACTTTTTAAAAAATTATTATTTAAGCTATTCGTTTTTCCTTTTCGGATATAGAATTTTTTATTTGGATATGCTATCGGAGTTGCTATTTGATCAAGCATCTCTTGTGATGGTCTTGCTCCGCCGCAATAGGTGCTAGTTTGTGTTACTGTTCCTGAAATTAAAAATGTTTGCTTTTTTGTTTTCGAATGCTTAGTAACACTATTTTGATTTGGCTTGCTATTTTTTTGAGCGTAGAGTTGTTGATTATAAAAAGCGAAAATAAAAACCAAAACTGTGAATGCTATAATTTTATTATTCATTGGAGTTTTCATGTTTCTATAAATTTATCATTACAATAAATTAAATGAGGTTAATTTATTAGTGAAAGTTAAAATAAATAATTGCTCAAAACTAATTTAAACAAAGAAACCTCACAGCGTGAGGTTTCTTTGTTTAAATTAAATATTGGTATTATAGTTATTGAGAAATAATAATTATTTTGAAATGATTACCTTTCTAGTCTCACTTGAATTTTTTCCACTTACATTAATAAAATAGATTCCAGAACTATAATTTTTACAATCAATGGTTAATGTACCATTTGAATTCATTGTTCTATTCTGTAATAGCTGACCTAAATTATTCGTGATTTTTACATTGAATAGTTCGTTCGCGTTACCATTTGCTTTTACCGTAAATAAGTCATTAGCCGGATTTGGATAAATAGATAGTTCACTATTAGATGTATGAGTTGAAATTCCACTAACAGTATTCGTGCAAATTTCTAATCCCCATCCATCCAATGAACCACCATCTATATTTGCCCCATCAGAAACTGTCAAAGTCCATATTCCAGAAGGATTTTGTCCATTAAAAGTAGATAAAGGCATTTGTGGTTGATACGTTCCGCCACCGATTGGTGGACATGGTAATGCACCAGCAGGAGCACTATCATCAAAGCTACAATCGAAATCATTTTCATTAAAACATATTCCTCCAAATAATGTAATGGTTGTTCCTAGTGGACTTGTTAATTGAAATGTTAAATCATTTATAAAAGTATGCGTTCCTACTAATCCAACAAGATTTAAATCAGAAATGGTTCCTGTTATAGTTGGAATTAATATTGTTGATGTGATAGTTGGTGTGCCAGTAGCAGAAATTAGAATTGGAATATTCGCACTTGCTAAAGATTGACAAGTACCTGTTGTGAACGACCATGCATTTGTATATAATGATGTTCCACAATTAGTGTATGCTCTTACTCTCCAGTAAAAAGTTGTTGAATTTAATAATGTTGAAACTAAAAAAGTATTAGTAGTAGATGCAACTTGATTTGCAATAATGTTTGTAAAGGCAGAATCAGTAGCAACGTCAATGTCATAAATAATGCCTGGTGTAAATGTAGCATTCCATACCAAATTTAATGGTGAACTTATTCCTATTGCACCATTGAGAGGAGTAGTTAACATTGCAACTGATGGATTGGGATCAGAAACGGACAAAGTAACACTTGTTGATTTCGTTACTGATGCAGATGTTCCAGTAATTTGAATGGAATAGTTTCCAGGAGTTGCAGTATTTAATCCAGAAATAATCATTTGAACAGGAGTGCTATCGTTTATTGCCGTTGCAGGAGAAAAGGTAACAGTACTGCCAGTTGGATTACCTGTAGCAGAGAACGTAGTTGTATCATTAAAATTTAAAAAGGTGCTATAAAGAAAATTATAAGTTGTATCAGAATTCCCACAAATATTAATAGTTGCATTACTAAAATTCATAACAAATTCTGCAGAAGTGATGGTGATAAGATTACTATTTAATGCATAAAAAATATTTCCTGCACCACGCACCATTATCCTTCCACTTGTAGTAGTTGCACCAGAAACAGGAACAGTAATATTTGCACTCCCATTGTTTGGAACATTTGATGCAAGAATAAATGGATAAGTATAACCACTATCTAACGATAAAAAAATATCAACATTAGCTGCGTTCACAGCACCCGCATTTGTTCCTGCTACATTCCATGTAATCGTTTCTGATGTGCCAGCATTCCAATTCGTAGTAGCGTTTTGTGACGTTACAACAAACGGTCCTGCATTATCAACGGTTACTTTCATTACATCGCCAGATGTTTGACCACCTAACACATCATTATCACGAACAATAAAAGAGAAATTTAAAGTGCGAGCAACTGAAGGAGTTACTTCCCATGTTGGTGTAAGATTTTTTGCAACAACACTTGCAAGGTTCGGCATGAAACGAACTGGTGTTGTCGTTGGTCGTATAACATCATACAACGGACCAACAGCATACGTTGGAAGTGGAGCTCCGTTTCCTGGGCTTGACGCCGGATCATTTTCACTCCAATTATACGTTAAAGAAGCTGTTCCATCGGGATCAGTTGCGGAACCTTCTAAAATAAATGCTGTTCCCTTAGGAATCACATAATCACTTCCTGCATTTGCAACAGGAGGTTGATTAATTAAAGCAGTAACTACCGCGCATGTACTATTTCCAGCTTGTATATTGGAAGATATCTCATCAATATTTATAAAATTAAAATCATCATTGCTATGAGCTTGTGTATTTGTAGGACAGATTCCAGCATAACCCATAATGGAAGTGCCACTTGCTGGCTCAACTTCTGAAGTACCATTTCCGCTTCTACTACATGTATTCATTGTATGATATCCACCAAATTGATGTCCCATTTCATGAGCAACATAATCAATATCGAATGAATCACCTGTTGGATTTGCACTACCAGTTTCACCTCTTCCCTTGTGTGTACCAGTTTGTGATGTACTTAAACAAACACAACCAATACATCCTGCATTTCCTCCACCAGAAGTATTAAAATTATGGCCGATATCATAATTTGCAACACCTACACGCGCATCAATTGTTTGTGCTGTTTTTGTATTAAATTCTGTTGACCATGGATCAGTAGTTGTACTTCCGAAAAAAATAAGTGTATCATTATTTGGAATAAACTGTAATGTAATTGCTAAATCACGTTCGTAAACTCCATTCACACGATTTATTGTTAGAACCATTTGCGCCATGATATCAGCTTTCTCCGTACCAGGAGTTGTAGCAAAAACATTTCCATACTCCGCATTACATGATTGTGCTAAACGAAATGTTCTTAATGTTTGGTCGTTTGTATTTGCTATTACATTAATCGAAGGGCCTTTTAACGATGGTAAATTTTCTTCATCTTTTGTAAAGCATTCGAAACTTTGTGGTGTACCTTTTAATGATTCTTTATCGTAAACGATGTAATAATTTAAATCTTTAGTATAAGGATCAATATAATTTGTACTAGTTTTTCCAGATAAGGTAAAAGTGTTCAATCCAAATGGAGTAATACTAAATCGCATCGTAGCAGTAGGATCGTCGATGCCCTGTGCGCAATACGTTTTTATCAATGGATATTTTGCCGCTAAATCGGGATGCATAATTGGAGAATCCCATACTCGAAATTTTTGCATCACTCCACTTGCTGTTGGGAATTCAACGATTACTTGACTTTTTTGCTGTCCTCTTTCTGGAGCATTTTTTAAATTAGATTTTAATACATTTAGATCTAATTGATAATAAAATGCAGAAGAAGGAAAACTATTTCTACGCATTTTTTGTGATGATGCTAACGATTCTTTTGTCACCATTTTCCATGGAGATCTCGTATTGTTTTGAGCATTAAGCGCACTAGAGAAGACAATGAAAAACAGGAGAATTAATTGTAGATTTTTTTTCAATAGTGATGGGTTGTGTTTTGAGAATACAAGTTTAAGAAATTATTACTAAATCAATACCTATATTTAGGATTATTATGACAATGCTATGTAAAATTTAGCCAGGAGATGATAAGTAATTTTTTATTAAGACGATTTAAAAATTATTGAAAAGCCATTGCCTTCGAAATATTTTTAATACGATCCGAATTATGAAGAAATTTTATAAAAAAAATCCCCTGACCATTTCATAAAGAAAGGTCAGGGGATTTTTAAATATATACATTTTTAATGTGCTAGATCGAATGTTGTTATTGCGCTAAAAGTAACTGGATTCTTGCTCCATGTTTCAATTGCGTTACGATGTTTAACTACTATGTAATAACTTCCATTTAAAATTGCAGAGCTAAATGTAAGTTGAATTGAACCGTCAACTTTTAATACTTTAGTATCAGTTTCGACTAAACCATTAGGAGTAATTGCATCATGTAATTCTACAATAACACTATCAACTTCTTGCATGAGTGGATCAGTACTAATCCCAGCATTTTCAAGTGCAGGCGTCATAGTGCCACCAGAAATATAAAATCCTTGAATAAACATTGTTAAATTTAATGTAACGTTAGAAGCACATCCTTCGTCAATTAGTCCATTACAATTATCATCCACACCGTTTCCGCACACTTCCGTTACTCCAGGATTAATTGCAAATACAGCATCATTACAATCCGTATTATTTAACGATGTATGCAATGGTTGAACACAATACAATGCGCCACTTGATAAGCTTGATCCATAAGTATCATTATCAGCATCTGTATAATATAAAGTACCACCTGTAATGGAAGGATCAGCATCATCAATAAGTCCATCGCAATCATCATCTATGCCGTTACAAATTTCTTGTTCTCCTGGATTTACAGCAAAAGCTCCATCATTACAATCTGTATTATTTGTTGAAGTCTGTGCTGGTTGAAAACAAAATAAAGCACCGCTTGATGAACTTGATCCATAAGTATCCGCATCTGCATCTGTATAGTAAAGTACTCTTCCAGTTACAGAAGGATCAGCGTCATCAATAAGTCCATCACAATCATCATCAATCGTGTTACAAATTTCTTGAGCTCCTGGATTCACTCCAAATGAAGCGTCATTACAATCAGTATGATTTAAAGAAGTATGTAATGGTTGTACACAATGTAAAGAACCAGGATCCACATTTGATCCGTAAGTATCATCATCACCATCTGCATAATATAAAATTGCTGTTTGAGTGGAGCCAACAGTATAAGTAGCTTGTGCTGTACAATTATTTGCATCAGTAATTGTTACAGTATAATTTCCTGGTAACAATCCACTAATGCTAGAAGTAATAGCACCATTATTCCAGAGATAAGCATAAGCAGTTGTTCCTCCTGTTACACTCACGGCAAGTGCACCATCATTTGTATTCGAACAACTTGCAGGAGTATTTGATATCAGTGAAATTGCTAATGCTGTTGGTTGAGTTATTGCGCTACTAAAGTTTGCAGTACAACCATTACAAGAAGTAACAGTTAGAGAATAACTGTTCGGAATAAGATTACTAATTGCAGATGTAGTTGCACCATTACTCCAGTTATAAGTGAATCCTGTAGTAGAACTAAGCAAGCCATTTCCATTCACTGTTGGCGTATTTCCTGCAATGAATCCTGTCATTAATACTGATGTAAATGTTCGTGGAGAAACAAAAGATCCTGTTCCTGGATTAAAAGTTCCAGCAGCAGTTATCGCTAAATTTTCTGTTGCTGCATTTGCAACTACTGTACTTGATGATTGAATTTTTCCTCCTGGATAAATATCATTTACTGGTAGTTGATATCCTGCAGCACCCGCTGAAACAACGGCACTTCCTAATGTAGTACCAACTAACCAAACATCTATTGGAACTGTAGAACTTGTAACAGTAGTTAAGTTTTGCGCGAATACCGCAACTCCATCTGCACTTGTACCACCGTTACCAACAACGCCTGATGAGCTAAAAGTTCCAAAAACATCACCGTTTGTTGTTCCTGTATTTATTGCACGTAATCTATTTGTAGTTGGTGTCATTAAACTTCCACCTACATAATAAACCTGACCAGCAACTGCTGTGCCTGTAGTGATGTTAAATCCGTATGTTGTTGCTCCTCCTGCAACCCAACCAGATGTAGTTCCTGTACCATTATTTGCAAAGACAACTGCGTAAGGAGTTGTAGCGAAATTTATATCTCTTGTAGCTAATAGTTCAACGAATTCATTTGCATTATCAGTGCCTAATGGATTTGGAAGGAATCGTGAAATCACTAACCCAGGACCATTAGTACATGCATTTGTTGCAGTTGTAGATATAGCACCATTTGATCCACCAAAACAAGAAACATTAGTTGTTGTTAACGTAACAGATGGAAGAGCGACAACTGTAACAGTTTTGCTTGCTGATTTCGAACATCCATTTGAATTGGTAACTGTTACTGTATATGTTCCTCCTGCGTTTACTGAAATCGTTTGACTTGATGCAGAAGTAGACCATAAATAAGAACTAAATCCTGCACCAGCATCGAGTGTTGTATTGCTTCCAGTACAAACGTTTGATGAACCAGAAATAGAAACTGTTGGTAGCGGATTTATTGTAACAGTAACTGTTGCAGAATTAGTACATGATGCAGCGCCTGTAATAGTAACAGTGTATGTTCCTGCTGTAGTAACATTTATAGTTTGTGTTAAAGCACCAGTTGACCATTGATAATTTGTATAACCACCATAAGCGATTCCAGTTCCAGCATCTAATGTTGTTGATCCACCTGTACAAAAACTTGTAGCACCACTAATTATTACTGGAGGTAAAGGAGCAACTAAATTATTATTATCATCACAATCAGTACCATTTAAAACATAACCGAAAGGAGGCGAACATGCTGAAATAGTTACATTAATATTTCCATAACTATCATTATCAAAATCTTGATAATAAGTTAAAAATGTTAATCCCTCATCCACTGCACCATTACAATTATCATCAATGTTGTTACAAATTTCTGTAGCCCCAGGATGTATGGCAGCACCTCCAGAAAGATTATCATTACAATCTAAATTATTAGTAACATATCCTGATGGAATTGTATTTATTGTACTAGTAACAAAACTTGCTGGGTTTCCATAAGTATCACCATCTACATCGGCAAAGAAAGTAAAGATCGTACATCCTTCATCAATTGTTCCATTACAATTATCATCAAATCCATTGCATAATTCTGTAGCGCCTGGATTTACTGCTGATGCTTGATCATTACAATCTGTATTATTACTTACATAGCCAAATGGAGCAGTACATGCTAATATTGTTGATGCATTATTACCATAAGTATCATTATCAAAATCTTCGTAGAAAGTTAATTTAACACCTTCATCAATTAAACCATTACAATTATCATCATACAAATTACAAACTTCAATAGCTGATGGATTAACTGCTGGATCAAAATCATCACAATCTGTAGAATTACTTATATATCCTGCAAGACCCGCAGCGGTTGAAGAGCAATAAACATTAGTATTTGTAAGATCACCAAAACCATCCCCATCAACATCCGCATAAAAAGTTGTTCCTGATGTGAAAGTAATATTCGCTCCGTTATCAGTACCAATTATTGGAGGTAAAGAACTTATAACACGAATACGATATCCTGTTCCAGCAAGTTGTCCTGGAGGAATTGAACCAGCAATGGTTGTTGAATTTGCTGATGTTGGAACAGTTCCTATATTAATTGGAGAAGCAAAACTTCCACTTGCATTTGATAATTGTGCAGTAAAAACATTTGCAGAATTATATGGATATACTGATGGATTAAATGTAACAGTGACCGCAGTATTAAAATTTCCATCAACACAATAGGTTAAAGGAGAAATTGCATTTGTACTGATGGTATTTAAAATCGGACAAACAAATGAAGCATCAGTAGAACTGATCACTAAAGGTGTTGTTCCTCCTGTAGGATTAACGGTGTTTACAGATCCTGTTGGCCATGTTCCATTTGCTGATGTTGCTGAACATCCTTCAACAGCTGCAGTAACAACATTTCTTTGTTCGATACAACGAATTCCATTTGGTAATGCTACTGGAATGTAAGCACCCCACGAACCATTCACTCCATCAACAGGTGTTGCAGCAGGTGCTGTATACCACGTTGTAAAGTTTGTTGCAATACCATCATTCTCTAACCATGTTCCATATATCGGACGACCAGTTGCTGCAGTATTATCATAAAGGAAAACCATATTTTCTGGAGTTCCACTTGAGGTTCCTCTAATTGCCTGCCCGCCATTTACTCCAGTGGCAGGATTGATCATCGTAAATGTATTTGTTGTATGTACCGATTGTACTAAGGTAGTATCACCAGCTCCATTATTTAATTGTACATAAAAATAATTTAATTTCCCTGCAGTAAATGTTGTATTCCCTGTTGGTGCCATTGCAAACCATCCTGTATAACTTCCCGTTGCATTTGTAACTAGTTCAGCATATCTACCTGTTGCAACAAATTCATCACCACCAATTAAACTTCCATTTACACCACCCATATTTTTACTAGAACTTTGTCCAACAATATAACCATTAGCTCCTGCAGTATTATTGATTGCAAAAAAGTTTCCTGCAGTAGTACCAGTAGTTGTTGTTGTTAACTCTGATGCTCCAGTAAAATAACGATATGTAGAATTCGGAATTAAATTATTTAATGTTAAACGACAAACATATTGCAAACGATTGCCAGCTGTATTTCCATTTATTGCATACTGTGGAAGAATAACTTCGGCAACAGTTGGTGTTGGAGAAATCAACAATGCACCACCCACTTTTGTTGGGTCAGATCCAGTTATTATTCCTTGTGAAAATTGAATAGTACTTGCTAAAGTATTTGAAGTTACATTAATGGTATGTCCAACAACTGCACTTGATGATACATCAATAGTTACTAAAATAAATCCTGTTGTACCAACTAAAATGGTTTGCGAAAATCCATTAAATGTTACAGTGCCACCTGATGAAACAACAGCTTGCGCAGATCCAATTTGAACTGCACCAGTTAATGAACTACTTGTGTTGTACCATAACTTAAAACTATTCGCATCTAAATCAGAAGTTAAATAAGTTCCTGCTGTTGTAATTATTAAACTAGTTAAATCTGTGTTATTTGTTATTGTCGCTAATGACATTCTGTAGAGTATCGCATTTGGTGTTGGGAAATTTACTATGCCATTTACTAAACTTGTTACTGCAACTGTAACGGTTGGAGTAACTGCAGCAAATGAATAAGTATTACTCGCAGCAACAGGAAAACCTGTTGGGGTACCAACACTAAAATTAATATTTCCAGCAGGAGTTGCAGCTATATTAATATTTCTTGCACCAGCATTATAAGCAACATCAGCTGTAACCAAAATATATCTTGTTCCAACAGGAAATGATTGCGTTAATCCAGTAAGAGAAATATTTCCTCCTGATGTAACTATTGCTTGTGATGTTCCTAATTGAGTTGCTCCAACTAAATTGTTAGTAGCGTTTGTCCAAAATTTAAATCCATTCGTTTGTAAATCACTTGTAAGATAGGTTCCTCCTGTAGTGAAGGTTAAATTATTTAATGTTGCTGATGCATTACCAACAACTACTTGAACACTTCTTATAATATTATTTGTTGTATTTTGATTATAACTTCCTGCTGCCGGACTAACATCACTTAAGGCAATCGTAGGAGTAACAGCAATTATTGTTTGGTCATTGATTGGTGATGCTCCTGCAGCAACAGGATTCGTTCCTGAAAGTACTGGTGTTCCGCTAAATGTTAAATTTGAAAAAGATGTTGATCCCAATCTTACTGTACCGCCAGCAGTAGCTGTTGCAGATACAGAAGCAGTGACAAGTATATAACTAGTTGTACTTGTTGAAATTAATGATGACAAACCACTCACGCCTACCGAACCTCCACTTGCAACACCAGATTGTGATGTTCCTAATTGTGTTGCTCCAGAAATGCTCGTTGCACTACTACTCAACCAGAATTTTATATTTGTTAAATCAGTTGCAGCAGAATAAGTACCAGTAGTATTTACCGTTACTCCATTTAAAGTAGCATTACCATTTGTAACAGCTAAAGAAATTCCACCAATAATATTATCTGCTGATCCTTGATTAATATTTGAACTTGTAGGATGAGCGCTTGTAATATTAATTGTTGAAGTTGCTGCTCCAGTAATACTAATATTGTCCAGTGCAATACCTGAACTATTACCAGAAGAAGTTGCTACTCTCCATGTTACCCAACGTAACTGAACTACTGATTGTCCTAATGCAGCTGCTGGCAATGAGAATGAATAATTATCCAAATCAGTGGGACCATCGGCATCTCCTCCATTAGTAGTACCAGTACCATAAGTAACAGCAGTAGATGGAACAGTAGTAAATGCACCAGTCGTTCCATTTCTATACTGTAATGAAAGACCAATTGTTCTAGTATTAGATATAGTTAAAGCTAAATCGTAAGAAATAGTTACAGAAGTAAACCCATTGGTATTTATTGCTAAAGCAACTTGTGATGTACCATTTGTTGAATTGCCAGATTGTAAAATAGTCAATCTTGCATCGGTACTTACTAAATGGCCGAACTGACCACCGCCGCCGCCATTTGCAGGGGTTGCACTTGATATGGCTTGGTCGACTCCCTCAAGACTAGCTTCTGCTGTTGCTTGTGTTGCATATGGTCTTGTTCCTGAACCTGTCCAACTTGCCATACCAGCAAATGGTGTTGAAAATGCTGAAGTTCCGAAAGTTTGAGTATAAGGAAGCAATTGTGCCGAAGGCATTGTTTGTCCTGAGCTTTTAAAGGACATTAAAAACAATGGGAGTAATGTGAGTAATATCAGTATTGAACGACTAAATGTTCGCTTGCTGTAAAGGTTTAATGATAAAGTTTTGGTAGATGTATTCATGGTTTTTGTTCTTACATTTTTGATTCAATTTGCCACTACAAGATTATGTTTCTTAAGTTAACTAAATATTAATCTCTAATTAAAATAAGCACTTTTAACGCCTATAGTTTATTGGGCAATTTACAAGATATTCTTTTACCGAGCAATAGCCTTATTGATTTATTTCAGTCTCTATATTCACAATTATAATGATACTAGCCATAGTGGTCGGAAAACCCTAGGGATGGTCTATTTATCGCTTTACAATCCTTGAATGAACTGTTTCGCCCAGATCATTTTTGAGTACAAGAAAATAAGTTCCAGAAGCTAATTCTGATGTTGAAAGTAGGAAATTATTTGCTCCATCACGTAACACTTTTGATTTCTGTAAAACAGCCTTCCCTAAACAATCGTAAAGCATTATTTCTATCGGTCCTGATCCATTTGATAAACATTGGATTTGTACTTCTGAAGAAAATGGATTAGGGAAGATACTTACTGTATACGAATTAGTCGATTTAAATCGAACTGCTATGATCTGCTTTTTAGTTTGTGTGCCATTAAAATCAACTTGAGTAAGCGAATAATAATTTACATCCGGACCAGGATTTAAATCGTCTAAAGAATAATTCAAGAGGGAATTACTTGTTCCTGCTCCTTTTACTTTTCCAAGAAACGAAAAGGATTTTCCATCTAAACTCTTTTCAATAATAAAATAATCATTCTCCTTTTCAGATGTTGTTGCCCATGTTAAATGCACTTTCGTTTCCTTTGGTTCTCCTCTAAAAAACAGCAATTCTACTGGTAAAGGATTTGATCCAGGCCAATTTACTGATACAAAATTATTATCGTTATATGCTCTTCCTCGCGATGCATTAAAATTATCACCATTCAAATTATCGATATTAAATCGATATGCATAAACTCTATAGTAATAAACGTTTCCATTCGTAACAGTGTTATCCGTAAACGTTGTTGTTGTTGATCCAGTAATGTTTGCTACCACTGTTGCTCCTCCTATTGTTGCACCTAAAGAATATGTGGATCCATCAGCAGGAGTTGCTAAAAAACTATTGCTAGTATTCCGTAAAATAATATACCCTGTTAAATTATCTGCTGGATAAGTATCCGTTGCCGGCAACCATGAAAAAGTAACCGATCCAGGTGCGCCATTGATGATAGAAGTAAACGCTACGGTTTGGGGAGCCATAAATGGTTGACGAAGTTCATTCCAAAAATTAGAATTCGTTGCACCACACGCATTCGGTAATCCGAAAGTAATTGTAACACTACTCTTAGAAACATTAGATCCTGAAGGTGCATTGTAGTCTTCAATAGTTCCACCAGGACACGCATAAACTGCGTCGCCATCTATCAAACTACCAGAATAATTTAATTTGGGTGTTGGCATCACTGTCCAACTTGGTCCTGGCGAAGGAAAATGTCCTAAACCATGAATATGACCATACGTTGGAGTGAGAATTTCTACAATATCCCCTGTTCCTGATAAATCAAGTGTTGTTAAACTTCCACCGTTAAAATAGGTAAGGTCATAAACATCCAACTGTAAATATCCATCAGAAGGATCTGTATCAATAATATGTGAATTCATTTGATGATACAACATTATGACAGTACCTCTTCGAACATGTTGCCAATACGGAATATTATTAAAATTAAATTCAAGTTGCCATCCTGATTGTGAAGAGTTATTATCTCTGATTTTATATCCACGCATATCGAGATCATCGCCAGTAACTAATAATTCTGTCCACTCATTTATTCTGTTGGTGGCATTCAAATATCCATTAATAAGCACTTTGGTTTGATAGTCGGGCGTGCAACTTACCTCTTGTCCGGAACTCCATTCATTACCATAACGAACCCAAGTTTTATAAAAATACTGAGTGCCAGGAGTCAAATTTGAAACAATAACATTTGTTCCAGCACCTTTATAAACCACGAAACCAGTTCCAAACGAAGTACCCGAACCAAATACGGTATTAGGAATGTAGGCAGAACCATTTCCTGTAGGCGCTCCCGTTACGGAGGAGTTTGCATTGGCAACAACCAAAACTTCATTGAAACATGAAATAGTTGGCAATGCCCAACTCACCGTTGAAGAATCTGTAATGCAAACCGACGCAAGAGACGTTATATCTGTTGGCGATAATTTAATGGTGAGATCAATAATATTATCAGAAAAACCTGCAGAAGCAGGAGAGGCCGAAATGACTCTAATTCTATATCCAGATCCATAAGGTGTTCCTGCTGGGATTGTTCCTGTAATCGTTTGACTCCCTGAATTTGTTGATAGTATTGAACCAATAGCAACTGGCGATGTAAAACTTCCACTTGCATCTGATAATTGAGCAGTAAACGTTGTTACACCTATGGTATAAGCTGTTTTTACTTCATACTTGAAGGGTATTGAAACGGCAGCTCCAATAGTTGGTGTAACACAAAATGGGGCGCCATTTATAATATCAGTTCCAGTAAAATTACCACCAATTGGAGTGCTTGAAACAGTAATATCATCCACCCTTATTTTGCTTAAAGAAGCAGCGCCACTTACCCAATAATATTTCCAACGCAATTGCATGTTTGGACGATTATCAACTGCACCCGCTGTTAATGTGCTGATATTAACTGCAGGCATTAAGGTGGGAGAGATTTGAAGTGCTCCCGTTCCTACGAATTCTACTGGACCAGGAACATCTGTCCATGGAGAGGAAATTGAAATTCTATATTGTAATCTAACGTTATAAAATGATCCTGCACTAGTTCCCTGTGCAGTCCAGTTTACCATAATATTCGTTCTTCCAATTGAATTAAGTCCGACAACAAAAGCACCAATATTATGATCTGATACTGTATTATCATTACAAAAATTAAATCCTGAAACATATAACCCTTCTATTCGGGCAGATCCTGCTGCGTTATATGATCCCGTGTAATTACCTGTGGTGGCAGCTGCTAGTGGAGGATGTAAGGTAGAAGTTCGATGCCAAATTGAACTTGTAGGATATGATAATGTAGCACTTGTACTTGCCCAAAATACGAAAAAATAATTCCCTGAAGAGGTAAGGTTCCAAGGAGCAGGATTCGTTTGCGCAACAGAAACCGTACTTCCTACAAAAAGTAGAAAACACACTAAAAAGGCAAGGAATTTCTCTCTATAATACACCATTACGCGGCAAAATTAAGAGATAAAACTATGTAATATGTTACGTAAACTTTAATCATTGTACTGATTCTTAATCTCAAATTAAAATGAATTTTGCCTTCCCAACTATAAAAACTGACATCGCATTGGTGATTAGTCATCTGCTTACAGTGTCGCAAGTTACGGACTTTCATTCCGTTTTGCAAATTTTTACGTCATTCGCTGCTTAATGTTCCCTCTATAACGCAGCATTTATTTCTTAATCCACTATGATACGTTTATAAGTCGTGAGAAAATTTTTCTCAACCTATCGCAATTTTAGTATTTTCGAGGCTCGAATCTATCCTGATTTCAAACTGAATACAATGGCTACTCCCGAAACGGAACACAAAGATCAAGACTCTAAAAAGGTAATTGTAATTATCGTTATCTCCATCTTATTAGGGGTGAATGGTCTTTTGCTTTGGCAATTTTTTGATAAAAAGACTCATTTAGAGCAAGTAAGTCGTGATTTAGATACAACGATGGCTGAAAAAGAATCTCTATCAGCCGAGCTTCAACGCGTAAAAACGGAATATGAAAAGTTGAATCAAGAAAATGCTAGTCTACAAAATCAGCTTTCATCAAAGGATGAAGAAATACGCCAAAAGATCGCTCAAATTCAAAAACTCATCAATTCAGGAGATGCTGTTCAGCTAAAGAGAGCACATGAGGAGATGGCTGCCTTAAAAAATCTGAATGTGAATTATATCGGACAAGTAGATTCACTGAAAACAGTAAATAAACAACTCAACGATCAGAATCTCACATTAACAGAAAATTTAAATACTGCTACTACAAAGACGCAAGTTTTATCAGAACAAAATTCTGTATTGTCAAATAAAGTTGCCATCGCTTCCGTATTGAAATCTGTAAACATGAAAGCACTTGGTGTTCGTTACAAAGGAAGTGGAAAAGAATTGGAAACGACGAGTGCTAAAAAAACTGGACGTATTAAAACTTGCTTTACTATCATCGAAAACTTGGTAGTAGAAAAAGGTCCGAAGGATATTTTTATTCGTGTGCTTAGTCCCGATGGTGCTGTGATGTCAACTTCTAGCGAAACTTTTATGTACAATTCTCAAGCTACACTTTATACCACTAAAGAATCTATCATGTACGAAAATCGAAATACAGATCTTTGTGTTTATTGGGAAAAAGGAAGCTCTTATAATCCAGGAAAATATACTATCGAACTTTATTGCGAAGGAAATCAAATTGGTATTACAAGCTTGGAGCTGAAATAAATTATTTCTTGTAATTATCTAAATACGAATTACTCTTTTTATAAGTTAGAAATACGCGCGTACTTGTGCTCCACCTGTGTGGATAATATTTAATCCAGAAGGTTTTCTTCCATCGTAAGTGATGTTCAATTGCAAACTATTTCCAAGATTTCGTTGGATAGAAAAACCCCACGTTAAATTGGTTCCTGCTTTTAATCCTTCCAACATTTCATAAGCAATAGATGAATTTGCATCAGAGCTATATTTAATATTTACAAGGTTAAACTTTGCACTGATAATACCACGTTTCACAGTACTGTATCTCCACTCAAATCCTCCATCTTGTACTGTAGCTTTTTCTCCTAGTCCTTCGGCGATTACATTATTTTTTGCTTCATTACGAAAGCTAAAACTTAAGCGATAAGTTGTGCCAGGTTGAAGATTTATTTTTTCGGAAATACTATACCTATTAATTTCAAAATCTCTTGCTTTAAATGCTTCCGAACGACTTTCTTTTATTCCTGATTCAACTGATGTTTGCGATCCAACCCATTGCGTAATATTCCATCTCATGACACCTATATAAGTACGATTACTTCTTGCTTCAATACCATTACTCAACAACTGTCGCGATTGTTGATCTTGATAGGTTATATCAGCACCAAAAGAAGGACTACTTCTGTTGTAATATAAAGTATGTCGACTACTCGATTGCGTTGTAAGTAATAAGGTATCAGGAATACTTCGAGGAAAGGGATTCCAACCTTCAACACCTTTTACATTCGCAATTCGATTATCAAATCGTACGGAGGATTGCAATGAAAATTTAGAAAGTAATTTGTATTTATTACTGTTCTGAAAAAAGGATGCTGGCAATAAATTTATAACTGCATTATATTGATTAAAAAATACTTTTACATAATCATCAGTAGGTGTAAATATTCGAATGTAATTTGCTTGATCTTGAAACGATGCAATTTCAAATTCATTTAATTGTGGAATACCATCTGCATTATAATCATTCCATGAATACGTTCCTGTTCCTTGTGCAACAGCAATATAAGAATACAATTTTTTCGGTTCTCTTCCTGTTCCTCCCTCGTAAAAAGTATTAAATTGCAATGCACCTTTCCAAATTGTTAAACTATAATCTACTCTTCCACCAACACTTTCTTCTTTCCTTGCAGTGGTGATTGTTGAGTCTGTTATTTGTAAATTTCTATAATTTATTTGCCCTGATAATCGTTGTTTTTCTTTCACTAAAGCCGTTGTTACTGAAAACATATCTGCAATACTTGCCTCCGTAAATTTATTTTGTTTTATACCATCATCAAACCTTCTACTCGCAGAAATTTTCAATGGTATTTTTGAAGTATCCGGCCGTTGAAGATAAATTTCAGCGATGCGAAAACTGAAAGCTCCAGGAGTGATACTATCTGTTCCAGGGATTTTAGTTTCATTTCGTTCTTGTTCAAAATGTACTCCTGGAATCCAATTACCAAATCGTTTATTCACCTCTTCACGATGACGAAGAAATGTACTTTTAATTATAGTTCCTGATGTATTTAAAAGACTCGCATCTGCCTTAACAAGCAACCCCTTTTTTTTCCATTGACCACCAAGTGAATTCATCAATCCTTGATATTGTGTATCGTGCAAATAGGAGCGTAAACTATAGTGAAGATCTCCTTTAATTGGATGACTAATTCCAAATTGTATTGCAGTGATAAATTCATTTCCAGGAACAGTGAGCAATGTAGTATTCCAATCACGAATAAATTCTATTGGGCGATAATTTTCTATTGGAACAAAATTTTTATCGGTAACTTCCGATTGCAAACTACTTGTTAATCGCCATCCATTTACTGAATCTTTTTTCAAGGGTTGACTATGTTCTAATGTTAATCTCGCTGCCGCACCTTTGTCATTATCCTTATCTAATTTTGAAAAACGATTAATGTCATTTTTAGTTCCAACAACTTCAATTCCTACCTTCGTATTTTGATTGAAATCATATCCTCCACTTGCCGTTATCATCTGTCGCTGTTTCGGACTTATCAATTGCACTTTAGGTTCGTAAGAACCTTGTGGAATATTATTTAACGGGGCGATCCAACTATAAACTTTTCCGTTAGCAAGACCATTTTCTAAAACGTAATTTCCTTTTCCAGCTCCTACATTTGTAAATCCAACTCTGAATTTTGCACTATCACTATTTGTGGAATAAAAATATACGGGAAAATAATTAATTCCATTTACGACGGTGTCGATTCTTGCATAAAGAATTTCATTTACATTGAATGCTACACTATCTACATTGGGCGCAAAAGCTTGTGAAAGATTATCTCCTGCATTTGATAATATTAATTTGTCTGCATTAGAAAGATTTTGTTGCAGTGGTTGATTTTTACTATCCTGCTCTGAATATACATTAATTGCTGATCTCCATTTTTTTTGTTTCCAACCCACCGATCCTGTTAATATTGTTCGAGCGTAGGATTTATCAGAGTATTGAAATTCTACAACAATGCGAGAATCTTTGGTGACAATTCGTTTAGTAGTAAAGGTAACTTCTGCAGTATTGTAATCAATAATATAATCACGATCCTGACCACGATCTAATAATGCACCATCTAAATAAATTTTTTCTGATCCAGAAAGAATGATGATAAAATTTTCGTTTTCTGCACCACGTAATCGATATGGTCCTTGGTTAGATTCGATACCATTAAAAGTATTTCGAGCAAATTTTCCTTTGGAAACAGCGGCACCAATAGATACATTGAGTAAACCTGAATTACTTTTTAAAGGTTGCGCTAATCCCGAAAAGCTATACAAACCACCTTGACCTTTTTTATAATAACGCAAAAAATATCCGTCAGGATTTCTTACTTCAAAATCACCAGCTATTAATTTATGATGTGTATTATTTAATTGGATATATACTTTATCAAACTCTTGCAACTGTTGCGTATTTCCTTCGGCTTGAATTGGAACATTGTCATCAGTAATGGCTGCTAATATTTCAATATCATTAGAAAGTTTTCCTGCTAGCTGCAAATTTAAACTAGAGTTCACCACTGCATCTTGATTATTTCCTATTGTGATTCCTCTAGAAATACTTCCTGATCGAGACAAGCCTTGCATGCCGAAAATATTTAGTTGTGAATTACCAGGTTGTTCAACAAGAAAAGGATCTTTTTGGTTGATACTATTTTTTTCCATAAGTGTGCGATCACGTAATTGATGCGATGCGCCAAACAGAATTGGAAATACGCGATATCGTACAGTAATACTATCATTCCGATTTCGAGTTTTATTTGTAAAAATGAATTTTGCATTCACTACATCTATCGAATACAAAGTACTATCCAAATTTTGATCTTGATATCTCACTTGTAAACTACCAGGAATAATACTAAGTGTATCGAGAATTACTGTATCCTTAGAGGTTGGGATTAAATAGATGCGTAGATTACTCGTTACTTGCGCCGTAACAATTGTTGCTAAAAAAAGCAAAAAGAGAAGAATAAGTGAGTGTTTTTTCAAGCGCTTTGCAGATGGGCTAAAGTAGGAATTGCAAGCGCGCAAACCTCTACATTAACGTAATCAATTAAAGTAAATTGTTACAATCAGATTGTTAAATATTATTTATCTCGAATTCCAACTAAATGGGAATTTAAATCTAAAAATTGAAATTCTAATCGTGTTACATATATTCGTAGTCTAAGAATTAGATGGTGAAAAAAATAATTACATACAATGTCAACGGCATTAGGGCAGCAATGAACAAAGGTTGGCTAGAGTGGTTACGCGGAGTGAACCCCGATATTGTTTTACTTCAAGAAATAAAGGCGGAACCTGGGCAGCTAAATACCTCGCTTTTTGAGAATGATGGATATAAACACTATTGGCATCCAGCAGAGAAAAAAGGGTACAGTGGCGTCGCATTATTTAGCAAGCACGAACCTGATGAAGTGGTAATTGGATCAGGAGATGCTGCGATTGATCGGGAGGGAAGAATAATTAGAGCAGATTATGGCGATACATCTGTGATGAGCGTTTACATTCCATCAGGTTCTAGTGGAGAGGAGCGACAAGCGTATAAAATGGAATGGCTAAAGTGGTTTGATGATTATGTCATTCAGCTAAAGAAAAAACGTAAAAAATTAATAATTGGTGGTGATGTAAATATTTGCCATAAAGCGATTGACATCCACAATCCGATTAGTAATGCAAAATCTTCAGGCTTTTTACCTCAAGAACGTGAATGGGTGGATCAATTTATAAAGAGTGGCTTTATTGATAGTTTTCGTCATTTCAATTCGGAGCCTCACAACTATACGTGGTGGACTTATCGTCAAAATGCTAGAGAAAGGAATTTAGGATGGCGTATCGATTATATTTTTGCTAGCAATAATCTGGAAAGTCAATTAAAACGATCAGTGATTTTAGCTGATGCAAAACATTCGGATCATTGTCCTATGATGATGGAAATTGATTTTTAAATTAAATTGATTCATCTTTATATCAGTTGGAGTTGATGATAAACAAAGAAGGGAACCGATATTGGTTCCCTTCTTTGTTTAAGTTGATTTTAACTTAGTGCTGAATCATAATTTTTCTACTACTATTTCCTTTAGCACCTGAAAGACGAAGTAAATAAATACCGTTATTAATATTTTTTACACTGATCGTTTTAGTGCCATTTTTAATTCCAGAACCAGAATCATTTAATATAACACGACCAGTTAAATCAATTAATTGAAAAGCTACATTTTCTGCATTAAAGAAATTGTAATTGATATTAAGTTCTTCATTAGATGGATTCGGATAAATAGATAACGAACGAATATTACTTTCGAATTCATTTACTCCCATAGTAACAACTGAATGTATTCCGATACTATAAGATCCTACAGCTCCAGCATAGCCATCTATCATAAAGTAATAAGTATTACCAACAGTCAAGTATAAACGATTTACAGCTGTATCACCAGTGGGGCCAGTAGGACCAGTAGCATACGTATTATTTGGTCCGTTTAAACAATCTGTTGATTCATAAGTTAACACTCCTTGACAAGCACCAACACCAGCAGGAGTACTAAATGGGGCGATCCATGCATCGAAGCCTCCACCATTTGCACTCATAACTAAATCAAATGAATCAGATACAGCAGGTGTATATTCAAACCATTCAGTGTTATTAGGTGTAGAACAAGTAAAGCCTGCTGTAGCTACAGTAACATCTAACGGATCTGTGCCAAGGGCATTGGCTGTATTTCCAAAAACGAATGGACCATCTAATACAAGTGAAGTGGCTCCACAAATAGTATCATTTATTGGAAATGGTTGAGCACTAACAACACCAATTCCAAATCCACCTACCGCACCAGAATTACCATCAATCATAAAATAGTAGGTAGTTCCTGCTACTACGGGAATTGTTATATTAACGGTATCACCTGTTCCAGCAGGACCTGTATAACACATTCCATTTGCTAATGGATCTGCACATGTTGGCGCATCAAAAACACCTAACCATCCGAGTAGTCCGTTTGATGCCGTTGAAGAATAAACAACAGTTACGTTTTCTGTCACAGTTGGAGTAAAACTGTACCATAAAGTATTATTAGGTGTTGAACAAACATATCCTGCTGTAGTTGCCTTTAAATCGTCATTGTCAGAAGAATTTGCCGTTGAATTATCCCCAGTATAAAATGGACCTCCAATTGTCAATGGAAATGCTCCACATAGTGTATCATTAGCTGGAGTAGTCAAGCATGATGGTAAAGTTGTTCCTACTTGTGGGTAACAAAAAATTTCACCAATACCAACTGTTCCACCACCACCACAAATCCCATTTTCATTTATTACAACAATGTATACACCTGTATAGGTTGCTGTAAAATTCAATGAAGCACATCCCGAAGAAACATAAGCTCCAGGGATCGGAATGTTTGCACTATCACATAATGTTAAAGAAACTGGATGGACGACACAACTATCTGCCCCAATACTAAAAGTAACTTGACTTCCTTGAATAAGTTTAATTTTATAGCCATCGCCATCATAAAATGCAAATCAATTGGCAACCGTACCTGATACGCTATCATTAGCACCGCATAAGTAACCGTTAAATTGTGCTCCTGTCGAATCCAAAAAAGAGTAAAATCCGTTTTGTGTTGAATCCACACTGCATCCTACTAGGCTTGTGTTTTTGGTAACATTAATAGCAGGTTGATCTTTAATTTTTAATTTAAAAGATGCCTTTACTGGTTTAGTGCGGTGATCATTCTGAGCTATAGAGGAATTGCTCAAGAATGAAAAAATTATCAAAAATGTCATTAAGACTTTCTTAATTGTAAAGTTTTTTTTCATAGTATGTTTTAGGTTATTGATTTTTCAAGAATTCAAAATTAAGGAAAAAAAATTCCTTTAAAGATTTTATTTTTGATAGCTAACTCTAGTCATTATAAAAAAATATGTAACACTAAGAGTTAACTAATTATAACTTTCTTAAAATCAGCAGAAAACGATCATTTTTCAGGATTTACGCTAAATTTTTCAGGGCATGAAAAATGTTTAAAATTTAATAGGTTACTTGATTGAAGGTATTATTTTAAAAAGAATGCAATTTATCTCTGCACCATAATTTTTCTACTAAAATTTCCAAAAGCACCTGAAATACGAAGTACATAAATACCGTTATTAATATTTTTTACACTGATCGTTTTAGTGCCATTTTTAATTCCAGAACCAGAATCGTTTATTAATACACGTCCAGTTAAATCAATTAATTGAAAATCTATATTTTCCGCATTAAAGAAATTGTAATTGATATTAATTTCTTCATTAGCTGGATTCGGATAAATAGATAACGCACGAATATTACTTTCAAATTCATTTACACCAACATGTGTTACCGATTTAATTCCTAAACTAAAATCGCCTTTTGAATTAGAGAACCCATCAATCATAAAAAAATAATTGTAGTTATTTGATAAATAGATTCGATTAATTGCGGTGTCGCTAAAACTATTATTAGTTCCAGATAAACATTGTTCGAATATCAATGGCCAATGACAATCAACTACATTAGTAGATGTTCTGAACTCTCCTATCCATGAAGAAAAACTAAAGCCATTAGTAGTCATAACTAAATCGAATGAATCGCTAACCATCGGACTAAATACAAACCACTCCGTATTATTGGGAATTCCACAATTATATCCAGCATTAGCAACATCGTTATCCGAAGGATCTGAACCTTGAGCATCAGCAGTATTTCCAGATATAAAAGCAGAATCCAAAACTAAATTTGAAGCACCACATATTGTATCATTAATTGGATAAGTAGGACTATTTTCAATTCCAATTTTAAATTCACCTACTGAATTATTATCTCCATCAATCATAAAATAATAGGTTGTTCCTGCAATCACTGGTATCATAATTCTTACTGTATCGCCAATACCATTTGGGCCTCCGTAACATGACCCATTCAATAAAGAATCTGTACAGGAAGCAGCATCGAAAACGCCTATCCAAGCATCTAATCCGCTTGACATTGGTGAATAACATACGATAGAAATATTCTCCGTTAAAGAAGCAGTGAAACTATACCACAACGTATTATTAGGTATTGAACATCCAAATCCCGATGCAACAACATTTGAATCTTTAACATCATTTAAATCAGCGAATGAATTATCGCCATTATAAAATGTACCACCAATCGATAAAGGAAATGCTCCACAAATAGAGTCATTGGAAGGACCTAGTAAACATGGCGGAAGAGTTGTACCTATTTCTTTGTAACAAAAAATATCTCCAATCCCAATTTGACCAGCGCCAAAACAAATACCATTTTCATTCATAACAACAATAAAAAGTCCAGAGTATGGCGCTGTAAAATTTAAAGAACTCGGACAACCAGAAGCTGCGTATGCACCAGAAATAGGATTATTTGAACTATCACAAACAGTTAATGAAACTGGATGTGTAACACAACTATCAACTCCAACACTAAAGGTAACTTGACTTCCTTGAATTAATTTTATTCTAAAACCGTCTCCATCTTTAAAGGCAGCGCCATTGGCAGATGTCCCTGAAACACTATCATGCAATGCACATAGATAAGAATTAAAAATAGTTCCTTGCTGATCTCTGAATGGTAAAATTCCATTTTGACTTGTGTCAACTCCACATCCAGATAATATTGTTTTATTCCTTGATAAAATAAATTTTGATTGCTTAATAGAAGTTTTATCAACTTCTTTCGTACTTAATAATGAGATGTTATTTTGTGCAACTAGATTATTGGTTGCAAATGAACCCGTCAATAAAAGCGCCAATAAAATAGTTTTGTATTTTATCATTTTTCAAGATATTTTTAAGATATAAATTTCGTAAAAAAACGTCTAATAACTTGTAAAGGCGAATTATTTTAGAAACAAATTTTTCAACAAAAAAAAACGTAAAAAAACTATGCCTTGAGAAATAAAGAAAACCATGTAAGAATTACTCCTTTTGTAAATCAAAAAATCACATCCACTTTCATTTCCTTTTTTTCGCGAACAACCGTTACTTCTGATTTGTCTCCCTTGTTGAATTTTCCCAGAGCCCTCATGTAGCTGGTCATATCAACAACTTTGTTTTCACCAATGGCAACTACTACATCTCCCGCTTTAAGCCCAGCTTTCGCTGCTGGTCTCCCTTCACTAATCCCATCAATCCTCATCCCTTCTCCATCAAACGCATAATCAGGGATCACTCCTAATGTCACTTTAAATCGAGGAGCTTCTTCATTGGAATCGTCTTTAGTTTTTATGAAATTAATTTTTCCCTTATAATCAAGATGGGCAATTAATTGAATCATGTAATTAAGGATGCGAAACTCTCCAGAATAATTAATTAAGGGCTCATCATCACTTGGCTTATGATAATCACTGTGTGTTCCACTAAAAAAATGTAAGACAGGAATATCTTTCAAATAAAATGAAGTATGATCTGAAGGGCCTACGCCTGATTCGGTAGTTTTAATTTTAAGACTATCTATTTTAATAAACGACATCGTAACTTTCCAAGCATCTGATGTTCCAACTCCATTTATCAATAATGTTGGGTCTTCTGTTTTTAATCTCCCAACCATATCCATGTTTAACATATAATTGATTTTGGATAAATCAACAGTTGGATTTTTTACAAAAAATCCAGAACCTAATAATCCTTTTTCTTCTCCACTAAATGCAATAAATAAATAATTATTATTTTTAGAACCAACGGCTTTTAAATATCTAGCAAGTTCAATTAACGCAGCAGTTCCACTTGCATTATCATCAGCACCATTATGAATTTTTGGTTCACCACGATACAATGATTCATCACCTCCAAAACCAAGATGATCATAATGAGCACCTATGATTACAGTATTTATTGCTTCGTTGTTTATAAATCCAATTACATTATGACCTGTTCCTATTTCTTTTAATAATTCAGCAGAAATTTCAACACGTTGACTTTGTCCTTTAGAAAGTTTTTCACTTTGCTTTATAGAAATAAAAATTACAGGAATTGCTGATGGCGTAATACGATTTTTATATTCGGGCTTTGGATCAGTGTAATCTTTATCAGAATTTATAAATAGTACTGCGGCTGCACCTTTTGCTATAGCAGTATCAATTCGTGTTCTTAAGTCTGCATACTCATCGTACTTACTATGCGGACCAGCATGATCAGGAGTAGAAATTTCCATTACAAAAATTTTCCCTCTTAAATTTTTCAATAATTTGTAGTCATCGTAATCTAATTTAGGAGCTGCAATTCCATATCCAACATTAACTGTTTCGCCCTTTGCAGAAGAATTAGAACTGTACGCTAGTGGAATGAAATCGGTAACAACTTCTAGTTTCTTCCCATCTAAAATGAGATTTGTTTTAGATCCTATTTTGGTATTCTTTGTAAATGGAAAAGCTTGTAAATAATCTTGAATGCCTTTTGGCGATAATCCAATTTCTTGGAATTGCTTTACAATATAATCCGATGAAAGTTGTTCGCCTTTTTGTCCTGTTTCTCTTCCTTCAAATTTGTCGGAAGCAAGTGTTTGAATATGCTTTTGTAAATTTGGAATTACAACTTGAGAATTTAATTGAGCACTTGCATAATTGAATGGAACAACAATTAACAACCATAACAATAACCGAATTAATAATCGTTGCATAATATTTTTGAATAGTTAATAATAAATTAGCAATTAAAATATTTAAATTATTGCACCCATATTTTCACTTCTTCCAATGAAGGAAGTGCTGCATCTAATTTAAATTTTTTGCGCATACCACCTAAGTCGTTAAACAATTTATTTGGATTAATTGTTTTCAATTGTTCTTTACTTGCGATGCCCATTTTCTTTAATACGTCGTCCCAAGGTGCTGGAACACCTTCTAGTTTTATTTCTTCCCGTTCTGATGTTGATACTGCTAATTCTGGACGCATTTGTGGAAAGAATAATACATCTTGAATAGAAGCAGAATTCGTCATGATCATTGCTAATCGATCAATTCCAATTCCTAAACCTGCTGTTGGTGGCATGCCGTATTCGATAGCTCGTAAAAAATCTTCATCCAATTGCATTGCTTCTTCGTCGCCTCGTTTGCCTAATTCCAATTGTTCTTCGAAGCGAGCACGTTGATCGATTGGATCATTCAACTCCGAGAAAGCATTACAAATTTCTTTACCATTGCATATTGCTTCGAAGCGTTCTACTAATCCTGGTTTTGAACGATGCTTTTTTGCAAGAGGACTCATCTCAACAGGATAATCAATAATAAATGTTGGTTGAATTAATTTTCCTTCGCATGTTTCTCCAAAAATCTCATCAATAATTTTTCCACGACCCATACTTTCATCTAACTCAATGCCCATACCTTTTGCAGCAATGCGCATTGCTTCTTCATTCATATCAGTAATATCTACACCCGTAAAATGTGCGATAGCTTCATACATTGTAAATCGCTTCCAAGGACGTTTGAAATTAATCACATTCTCACCAACAGTTACTTCTGTTGATCCATGTAAATCAATCGCAACTTTTTCTACCATCTCTTCTACCAATTCCATCATCCAATAATAATCTTTGTACGCAACATATAATTCTACTTGCGTAAATTCTGGATTATGAAATCGCGACATTCCTTCATTGCGAAAATCTTTTGCAAATTCAAATACTCCATCATACCCACCAACAATAAGTCGTTTCAAATAAAGTTCATTTGCTATTCGCAAATAAAGCGTCATGTCGAGTGTGTTGTGATGTGTTTTAAATGGACGAGCGGCCGCACCTCCGTACAACGGTTGCAGTATAGGTGTTTCCACTTCTAAATATCCTTTCTCGCCTAAATACTGACGAATGCTCGTTACAAGTTTCGAACGCTTTACAAATGTTTCGCGCACATGAGAATTTACAATTAGATCAACATAACGTTGGCGATAGCGCATTTCAGGATCAGAAAAAGCATCGAACGTTACACCATCTTTTTCCTTAACGGTTGGCAATGGTCGTAATGATTTTGTGAGAATTGAAAACTCTCGCACATGTATAGAAATTTCGCCTGTTTGTGTACGAAATACATACCCCTTTACACCAATGATATCACCTGTATCAGTAAGCTTTTTGAAAACAGTATTATAGAGAGTTTTATCTTCTTCAGGGCAAAGATCATCTCTACGGAAGTAAACTTGAATTCTTCCAGAGGCGTCCTGCAATTCTGCAAACGAGGCATTTCCCATGATACGACGACTCATAATTCTACCTGCAAGAACGACATTAGCAAAGGCTTCTGGGTTCGCATCAAATCCAACTTCAATTGCTTTGGAAGTTGAATTTACGGGGTAAAGTTCAGCGGGATAAGGATTTATGCCTAATTTTTCAAGCTCTTGAAGGCTTTGACGACGAATAATTTCCTGTTCGGTAAGGTGTTGTGACATGTAATGATTTAAAAATATTTATGGAAACAAAGTTAGCTTTTCCAAGGATAAAAACTAAACATTAATTACCATTAAACTATTTCAATATCGAATCAATTTTTATCGCTAATCATCTGTAACAAAAAACCTACAAACGATTTGAATAATTTGGCTTACGAAATAATTTTATTAATGCTACTAAAAAAAGCAAACCAAAGAAAATACCTAATAACGTACGATTTCTAATTATTGATTTTTGTTCTTCCATCTTAAAATTTTGTTGAACAATTCTAGCTTCTGTAACATGTAATGCATCTGTTAATTCGCTAACCTTTCTCTCCGCATCTAATTGTTTATAATTTAGATTTACTGTTTCGAATCCTTTAAAATCGACTCTGCGATTTAACACTGCAATAAGCTTATTATCTAGTCGTACAATTTCGACCAAATATTTTTGAGAATTCTTTAAATCTTTTTTTGATTTTAATCCAAAAATTCCCGTTGCATCATCAAGCGACTGAGTGTATGCTGAAAATTTTTCCTTTCGCTCTTTTAGGATTTGTAAGATCTGATCATTATCTGAGTTAGGTACTGCAATGGTGCCAAAAATAGGAATAGAAGAAAGCAATAAAATTAATATTAGAATAAACGTAATTAATTTCATAAACAATTTTTATAAAATATCAAGACACATCAACTTCTACAATATCTAATTTATCATTCACAAACAACAAGAATTTTTACTGCAATTTTATAAAAATCGATTGAAAAATATTTATTTAAATTAAATGAAAAACAGAATAGAAGTATGGTTAATGAAACCTTATCCTTTCATGTTTTTTATCTTTGTTTGAGCACGTAAAATTTCCATTCTTTGTAGTTGCACTTTTTCTACTAATGCCGCATTAAGTAATTCACTATTATTAAGTGTCTTCTCGTACACATCTAAGGTAACGTCCTCTCCAATTTCGCAAGAGTTTAATATTGCAGTTCTATCTTTTGTTAAAATAGCTGCTCTAACTTCTGCCCAAGCTGCAAATGCCTTTCCAGAGTTACTTGTTGAATGTCTTGGTGAACCTTCTAGTTTTTGCACTTCATTTTCTAGGTCATGACATAATTGAAATCCAGAAGCTGTCATATCACTAAACAAATTCTTTAATTCAACGTCATCTGACTTATTCGTCGCTAATTGATAACCATCAATTCGGTCATTATTTATTTCTAGTAAGTCGTTTAAAACTTTTATTAATCTAATATTTCTATCCATATTCTTTAATAAATTCACAGGAATTTTAATGATTTCCTGATTAATCAATAAGTATTCAAATTTATTAAAATTAAAGAAGCGGAACTGGTGCTTTTTCAGGTATTTATTCACAATTCTTAAAACCAAAGTAGGATTTTCCTTTGGACATTGATTTGGTGATAATTTCGATATAAAAACGTTTGCCTTCAATTAACGATTTTTTGGAATATGATTAAAGTCTTGGTATTACTGTACTTGTTTCCTCATTCTCGCACTTGGAATATCTAATGCATCTCGGTATTTAACAATAGTTCGACGAGCTACTGCATACCCTTGTTTTGCTAATTGAACAACTATTTCTAAATCATTAAATGGATTAATTTTATCCTCATGCCCAATAATCTCCTTGAGTACTTCTTTAATTTTTTTAACACTTACTTCTTTACCATTTTTAGCAATCAATGCATTAGAAAATAAATTTTTTAGAAGTACATTCCCGTATGGAGTTTGAACATATTTATTGCTTGTAACTCTTGAGATTGTGCTTAAATCATATCCTGTTTTATCAGAAATATCTTGTAAGATCATCGGCTTTAAATCACCCTGATCACCAGAAAGAAAATATTCTCTTTGCAATACTGCAATTACTTTAATAATTTCCAAAAACGTTTTTTCTCGTTGTTGTAGTGCGTCAATAAACCATTTTGCCTCGTCAACTTTTCGTTTAAAATACGCTTGATCTTTTGCGCGTCTTTGCAATACACTTTCAGGTGAAATACTTTGAAGGGAATAAGTTTCATTTATTCGAAGCACTACAGAAGGATTGTTCGCAAGACTAACTTCTAAATTATCTCCTTCAAATTGAATTGTAAATTCAGGAATAATATTCATCGATTGACTTAATGACTTTTCTGCAACAAAAACAGGGCGCGGTGACAAGTGGCTAATAACTGCAAAGGCTTCTCTTAAATCCTCATCTATGAGGTGCATCGTAGACTTTAATTTATCAAAGTTTTTAGTACTTAATTCTTCGAAATGATCTTTCAAAATAAATAATGCATCTTCTGCGCTTTTTTCTTTAATTACTCTACGACTTAATTGAAGAATCAAGCACTCTTGAAGAGATCGCGCACCTAATCCAGCTGGCTCTAATTGTTGAATTATAATTAAAGCATCCTCTAACATTTCTGCACTAACAATTCTACCTTCAGAAAAACTATAATCATCTGCTATATCTTCAAGAGAGCGTCGTAAATAACCATCGTCTTCTAGTGAATCAATTAGATAATTCACTAGTGGCGCTAATTCTACTTGTATATTTACTCCCCTCAATTGATTTTTAATTTGATCCTGAAAACTTTCAGAATTAATAATAGGTGCAATATATTTATCTGATTCCAAACTATTGTTATTAACTTGGGTTTTGTAGTCGGTAGAATCATCTTCATTAAAATATGATTCGAGGTTGTCAAGTGATCTACTTTCGTGCACCATTCTATCTTCAATACAAAGAATATCCTCTTCTTCCTCTGCGGTTTCTTGAGTAACTTCCAATGCGGGATTTTCCTCCAATTCAATTTTTATTAAATCTTCAAGAGCATAAGTCGACAAATGCATCATGTGTAATAATTGCAATTTCTTTTGCATTAAAAACATGTTTTGCTTTTGTGCAAAATTTTGAATTTGTTGATTAGTTGCCATAATAGTTATATTCTTAAAATAACAAACGCAAACATCCCTCCATTCATAAATTGACTTAAAAATTGACAATTTAGTGCTAGTTTTTATTAAAACTGTGTACTAAATATCAATTTTGGGAAAAAATATGTGGATTTAATTCCACTCAAAAATTTGAATAAAAAAATAGTGATGATTTTTATTTGCAATTGATTAATCTAAAAACGAAATCGATTGCATATTAATAAAATGTTCCTTTCTTTGAAATCTTTTTTCCAAAAACTTTTTCTTTACCTTCTTCAATGGCATGTGTTAACTTTTCTTCCAACCATGTAACAATTGCTAATTTATGATCACCATAAAAATTGTTTGCTAAATTCTTAACAAAAAAGGGAACAATCAACTTTGTAAAAAAACCAAAATTTCTTAAAAGTAATTTGTTTACGATTAATTCTACACCAGCATTTATAGGAAAGTTAATAAGGCCATTATCCTTTCTAATTATAGTTTGACCAAACCTATTTAATATCAAGTTAGAAGGTTTAATACTCTCTCTAAAATTTTCGATATCATCTTCCAATTCCATCTCAGTAGCTTTCAAGTGCAGTTTAAGCCTTCTCTTCTCAATTTTCAATTCTTTTATCGTCTCAATCTTTTTCATCCGCTGCTAATTTTTTTACCAGATAATTACTTACTGGTATTTTAATCCACGTTTCACGAAACTTATAAACTATAATTAGAATCAACAAATAAAATGCAGCGACGCAAAAGAATCCAACCGATTTATGGCCTATAACTTCTCCTATATACCACGACACACCAATGCTTGAAAATAAAAGTATAAATAATGCAAGGACTGTGATAACTAAAACAGAAGTCATTGATGAAATTAGTTCAGCCGACTTGTCATGTATATTGAAAACAATTAGTTGATAACGAGTCTCAATATATTCTTTAGTATGATGAATTATTCGTTCAATGGCCACCTTAAAATCGGTTGGACTCTTAGTGTCATCCATAATTTTCAAATCATTTATATATTATGACTGATTTGCATGTTGCTTTCCTTTTCTTTTCAAATAATCAACTTCGGTTTCTGCATCTTCTGCAATATCATTGGCACTTTTCATGGCCATATCTTTATACTCGCTAAATTTTTGTGCTGCTTTTCCTTTAAAATTATTTAGTGCTGATTTTCCTTCATCAATTGTATCTTGCAATTGATCTAGTAAATCATCAGTAGATTTAGAAATCTTTTTTCTTGTATTTGATCCTTTTTCTGGAGCAAATAATAATCCAATTACAGCACCTGCAGCTACTCCAAGGAGTAATGATCCGATTACTTTTTTATTGTCTGACATGATATAATGTTTTTTTGTTCATTTATAAAAATGTCATTATCATGCCAGAAAAATAGCTTGATATTTTTGGGCTTACTTAACAATAATTGAGGTTTAAAATTAACAAATTGAGATCTTTTTCCCCACTCTTACTTCGTCAAGGCGCCTATCATAAGATATTCGAAACGGCATGATTTTCTACCTATTATAATACGCATGAAAAAAATCGCAAGTTATTATACTGGATTACGAACTGTTGCGGAAGCAAAAAGTATTAAACTTTCAGAAAAAGCAATTCAAAAAAAAGAAGGCACTACTAGTTTTCTAAAAACATTAGGTGATTTTACCTCTTTTACTTTCAAAATTTCACGGGAAATATTTTCACCTCCCATTGAAGGAAGGGAAATACTTCGGCAGTGTTATGAAGTAGGCAATAAATCATTCTTTCTTGTTTCAATAACAGGATTAATTATGGGCCTCGTTCTTACAATTCAATCACGACCTGTTTTGGCTGAGTTCGGTGCGGAATCTTGGCTTCCAAATATGGTAGCTGTTTCATTAATACGAGAAATTGCACCCGTAATAACAGCATTAATATGCGCAGGGAAAATAGGTTCTGGAATTGGGGCAGAATTAGGTTCGATGAAAGTAACGGAGCAAATAGATGCAATGGAAGTGTCTGCCACAAACCCAATAAAATATTTACTTGCTTCGCGTGTAATTGCCACAACAGTAATGGTACCTATCTTAGTTTGTTTCGCAATGGCCGCCGGACTTTTAGGAAGTTATTTTGGAGTTAATATTAAAGGTGATGTAAGTTGGATACTTTTCATAACACAAGCGTTTAGCTCAGTAGATTTTCTTGATATCCTTCCGGCAATTATTAAGTCGATTGCATTTGGTGCAATCATAGGATTAGTAGGATGCTATCAAGGTTATAACTCTGGAAGAGGCACTGAAAGCGTAGGTAAAGCTGCGAATTCTGCAGTGGTTATTTCTTCTCTTTTAGTTTTTATAATAGACGTAGTTGTTGTTCAAATTACTGATGCATTCCTATCATGACAGATTCAACAGCTAATATTTCTATTGATTCAAAAAGTAATTCATTGCAGCTTGAAATAAATGGACTCAAAAAATCTTTTGGAAATAATGAAGTATTAAAAAATATTCAACTTAAATTATTTAAAGGTGAAAACTTGATCGTATTAGGAAAATCAGGTACTGGTAAATCTGTTTTAATTAAATGTATTGTTGGATTAATAAAGGCAGACTATGGCAGTATAAAAGTTTTTAACAAGGAACTTTCTTCGTTAAACAGAAAAGATCTTAATGAAATAAGAAAAAAAATTGGATTTCTATTTCAGAGTGCTGCATTATACGATTCAATGTCAGTATATGAAAATCTTGTATTTCCACTTAAAAGAATTTATAGAAACTTACCGGATGCAGAACTCTTGGTAAGAGCGGAAAAAGTATTAACAGATGTTGGATTACTAGAAGCCATTTATAAAATGCCATCAGAACTTAGCGGTGGAATGCGAAAAAGAATTGGGTTAGCAAGAACATTAATAATTAATCCTGAGATTATGTTATACGATGAGCCAACAACAGGTTTAGATCCAGTTACCTCTCGTGAAATTAGTCAGTTAATAAATAAAGCAAAAGTAGAATATAAAACATCCTCCATAATAATTACACATGACATGGACTGTGCAGAATTAACAGGAGATCGAATTGTAATGATTAAAGAAGGAGAAATCTATATTGAAGGAACTTATTCTGAATTAAATCAATCAAATGATTCGTTCGTAAAATCATTTTTTATTTCTAAAAACTAATACAATGGAAACAGCAAGTGAAAAATTTAAATTGCGTCTTGGAATTTTTGTAGCAACGGGCCTAGCAATAATGTTCGGAATTATATTCTTTATTGGTAAACAGAAAAATTTGTTTGATGATACTTTTCAGATGAAAGCAATGTTCAAAAATATAGGAGGAATTCAAGTTGGTAATCATGTGAGGTTCTCAGGTATTAATGTTGGAGTTGTTGATGACATTAGTATACTTTCGGATACTAGTGTACAAATAACAATGATTGTTGAGAATAAAATAAAGAAGTTTATAAAGAAAGATGCTATAGCTAGTGTCGGATCGGAAGGTTTAATGGGGGATAAATTAATTAATATTGGACATGGAACATTTAATTCCGCAGCTGTAAGTAGCAATTTTATAATGCGAACATCAGAGCCTGTTGAGACCGATGAAATTCTTTCAAGCTTACAGGTTACAGGGCAAAATGCGGAAATTATATCCAATCAATTAGCAGAAATTCTTTTAAGAGTTAATAACGGAAATGGAACTTTATCACGGTTAATTCGTGATACAACTATTGCCGAAAATCTTAACCAAACGATTATTAATCTTAAATCTGGCACGAAAAATTTAGATCAAAATATGGAAGCTGCCAAAGGAAGTATTCTATTTCGCGGATATTTCAAAAAGAAACAAAGGGAAGCTGATAAGATTAAAAATCAAAAAGCAAACGCTAAATAAATTTTGTATTGCCTATAAATAAAAGGTGGGAGAAATGATTATGTCGAGAGAAGGTGTTGCATTAATTATAGATGATGAATCTGAATTATGCCTATTACTAAAAAAATATTTGAGCCGTAAATTTAAAAAAGTGGAAATTGCAACAACTTTAAAGGAAGGAATTTCGATGGCTAAACAACTGTCTCCTGACGTGGTATTTTTAGATAATAATTTGCCAGATGGTCACGGGATAGATTATATAAAATTATTTCGATTAAACGCAAAAAAAATTATAATTATAAGCGCGATGACTAATCTCGCGGATCTTGCATTAAAATTAGGAGCAAATTATTTTATTGCTAAACCCATAAGCTTTAAATCAATTGACGATGCAATAAATTTGTAAGAATAAATAACAATAATTTTTTGAGAACATTTATTTATATATCATCAATATTCTTTTTTGTTTTTTAAGTTTTTGAAATTCATCTCTTCTATTGGGGAATTATTTGACACAACTTGAGATTAATATTTCACGAATTTTATTATTATATCTGTGGAATGCTTTTGTTATTAATCTAATAAATAAACAAATAATAACTAATAATATGAAAACTACATTCATCACTATTGCCATAGTTTTAATGCATTTACTAGTGAATGCTCAAGAGCCAACTCCAACAGTTGTAAGTCCTCAAGTTCTTACTTCCACTTTTAACAAAGTATATATTGGAGGTCGTGTACTTGCTACTGTTACTTCATTAAACTACAATAAGCGCCCTAATGGAACAGTTGAAGCTACAACAGTTTTGGGTTATGGAATAGGTGGTTTTCTTGGAATTAACATATCGAAACACTTTGCATTACAAGGAGAAATACTATATAGTTCATTAGCTCAAAAGGCTAACTATAATGGTAATCAAAATACTATTAAATTACGTTATATTAACATTCCACTTCTTGCTGTTATAAATTCTAATGTTGCAAAGCCAGTGAATTTGAACGTAGTATTTGGCCCACAAATAGGTATAAAAACTGGATCAGAAATAACCAATGATAGTTCAAATAATACTGATACTTTAGTAACTACTGTTGCAGTGAAGCCATTGGATTTAGGAATATGTTACGGTGCTGGATTAGATTTTCGAATTGCCAAATCTCTTTCACTAGGATTAGGCTTTAGAGGATTGTTGGGGTTAGTCGACATCAGTGACGACAGTAAATCAAAGACAACAAATAATTATTATATACTTGATCGTTCTAAATTAAAAACATACTCAGGTTATGCAAGTTTAGCATTAGAGTTTTAAACTCTAATGCTATTTGAAATCAACAAATACTGGCTTATCAATATTTAGATTGTTTAATTGAAAATCAACACTTCTAAAAGCATTTACTTTATAACGATTATTTGATTCTGGTACATTTGGATAAATTGAAATTGATACTTCAAACGCATTCCAAACAAGCATTTCATTTTTAAATAAAATCCCTACACCGACGCTTGAATAAATAGTGCCTTTTAAAAGTTGTGATTGATTGTCGGAGATTGCACCAGCGCTAAAATATAAGATGGGACCAAATTTAAATCCAAACAAATTCCAGGGCGCATACGCTTGTGTTTGAAGATAAATGGAAGTTCTATTTAATCCGAATAACTTATTATCATTAAAACCTTGAATACCTCCATCATCATTTAATACCAAAGATTTATTTAAGGTCTCATTCCATCCCAAAGTTAATCGTGGCTTAATAAATTGTCGAATCTTCCAATTCCCAATTGATAGAAGAGGACTATAATACGTAATTTCCGTGTTTAATATTGTAGGATTAGTATATCCATAATCATAATACTTTCCACCTTCAAATAAAATGGATAAGTATCCCATAGAATAGCGAAATGCAGACCCTATTCGGAATCCTAAATATTTGCTATTATTTTTATGGTCAATTGCTGCGATTATTCCATAAAAACTTCCTACAGGAACATCTTCCGTTTCCCCAAATTTAAATAAATAATTTTCTCGTTCATAATCAATAACTGACAGAGCTACCATTCCCATTAAGTAATCCCTACTCTTATAAATTCCTAATGAATCACCAAGAGTTCCTCCATTAATTTTTCTATTACTCAATGATCGAGCAGATACAATTAAGTTTTTATATGTAATCTGATTGTTCCAATTAAATCCATTCTGATTCAACTTAAAACTTCGTGCAACGAAAAAATCCAAGTCATTGTATTTGATCCCGTTATTTCCAGCAATTGAATCTATATCCTCTAGATAATAAGAATCGTTAATTACAGATTGTCCAACGGCGAAACCACCAGCCCACTTTGTAATGGGGGAATAAAATGGCCGTTCAACCTCCAGACCTCTTCGTTCGCTCCCATCGCTCTGATCAACTGCACTTATCTTCGCATTAATAAATGTATTCCCAATTCTATTAATGGAATAAATTCCAGAATAAGCTTGCAAATGAAAATCTTTGTTATACTCAAAAGTATTACTGAATTCATGACCTAACCCAAGAATATTTTTTTCAGTTATATTTATTCTAGCTCTGTTTGGATTTGCAGTTATGTTTCCTGTAATCGACCATTTGTCGAGGATCCAAATTATGATATCTAACGAGTCTTCTCCTTTCTTACAAACTGGTGTGATGCTAACATCATTAAAAATACCAGCTTGACGGATAAGTCGCTCGGATTCTTCAATTCTATATGGATCAAATTCATCGCCACTATGAAATAGTAGAAAATTTCTAATGGCTAAATTTGTAGAACATTTATGAACTTTATTTCCCAGCTTTTGAAAAGTACTATGTGGAACTATTGTTGTATCTTTTATACTGTATCCAAAAGGGTCTAAGACATGAATCTTTATTGATCGTATTATCTTACAACTTAAATCAACATAGGTTTTACGTCTTGGTTTTGTTGTAGATTTTTTTACTGGTTGATTTTGATTTATAACAATTTTTCCAAATAAAAAAGTCCCCAATTTGCTTCTTTTGGAATATTGCTGAATCTCTTTATAAATTTTGGTTGAGTCACCTAATAAAATTGTATCGCGTTGCGCTTCACAAGTGCTATACGTTGCCAAAAGCAACAAGGTGCATATAAGTATTTTTAAAAATTCCTTTGTCAATCTCGTTACTCTATTATAAACTTAGTTTATGTATTATATGCATGCAATTTACGAAACATTTACTACATCTTAAAATTGACTTCTAAGTATTTACATTTTATCGTAAAAGTTCCTGTTATTCAGAAATCTATTATTGTAAATTTTTTTATTGAAGCAATAGTAGATCCAAGTATCAAACAATCTTATAAATAATATATTCTTCTTCTTTTAATATAACTACAGTTTTAAGAAATCGAAATAGCAATTTTAATTAGCACATCACAATTCCCAAAGAGGTTACTTATTATGTTTTAATGGATTTTTTCTTAAACTATTTTTGTCTTTTCGATTTAACCCTATTGTTTCCTTTATTCCACTTAATAGTGTTTTTACTATGTAATTAAATATAAATTTTGTCTGATCTTTAACAAAATGAAGTGCTACAATTTCATTATTTCTATTTTTCGATTCACTACTTTTATTTAAAAAAAGTTTATTAGCAACAAAGCTTTTAATTTTTTCCTTAAAACCGGTTGTTTTTCTTGTTTCTTTATCTTGAATAGCAATCTTCAAATCATCATAGATAAACTGCATTGTACCTTTGGATTGAATATTATCAGCGTTAAAATTAAACTTCATAGATTGAATATTTCCATCCGTTATTTTAATATGTAAATTCTCTTCCAAAATAGGATTTAGTTTTTTCATACTTAGATTATGAAGCAAACCCAGACACATAAAACTATTTGAATTATTCGAATATGGAAAAATCAAAGTGGCAGATAACTTCCCTTCTCCGAATAACAAAGCATTTGCATTAACTAGTAAATTATTGTTCGTATCGCTTGTCGAAATATTCATAATTCGTCCATTCAAATTAGTAAACCAAATTTTACTAGCAACAATTGATTCTTTTGGTATCTCTTCATATTGAACTCTTCCGTTATAGATTCCAAACGTATCAACTTGAAATGAACTTTTCGAATTGCGTAATAATTCTTGTATTCCACTTTTGATTGTGAGCTTACGCATATAATTTCTATCTCTGCAAACGATCAATTCTGGATGTAAGAGAGTGAGATGAGTGATATGAATACTATCCAGAATTGTGAATATGTTTTTATAATTTAAATTAATTAACAAGCTTTTAGCTCGTACAATGAATCGGTCTGTTTGATATCCCATTTGCTTGAAAAAAATAGTTTTTTCAGAAAGAGGTAAATAAGAAATAGAGTCAATAAATAATGCTTGTTTTACAGGAATAAATATCATTCTACCAATATTTAAATTATACATTTTATCAAGCTGATTCGAGCTAATCTGTTTGAATAAAATATAGTTTATTTCCGCACTTATAGGCCTTCCTTTCTTTGTTTTATTATCGCCATTTATATTGATATCACTGAACGAAAAATCCATTGATTGGATAGTGGATAAAGAATTATTTTTAGTAGAATCATGGTATTCTAAATACATTCCATCTATTACAATTCGTGAAAAATGTATATCAGGGGTCAAATTTGATTTTGGCATCTCGTTTTTAACTTGATGAATGGAATCCGATTTGTAAACAAAACAACGAGGTTTGTAAATAGATGCTTTCGAAATATTAATTTTTCCAAATTTCAAATACTTATAGATTGAAAAATGTTGAATAGCTATTTTTTCAATAATTATGTTTGATTGAATCGTTGAGTCACGAAGGGAGACAGTAACATCCTTTAAAGAAATAGATTGTAGTAAAACATCAATCTCAATTTTCTTAACAGTAACATGAATCTTTTCATTGTTAAACTTCTCAATTGAATTCTGTACAACTGATACAGCATATTGATTTAAAATAGGAATAGCAATACAAAATGATAGTACAATAATTATTAAATAAAAAGTGAGTCTATTAAGTCCACTTAAAAATGCCTTTATTAATTTCATTAGATTTAGTTAAACGAATAAGATGCCATAACTCTTCGACAAAATAAAAGCATTATTTTCAAACAGAAAAACACGATAATGAGTAAAAAAACAAAAGATTCCTTGATATTATTCTAATTGCATCTAACTTAGCGGGGAAATAAGGTTTAACTGGACCCTCTCTTTGGGGAATATGTTACTCATGTAATTCTCAAATTCAAAAACAATTAGCTAATATTAATTGGCACCTACTTTGAATAAATTCAAAAACTAAAACAAAAATGAACAATTTACTCTACTTAGTTGCTTTAATTCTGATAATAGCCTGGTTAATTGGGTTCCTCGGATATCATAGTGGTGGTATTATTCACATTCTTTTAGTGCTCGCTATCATATCCGTTTTGCTTCGTATAATTCGTGGGGGAAAAATTTAAAGTTTGTTATGCGTATTCTAAAAAGGATTGGAAAAATCCTTGCTATAATACTTTTATCGATTACAGGATTTCTACTACTTGCCTGTCTCCTTTTAAGAATTCCATCAGTACAACAAAGATTGGTACAGATGGCAACGAATTATGTAGATGTTAAAACAAAAGGGAAATTAAAAGTAGACGGAATTTATTTGAATTTCCCTAACGAATTAAAAATTAGTGATGTTCTATTAAAAAATCCAAAAGGGGAACTTCTTCTTAAAGCAGAAGAAATAAAATTCGATATAAGTATCCTCCCACTAATTCATAAATCCTTTCAAATTGGTACTGTCAAAATTTCTTCGCTTTATACTAATATTCAAAGGAATGAAATTGATTCTGCCTATAATTTTCAATTCTTAATAGATGCCTTTAGAGATACTACAAAAACTGTTTCAGTTAAAAATAAATCCTCCATTAATTTAGAGATAAATAATATTCACTTAGACAATATTCATTTTCTTTTAGATGATAAATTTCAAGGAACATTTGTAGAAGCAAACCTTAAAAAATTAGACATTAGTATTCAGGAAATGAATCTTGATAGTCTGAAGTTTCATTTGGGATCTATTAACTTATATAATTCAGATCTCACATTGAATCTGTTAAAATCTAAAAAGAAAAATTCTACTAATTCAACGCTTCTGCCCTCAATTATTATTAATCATTTAGCTATTAAGGATGTCAAGATAAAATATAAAAATTTTCCCGACTCACTTTTTTATGAGGGTGATTATCCCCATTTTGAAATAAATAATTTATCTACTAATTTGAGTACAAATAAGTATTCATTTTCTGATCTTACAATTAATAATTCCAGATCAAAATTAAATTTTAGTAAACGCACTTCTGTAAAATCAAAGGAGAGTGTTAGGCAAACAAATACTCCTTCATTTCAAATTTCCGGGAATAGGATTTCACTTGAAAATAATAATTTTGAATTGCAGAGTGGTAAGGAATCACTTCTAAATAAAAAAACATTTACTCCTGAACATCTTAAGTTCAATTATTTTTCTTGTGATTTTAAAAATCTCTTCGTTTCTTCCAACTCTTCGAAGATAAATATAAATAAATTATCTTTTTTACTTAACGATACATTTGCATTGAAGAATATTTCTGCGGACATCCATCAAAATGAAAATAGTGCAATTGTATCCCATATAAATATTAGTAGTGCTAAAAGTGTAATAATTGGAGATGCAAACTTTCAATATTCATCTATTAATTCAATTGAAAACAATCTTGGATCCATTTTACTTGATCTACAATTCAAAAAATCAATTGTGGATCTTGATGAAGTAGGATATTTTAACAAAGCTATTTTTGATCAAAAAAAAGTAAATCTAATTCATAAAAGAATAAGTTTAAGCACTCAAATTTCAGGAAAAATTGATGACCTCAAGATAAAAACATTGAAAGTAAGTTCATCTCCAACTTGTCAACTTATTTTAAATGGAAGTATAAAGAATTTAACGAAGCCAAGTGCATTAATTGTTGATTTTCCTTATATAAATTTATTCAGTACAAAAAAAGATATAAATTCATTCATTAGGTTAGACACATTAAGCAAAAATATACTTATTCCAAACTCAATTGTTCTAAACGGCTCATTAAGTGGTACACGAACACATTTAAATAGTAAGCTTTCAATTGGTACTCCAATAGGTTCTGTCGCATTGAATTCTTTCATCAATTTTGGGAAAGATACTTTGTACCAAGCAACAATTTTATTAAATGAATTTAATATTTCAGAACTTTTGCCTAATGCAAAATCAGTGGGTAAAACAACTTTAAAAGTAACTTTTGACGGAAATAGTTTTACGAAAGAAAAGTTAAAATCGAATTATGATGTTGCTATTAAAATGATTTCGATTAATAATTATATGTATCATGATGCAGAAATTCAAGGAGAAATAAAGGATCAACAAATCAAAAGTAAAATTATAGTGGAAGATACGAGTGCTTCATTGGTAATGGATATAAACTTTTTATTTAAGAAGGGACAAGAACAAGGCCAAATTGATCTCAATCTGAAAGGAATAAATATGAAGTCTTTAAATATTACCAAAGATGACTTACGATTAGCTGGAAATTTAAATGCAAAAATAAAGGGGAATCAACTTGATAATCTAAACATAGATGCTCAATTAAATAAATTCATTTTAGCAAAAGAGGATAAATCATATACCTTCGATTCTATCTCTTTAGCCATTAACAACACGTTTAAAAATAGTGAAATTCATTTACGATCACCAATTGTTGATTTAAATTACAAAGGGTCAAATTCTTTTTTAGGAATTAAAAGTTCATTAATACATTATGTTAACACCTGTTATGAGACAGGTATTTCCTTACCTTTTGTAGAGAATCAATCTTTTTCATTCGACGCATCGATTAAAAATCATCCATCTATTTCGGAAATATTTATTCCTGGATTAATCTCTTTTATACCTGGTGAAATAAAAGGCGAATTTAATAGCACTAATCATTCTTTAAAAGTTGACTTTGGGATCAAGCAAATTAATTATAATCAACAAATAATAAATAATCTTTCATTTACGATTAATGGAACAAAGAATAAAATTGAATCATCGTTGTCAATTGATTCAATTGTAACTTCAAATTTAAAGTTAAAGCAAATTTCATTTAATACTTCTATTGTCGATAATCGTGCGAAAAGTACTTTAGCAGTTGGAGAAAAAGATAACCGGAAATTAAATGTTTCTACAACAATTGAATCAAATAAGTTAGGAGAACATAAAATATCATTTCTCTCCCCATTAATTATCGATGAAAGTGAATGGAGTATTCCTTTGGAAAATTTTATTTCTATTAATAAAACAATTACCTACAATATGATATCTCTTTCGCATGCTGAAGAGAAAATTGATATTGCCTCAATTGGTAATAATGAAAGAAGCACTAGCATAAAATTCGACAAGTTTGATATTGAACACATAGCTAAAATACTAAATCAAGATTCTAGTATTGCATCGGGGAAATTAAATGGTTATTTAAATATTACTCATATTGATTCAACGACAACGGTAGCCTCTGATGTTTCTTTAAGTGATCTAACCGTTCTTAATTCAAAAATTGGCGACCTAAAATTAACATCCTCAACCAAATCAAATAGCAACTCCGACTTCCATCTTATTCTAACTGGAAATGGAAATGATGTTTTAATTAATGGTCAGTTGGGCAATGTAAACAATCAACTGACTTATGCAATTGACGGAAAGATAAAATCCATTAATGCTCAAATTCTTAATGGCCTATCACTCGGAGCGCTAAGAGAAAATCAAGGAACTATTTCAGGTGAATTTTCTATCAAGGGTACTTCTTCTAATCCAAATATTAATGGATTCATTGCTTTCAAAAACTTTTCAACAACACCTTCATTGTTAAATTCTCCAATAAAAATTGATAATGATCGAATTGATATTCAATCCTCAACTATTAACTTTAATTCATTTACGATAAAAGATTATAAGGATAAAACTGCAAACATTTCAGGTAGAATTAATTTTATTGGATTAAAACCTGACTCATTAAACCTGCGAATTAATACTAATAAATTTGAAGTTTTTAATACAACAATTAAAGACAATGATTTATATTTTGGTCAGCTCATAATTGGTGGTGAGGTTAATATTAATGGGACACCAAATTTTCCAGTAATCAATGCAAATATTAAACTAGATGAAGGAAGCACATTTACTTTTATAGTTCCTGAAGCTAAGCTTAGCACAGACAAAGGAGAAGGTGTTGTAGAATTTAAAGATACATCCTCTTCCAACTTAATTATGGATGGAAAAAAGAAAGTTGCTATTTCCAAAATTAAGGGCTATACAATTAACTCGCGCATTGAAATAGATCCTAAAGCAACGTTTAAAATTCTAATCGATCCATCTACTGGTGATTCATTGAATGTAAAGGGAGATGCTACAATGAGTTTTTCAATTGATCCTAGTGGAAAAATTAGTTTAACTGGAATTTATAATTTGATAGAAGGCAGTTATGTTGTTTCATTGCAAGGTCTAATTCAGAAAAAATTTAAGATTATTAGTGGTAGCACAATTCGCTGGAATGGAGACCCTATGGATGCTGAAGTATCAATTGATGCAATGTATACAGTAAGAACCGCTCCAATAGATTTAGTTTCATTACAAATCGCTGGACTCAGTGAGGAAGAGAAAAATCAGTATAAACAACGTCTAAGCTTCCTTGTTAATTTACAATTGCGAGGTCAATTATTAAAACCCGATATTACTTTTAGAATCGAATTAGACGAAAAAGACAAGGGTGCTTTAGGTGGAAGTATTGATAATAAGTTAAACTTGCTAAATGCGGATGAATCAGAATTAAACAAACAAGTATTTGCACTGTTATTATTAAATAGATTTGTTCAAGAGAACCCATTAGCAACAGGTGGTGAGGGAGTAACATCTGAAACATTCGCAAGGACAAGTGTAAGCAAGTTTCTTTCCTCACAATTGAATCAAATTGCAAATAATTATGTTGCGGGCGTTGAATTAAATTTTGATGTACAGTCTTTTGAAGATTATTCCTCGGGTACAAAAACTGGTCGTACCCAAGTAGGTGTAGGGCTAAAAAAAGAATTTTTAAGTGATCGAATCAGCGTACAAGTTGGTGGAAATGTAGATGTAGAAGGAGAAAATACTAAACAAAATAATATTTCAGAACTTGCTGGTGATGTAATAATTGAATATAAACTTACTAAAGATGGAAGATTAAGATTTTCGGCGTTTCGAAAAAACTTATATGCTGATGCTATCGAAGGACAGATAATCGAAACCGGTGTTGGATTACTTTATAATCGTGAATTTGATCGATGGAAACAATTTTTCACCAATCCAAATAAAGTTAAATTGAATGATCATGTTTCGCAATAATTTCATCAAGTTATATTGCCTTTTGTGCTGCATTTATTTGTATGGATGTTCAGGATTGAATTATGTTCCCACATCTGAAAAACTATATACGGGATATTCCATTACTTTTAATTCTAAGGATAAAATCCATAATAAAAATCTTTATAAGAAAGTAGCAGCAAAAGTTATTCGTCCGAAAACTAATAAAAGGATATTTTTATCACGACCTAAATTGTGGTTCTATTATGTAAGTGGTGATACTTCTAAAAGTAAATTTAGAAAATGGATTCAAACAAAAATTGGTGAACCTCCTGTATATTTGAGCGCGGTTGCGCCATCTCAAACTTCAAAATATATTAATGCTGCCTTATTTAATGAAGGAATTTTTAAGTCATCCACTTCCTATGTTTTAAAAGAAAAAAATAAATCAGCGAAAATAAATTATATCTCTAATGTGCATAATCCATTTACGTTTGATACAATCAGTTACTCGAAAATAAACGATACGATTGATAAAGAATTACTAGCGGATAAAAAGCGATCCTTACTTGTAAACGGGGAGCCATATTCATTAGAATTAATTAAAAAAGAAAGAGAACGTATCGATAAACTTTTAAAAGAAAATGGTTTCTATTATTTCCGACCCGATTATTTAAAATTTATTGCTGATACTAATGACGTTCAAATGACTGTTAACTTAAATTTGAAGTTAACAGATAACATTCCTGAAAACGCTACTCGTATTTATAAGATTGGATTAGTAACAATTGATCAAACATATAGCCTTAAACGAGATTCGTTAACCGCAATAAAAGATACAATTCATTATATGAATGTTGTATTTAAAGGTGAAAATCCTGTTCGTCCAAAAGTAATCATGAGATCTTTGTTTCTTAAACAAGATGATATTTATTCTCGACAGAATCATAATATGACTCTAAATAAATTAATGAGTCTTGGTACTTTTAAATTTATCATCATTGAATTTCCGGAAATCGATAGCATTGGAATTGGCAAATTAAATGCTAACATTGACCTTACCCCAACACCACAAAAATCAGTTAGAATTGAGTTACAAGGAACTTCGAAATCGAATGATTACTTAGGCCCTGCTCTTAATTTAAATTACAAAAATAGAAATACATTTGGTGGAGCAGAATTACTTAATATAAATTTAAAAGGGCGATTTGAAACGCAAATAAATAGTAGTTACAAAGGAAATTATTCTTATGATGTGGGTCCTGATATTGAGTTATATATTCCCAAATTCATTCTTCCCTTTAATGTTCGTGACCCCAAAGGATATTATATTCCACAAACGAAAATTGCTATTGGGTATGATTACTTGAAAAGAGTTGGTTTCTATAATTTAAATTCATTAAATTTTTCTTATGGGTACAAGTGGAAACAAAATATTAAAATTGATCATGAGTTAAATCCATTCTTTGTAAATTATTCGGTTATTGGAAATAAAAGCGTAGAATTCGATAGCTTACTACAACAAAATATTTTACTTAAAAAAAGTTTTGAAGAGCAATTTATTACTGGAGCTAATTATGCATTTACTTATAATGAACAAGTAATTCCGAATAAGAAAAATCAAATTTTATTTATCTTAAAATCAGAGGTTGCTGGAAATTCATTGTCATTCATCAATCGAGTAACAAAAAATGTAAAGTCTAATGATGCAAAGCCTTCTGAATTTCTTGGAAGTGTATACTCACAGTATGCAAGATTATCTCTCGACTTTAGAAATTACTATTCTACTTCTCCTAATGATAAGATTGTGTTTCGAATTTATTCTGGTATTGGATTACCGTATGGAAATTCTGCTACACTACCTTATTCTAAACAATTCTTTTCTGGTGGTCCCAATAGTATCCGTGCCTTCCGTTTAAATTCGTTGGGTCCTGGGAACTATCACCAATCAACTAATCAAGAGAATTTTTTCTTTGATCAAGGTGGTGAATTAAAATTTGAGGCAAATACAGAATATCGTTTTGGCATTTATAAAATTCTCAAAGGAGCATTCTTTGCTGATGCAGGAAATATTTGGCTCATCAATAAAAATCCTGAAATTGATGTAGCGCCTTTTAAATTTAACAGACTCTTAAAAGATGCTGCAGTAGGAACAGGGTTTGGACTTCGTCTTGATGCTACCTTTTTTGTTGTACGATTTGACTTCGCATTTCCACTTCGTAAACCTTGGTTGCAAGATGGTCAACAATGGGCTTACAAGACTGTAGCGTTCGGTGATCCTTCATGGAGAGGCGACAACCTTATTTTAAATTTCGCTATCGGCTATCCGTTTTAAAAATATCTATTCTTTGGATAAATTAGTTCAAAGAAGCGACGTAATTTTTTATTTAAACAAGGAACAAGTTTATTACCTTAATTTATTCTAAGTACAAGTTTTATTTATTTGCTTAACGTTCATCATCATTTGGGTGCTCTTAAAATAAAAAACCCTGAAGTTATGTTCTTCAGGGTTGCTTTTTTATGTTGACCGACAAGGATTCGAACCTTGAATGACAGAATCAAAATCTGTAGTGTTGCCATTACACCATCGGTCAGTATTTCTGAGCGGGTGCAAAGATAGTTTTTTTTCAAAAAAAACCGAATATTCTCTATTCAATTATCCATTAACGATAACCTTTAATCGAGTACCAGGCTTTAAATTGGTATTATGTAGGTTATTCATGTCTTTTATCATCTCTACCGTAAGTCCTTCATAGCGTTTTGCAATGTTCCAAAGTGTGTCGCCAGGTTGAACAAGATGATAAATATATTTCTGCCCCTTATCTTTACCATGAGTCTTTACGACGGTGGCTGTGCGCTCTTGCGTTGAATCATCGGCATCTTTCGCTATTTCTTGCGTTGAATCAGATTTAGCTTTCACATCAGATGCATTATTCGTTTGTCCTGAATCTTTTTTCGACGTCGCATTGGCGGTTAATCCTGAATCTTTCTTCACAACAACAGTTGCAATGGGCATTTTAACTGCAACTTTCGTCTTAACATAGGTAAATACCTGAAGTCTTTGCCCTGATTTAACCTTTGTAGAATGTAACTTATTACTCTTCTTTAACTCTTGCGTACTACAATCATAACGATTGGCGATAGAAGCTAATGTCTCTCCACGTTTTACGATATGTGTTTTCTTGATGCGTTTGGTTGTTGTCTCGTATCTGATACCGCTTCCGCTATTTTCATTGTCAGCGAGTAAGTCATCATCACCATGTTTACGACTAGCATATTCAGGTAAAACAGGCTTCGGACCATAAGTAGACTGAGCATAAATCTCACCTTCTTTCGCCATGAATTGGGAAATGTAACGAGAAGGTAAACGCAAAGCATAGGAATTACTTCCTGGAATCACATTGCGTTTATAAATAGGATTCAAAAATGAAATTACGTCTTGCGGTAGATCCAATTGATTTGCTAAAGCAGCAAATGTTACTTGATCATTCACATGAATGGTGTCTACTTCGAAATAGGAATATGCTGGTGTTATTGGATATAAATTATGTTCACGAGAATAATTCATCACATAAGTAACGGCAATAAAAGCTGGTACATATCCGCGTGTTTCAGCAGGGAGATAAGGCATAATTTCCCAGAAGTTTCTTTTTCCTCCAGAACGCTTAATCGCCTTATTTACATTTCCTGCACCACAATTATAAGAGGCAATCACCAATAACCAATCGCCATAAATTTTGTACATATCCTTAAAATACTGACAAGCAGCTTCGGTAGCTTTATAAGGATCGCGGCGCTCATCAGTAAAAGAGTTCACCTTTAGATCGTAAATAATACCAGTATTATACATGAACTGCCATAAGCCAGTAGCTCCAACACGTGAAACTGCAATTGGATTTAAAGCCGATTCCACAATTGATAAATATTTAAATTCGAGAGGAATACCTTCACGATCCATTACTTCTTCATACATCGGAAAATAGAGATTCGAAAGTCCCATTGCGCGTTGAGTCAATCCACGTTTGCGGTTTGCGTACAAGTCGATAAAGCCTTTTACATATTGGTTATACGAAAGAGGAATTGGCGAATTAATCTTATTGATACGATCGGCATATACTTCATCGCTAAAGGTAGGACCAACGGCACATTTACCATTAGGGCTATCGAAGCAATTTGTTTCTAATCCGTTAAAACGAACTACGTGATTCAGTGTTACAAGACTATCGAGAGCTGCAACAATTGGATCGTATGATTCAGATACAATTGGATTATTAGTAGTTGGTGGATTATTCTGTTGAGCTAACAAAGGTGTGGCAGCCAGAAATCCACACATAGCGAGCAGATAAATTTTACGTGTTAATTTCATTGTTCGGTTTTATACTGGTTTACACGTGAACTGTTAATTGATGCTTCCGGTTAAAAATAACCAAAAGGTTGAGAATGAATCGACATCCTCGTCAAATGTTTCAAACGTAGATTATTCATAACTCATCCTGTACGTAGATTAGAACGGTTGAGTTGCAGATGCATTGCCCATTCTTCTCTTTTCAGAGTGAAATTTTGAAAACTTACTGTAAGAAATGTGGTAATATCGGTTAGAAAACCGGATTTTCTTGAGGTGAAAAGGTCGTGTAAAGGGTGTCTTCATCACTTCAAGGGTCGTAAAAATACTAAGAATCCTCGAAATTTCGTGAATCGCCAGTGAAGAAAACCAGAAGAATCTTATTATTTCAATACTTTGATATCCACTACCTTCTCTTTATTGAAGTGCTTAATCATCATTGGGATAGATCCCAAGACGATTGCCATCCCGATAAGCAGGAGTAAAAGGCTCAAACTGGATATGTTACGGAAAGCCAATGCTGTAAGGATAAATCCAATATTTACTAAGTAAAGTGTGAGTGCAGCTTCGCGGTGACTTAATCCAAGATCAAGTAATTGATGATGAATATGGTTTCTATCGGCCTGAAATGGCGAACGACCACTCAACATCCTGACGATAAAAATCCGTAAAGTATCTGCCAATGGTATAATTAAGATTGCAACTGCCATGGCTGGACTTGATCGGAAAGGGAAAGCGTAAGGAAGAGCGTCAAAACTTAATTCGATAAAATTGATCGTTAATACAGCGAGAATTAAACCAACGATGAGCGAACCCGTATCGCCCATAAAAATATTTGCTGGAGAGAAATTATACACCAAGAACGCAAGTAAGGAGCTGAAGAGAGAGAAAGAAAGAATGCAAAGAGCGATTTGATTGTAGTTATAAAACCATAATCCGAAAGTAAAGGCGGCAATTGCTCCGATTCCTCCAGCAAGTCCATCAATACCATCTACCAAGTTAAAGGCATTGATAACAACTAAGATGGTGAAGATGGTGACCATTACCGAAAACCAATAAGGAATTTGATAGATTCCTAAAATTCCATAAAGACTTGTGATGCGGATATCGGCAAACATTACGATAATCGTAGCTGCCATAATTTGACCATATAGTTTTTTATGGGCAGTAAGTTCTACGATATCATCCTTAATTCCAATAAAAAAGAGAACCACTATTGCTGAGATGATGTATTGTGTTGAAGTATTTTCCAGTCCTGCCGACCAAAAAGTATAGGAGAAAACCACTCCTGCAAAGATGGCTAGACCGCCTAATGTTGGTACACTAGCTATGTGAGACTTTCTTTCGTTGGGTTCATCGAAAAGATTTTTAATTAATGATACCCTAATAATAGAAGGGATCGCGATAAACGTGATAATAAAAGCAGTGATACAAGCGAAGGTAATGTTGAGCATGAATGCGACTTTAAATCAAAAATAGGTTGTATAATAATTTAAAGATATATTTTTTTTGTGAATGTCCAGAATTAAAGGGGTAACGCTATGCTAATTAATGTGAATAATTTAGGTGGTGAAACATCTTTATCATTGAGGATTGCAAAGGTAGCTTTATTAATGATTCTTCAAGGATGAAATGTACAACTATAAAATAGCAAAAGCAAGGTTTTTCTAATTAATTGCTTCCTAGTATTATTTTACTCAAAAAAGATAGATGAAGGATTATTGAGGGAAATTTTAAATCATTTTACAGATGTTTTTTTGTACAAATGCTCTTTAAACAGAACATTTTTTATTCAAAAACAATTTAAACGGCGGAAAAAATAGTTGATTTATGAAAAGGCAATTCAATAAAAAAAGCTTTTCTAAAATAATATTTATTAATAAACCAACCATCTCCCATTTTGATGCGTAATGTTATAGGCGGTCATCAAAATGAATATGGGAAAAACTATAAAAAGAGTTCTTACAAGAAATATACGAATCTTGAGAAGCATAAAAATAATGATGCTTTTTATTTTTCTCATTATATCATGTCAAAATCTTAATGCACAAAATGTAGGTGTAAATAATCCTAGTCCTCATGCAAAAGCATTGCTTGATTTAACATCAACTGACAAAGGGATTTTAATTCCACGCCTTACTTCAGCACAACGAATTGCCATGTTTCCTATTGCAGATTTAACTGCAGCTGGAATGATGATTTATCAAACCGATTTAGTTAATGGATTCTATTATTATGATGGGAACAATTGGGCATTTATTGGAAATTCAAATAGTGGTTGGTCTACAGCAGGGAATTCTGGAACAAACGCTGCAACAAATTTTATAGGAACATCTGATAACAATGACTTATCACTTAAAACATTTAATGCAGAAGTTGTTCATCTTACAACATCAAAAAAAGTTGGAATAGGAACATCAACACCAGGATCAACTTATGCGTTTGCAAAATTAGAAATCGCTGATGAAGATGGATCAAATAGCGATGTATTGATTCATACTGCAGGCGCATCAGGAACATATCCACAATTAGTATTTCACAAACAAAATGGAACGTTGGCAATACCTACAGGAATATCAAATGGTGACTGGACGGGAACAATAGTTGGTAGAGGATATGATGGCAACAATTTTAATAATAGTAGTGCCATAATTTTTGGGATTGACAGTGCTGTAGCACCTAATTTTTTAAGAGGTAATATTTTATTTCAAACAACAGGTGGAAGTAGCAATGAGAAAATGCGTATCGATAGAAATGGTAACGTAGGTATTGGAACAACAACGCCGCAACACAAACTTACATTTGGTAATGCATTAGGAAGTAGAATATGTTTATGGCAAGGAGCAACAACTAATTATGGTATTGGAGTTCAACCTAGCACGTTTCAATTATATACTGCAACTGCAACTGATGATTTTGTTTTTGGTTATGGTACAAGTACTTCATTCTCAGAAAATGTTAGAATAAAAGGAAATGGAAATGTTGGAATAGGTTTGCCAGCACCACTTCAAAAACTAGATGTTAATGGAAATATAAATCTTACACTGTTTTCTAACAATTATCGAATAAAAAACAATCCTGTTCTATCAATTTCAAGTGGAGGATTTAGAAATATTTTAGTTGGAACAAATGCAGGTGTTGGAATGGGAGGCAGCGACAATAGTTTCGTTGGAGATTCAGCAGGATTTTTAAGCGTAAATGCTAGTGACAATTGTTTTATGGGATCGAAGGCAGGATATAATTGCGTTTCAGGGAGCGATAATGTTTTTATTGGATTGAAATCTGGATTTTCTTCTGTAATGTCATTTGCAAATATTTATATTGGAACGAATGCAGGATATTCATGCGGAAATGGTACGCATGAATCTATATTTATTGGATATAATTCGGGAAAAACTATTACATCTGCCACTGAAAATACTTATGTAGGATATCAATCAGGATCATTGGGAGCTACTGGAAATTATAATTCATTTTTTGGAGCTGAAACGGGCTATAACACTACTGGTAGTTATAATTCATTTTTAGGATCAGAAAGTGGGTTGACTAATACAAGCGGCAATAACAATGTTTTTACTGGAGCTTATGCAGGACGTTTTAATACCTTGGGAAGTAATAATACGTTTACAGGAAGTAGCGCTGGATATTCTAATTCGATTGCAGATGGAAATTCATTTTATGGTGCTTCTTCTGGATTCAACAATTTAATTGGTACAGCGAACTCGTTTTTTGGAATTAATAGTGGGACTCAAAATCTTTCAAATAATAATTCATTCTTTGGTGCATATTCTGGGAATCAAAATTCATCAGGTGCCAATAATACAATGATTGGATATTTATGCGGGCAATCCAATACAAGTGGAGTTGAAAATACTTTTGTAGGATCAGAGTCGAGTGAATTTAGCACTGGTAGTTTTAATACAAGCATTGGATACAAATGTGCTATCAATAATTTATCAGGAAACAACAATACTTTTTTAGGTTATAAAGCTGATGGAATTGCATCATTAACAAATGCAACTGCAATCGGTGCAAATAGTATTGTTACATCAAATAATTCTTTAGTGCTTGGCGGGATTGGTGCAAATGCTGTAAAAGTTGGTATCGGCGTTTCCGCACCTTCTGCCGAGCTCGAAATAAATGGTTTCACAAAAGCTGGATCAAATGCACCAGCAATTAAAATGGTGAAATTTACAGGAACAACAAATGCAGCACAAGGTGGCACAATAAATATTGCACACGGTTTATTAAGTTCAAAAATACTAGCAGTAAATATTTGGGTTGATTATGCATTGGGAAGTAGTGTGCCTCCATCTTACAATGCTTCCGTTGGATATGAGTACGATTATTATATAACGACAACAAATATTATAGTATGGAATAAAGCTGGAAACTCAACAAATATTTTATCTAAACCATTTCGTATTTTAATTACCTACGAACAATGAAAAAATATCTTTTTTGTGTTTTATTATTTTTTGTTTGTAACAATTCATTTTGTCAGTTGCTGACTAACAATAATGTTTCATTGACTATTACCAATGGTGCTCAATTAACTGTTAAAGGAAATATACTTAATAACGGAACAAGTACAATCAATAATTCAGGAACAATAGACTGCTCTGGTGATTGGTTAAATAATTCAACGAATAATTGCTTTGGTATTTCACAAGGAACAGTAATTTTAAATGGAAACAATCAAAATATTGGAGGATCGAATACAACTGCATTTAATAATTTAACAGTAGTAGGAATTGGAAATAAAAAATTATTGCAAAATGTTTCTGTAGGAGGGAATTACGCAACACCTTCTGGAATACTTTCTATTGGAGCTGGATTTATTGATTTGAATTCTCAAATGTTAACACAAAATAATTCTTCGAACATTTCCATTTCAAGAAGTACTGGATATATTATTAGTGAAACGTCGGCACTATTGGGATATGGAATTTTACAATGGAATATTAGCAATGCTACAACTGGAACAAATTTTATATTTCCATTTGGAAATAATTTATCTGGAAACTATCTACCTGTAAATTTTAATGTTACTACTGCGGGTATTGGAACAAATGGTTTCATTTCCATCGCAACGTATCCAACAGCAACGAATTCAACACCCAATAATCTTCCATATCCAACAGGATTAACTTCTTTAATTAATAATGGAGGTGTCGATAATAGTCCGAACACATTGGATCGTTATTGGATATTTAATTCTGGGAATTATACTACAGTACCAACAAGCGATTTAACATTTACGTATCGTGATAGCGAATGGGATTTAAGTGGAGGAAGCACGAATACTCTTAATGAATCGCAATTACAAACGCAATCAAATAATGGTTCAACATGGACAACTCCTCCATCAGGAATCGCAAATACAATTTCAAATTCTGTTACCGTTAATAATGTGAATGTATACAATCCGATATGGACACTTTCATCTTCGTCAAGTCCGTTACCGATTGAATTGTTAAGTTTTGATGCGAAGGCAGTGGATAATAAAAAAGTAGTTTGTGAATGGATTACTGCAAGTGAATTAAACAATGATTATTTTGAAGTTTTACGCAGTAAAAATGGAAAACAGTTTGAAAAGATCGGTCAAGTTAAGGGGGCGGGCACTTCTCAACAACTACATAATTATTCATTTGTGGATTTATCACCTTCAACTGGAATTTCCTATTATCAATTAAGGCAAGTTGATTATGATGGAAAAAGTAGTACAGGAAATATAAAAGCAGTTTCCATCAATAGTAATAATCTAGATTTATTTGTTTATCCAAATCCAGCAACAACACACTTAAATATCATTTTTCCAGAAGAGTTAGAAAATGTAACATTGCGATTATTTAATTCAGATGGTGCGGTTATAATTTCAAAAAATATTTTTTCTAATAGTATTGATACGCCAATACTCATTTTAGATGTTGCTAATTTATCAAATGGAAATTATCTTTTGGAGCTGCAAAGTATTAAGAAAGTTTTTCAACGAAAGATTTCAATTTTAAAATAATGTTAGATTCAAGGTCTAAAGTGAAATCTTTACTTTTAAAAAATAGTCCAATGCAATTTAAATTTTCATGAGCAGCAATTACCTGCATTTTGTCCGATTTCGGTGCTTTTCATCAGTATAATCGAACAAAGAAGCGCTTTTTAGAAGAAAACAGTTGAATAATTCTATTGTTTGTTTTTTCACTATTTTCGACAACCTAATATTTGAATCATAAACAACGGTATTAGGCTAAATCAGACAACCACAAACAACCATAATTCATGAACAAATCACGTAAGGTCTTCTTATTATTCATTTCACTAATTTGCTTCAACTTCCAATCATTTTCAGAAGTTATGCCTAACTTATTATTGGTACATTCTAACTCACCAATATTATTCGACAAGGTGAATGCTACGATAATAAGAGATGCGGTTAAGACTGTAATTTACATTTCTGACCAACGCATTCAACGATTGATTGGTGAAACGAAAGGAAAGCAAACAGTGGAGAATACGTTAATGGGTTATGATGAATTGCAATACGACATTTCTGATTTGTTAAACAAGCTAGGAACGATTAAAGAAGTGTATGTTGATGATAGTTCTAGAAATGCAGCTGAACTTGGAAGCGATCAGTTATCGATATATTACAGTAATCTTATTTTAAATGAGAAATTGTACAATAACTTAAAACAATATTCGGAATCTGAAAATGCAAAAACTTTAAATGCCTCACAGAAAAAGTTTGTGAAAGACATGTTAATTAGTTTCGAAAAAAACGGAATGAAAATTAGCGCAGTTGGAAGAAAATCGTTGGAAGAAATTAATACGAAAATTATAGATCTTGGAAGTGCATTTGGAAAAAACATTGCAGAAAGTAAAGACAGTGTAGAGTTTACCGAGGCAGATTTAAAAGGAGTTCCTGCCGAGGATTTAAAAGGATGGAAGCGTGCTAATGGAAAGTACATGGTATATGTTAATGGTCCTAATTCTATAAAAATTGGACAATATGCTGAAAGTGATTTTGCACGACATACCATTTATAATCATTATAACAATAGAGCATATCCGCAAAATATTTCTGTATTAGATAGTCTTTTTTATTATCGTAATAAATTAGCATTACAACTTGGATTTAAAAGTTATGCTGAATATGCATTGGTTGATAAGATGGCTAAAACACCAGCGAATGTTTGGGCATTCGAAACGGATTTAAAAACAAAATTGGCTCCATTAGTAACAAAGGATCTTGCAGAATTAAAAGCTATAAAACATCAATTACAACCCAATTCAACGGATTCGATTTTTGCTTGGGATATCTCCTATTATACAAAGCAATTATTGGATTCAAAATACCAGTTAAACACTGATGAAGTGAAGGAATACTTCGAGTTGAATAATACCATCAAGGGAATGTTTACGGTATATGAAAAACTTTTTAATTTAGAAATAAAAGAAACTAAAAGTCTACCAATTTGGTATTCTAAAGTTCGTTCATTTGAGATGTATAAAGAAAATAAATTGATTGGAATGTTTTACTTTGATTTATTTCCTCGTCAAAATAAATATACCCATTTCGAATGTTCTCCAATTAGTCAATATAGAAATGCTAATGGTGTAGAAGTGTTACCTGTTTCTGCATTAATTTGTAATTTTCCTGAAGGCAATATTCTGAACCCTTCATTATTGAATCACAGCGATGTAATTACTTTATTTCATGAGTTCGGACATTTAGTTCATTCGCTGTTGGGTCGTAGTGATATTGTAGCTCAAGGACCCTTTAATGTTAAAGGAGATTTTGTTGAAGCACCATCACAGTTTTTAGAAAACTGGTGTTGGGAATATGCATCACTAAAATTATTTGCAAAGAATTATAAGACTGGAGCTATATTACCTGAATCATTATTTAACAAAATGAAACAAGCACAATTAGTAAATTCTGGAATAGCAAATATGCGACAAGCGTACTTAGGCACAATTGATTTTACTTACGAAGACAATTACGCATTAACAAAAAAAGAAGGGGTAACACAAATTGCTAAATCACTTTTTTCACTCAATCAGATTCCATATCCAGAAGGTTCTAATTTCATTTGTAGTTTCGGACATCTTAACGGTTACGGCGCTAACTATTATGGATATTTATGGTCGAAAGTTTTTGCTCAAGATATGTTTTCTGTATTTCAAAAAAATGGAGTGATGGATAATGCTACTGGAATACGCTACAGAAAAACCATTCTTGAAAAAGGAGCAACCGAAGAAGAAATTGATTTATTGCGTTCGTTCTTAGGACGAGAACCCAACTCTGAAGCGTTCTTAAAATCATTAGGAATTAAATAAAAATTAAAAATTTTATAGAGCGTCCTGTTGTACTTACTTCAGGGCGCTTTTTGCAATAAAACAACATTACACTATTTTTAATTATCAAACATGGAAGATAACACACAAATAAAATGTCCTAACTGCGGAACTTCGATTGATGTCCAAGATATTTTATCACATCAGTTAGAGGATAAACTGCAAAAAAAATATCAAGTGCAACTTGCTGATGAAAAGAAAAAGTATGACAATGAATTTGAAGTTTTGAATAAAGCAAAAGAAGAATTTGATCAAAAAAAACTTAGAGAAAACGAACTTTTTCAAGAGAGAATTGACACTAAAATTAAAGAAGAGAAAAAGCAAATTGAAGAAAAGCTTGCTAAAAAATTTAAGGAAGAACAAGCTGATCAATTCGCTTTGTTACAAAACGAGTTGAATGAAAAATCAGAACAGGTAAAAGATTTAAATAAATCGAAAGCGGAAATTGAAAAATTAAAACGAGAGAAAAGTGAGTTAAAAGAATCGATAGAAGCAGAGTCACAACAAAAAATAAATCAAACCATCAGCGAAGAGAGAGAAAAAATTCGTAAAATAGAAGAAGATAAAAATGAATTGCGTTTTAAAGAACTTCAAAAGCAATTAGAAGATCAAAAGCGATTAACCGAAGAAATGAAGCGTAAGCAGGAGCAAGGATCGATGCAAATGCAAGGCGAGGTAATGGAGTTAGCAATCGAAGAATGGCTTGCAGCACAATTTCCTTTAGATACTATTGAAGAAATAAAAAAGGGTGCTAGAGGTGGTGACTGTATACAAATTGTTAATACCAGAAACAATCAAAATTGTGGATCCATTTATTACGAAAGTAAACGCACCAAAGATTTTCAGCAAGGATGGATAGAAAAGTTTAAGGGCGATATCAGAGAGCGTGGAGCAAACATAGGAGTACTTGTTACCGATGCACGGCCCAGCGATATGGATAGGATGGGATTAAAAGATGGAATATGGATTTGTTCTTACGATGAATTTAAAGGCCTGTGTTCGGTGCTACGCGAATCCATTATTCAGATTAGTAATGCCATTTCATCGCAAGAAAATAAAGGTGATAAAATGCACATGTTGTATGATTATTTAACTGGAAATACTTTTCGATTACAAGTAGAAGCAATAGTTGAAGGCTTCACACAAATGAGAACGGATTTAGAAAGTGAAAAACGTGCGATGACACGCATCTGGAAACAACGTGAAAAGCAAATAGAAAAAGTAACAACTAATACCATCGAAATGCATGCATCAATAAAAGGCATTGCAGGAAACGCAATTCAAGCGGTAAAATTATTAGAACTACCGGAGCCAGAGAATGATGTGGAAGAGTAATGGAATTTTATTAATGTGATACTGGGATTAAATTATTTTACTATATTTATCCAATAGTAAAAGCGGTTTTTCAAAATATGGGAGATTATCTTTTTAGGTATTATAGGGCAATGGATATTTTTAAAATGTCAAACGAAAGCAATCCTGTACTCGATGCTGCTGAAGAAATTGTTGCGAACTATTTCAACAAACAAATAACCACTCACGAAAATTAAGGTGCATTGACCGACTCGGTAACATTAAACCTTTAGTAAATGAAAAGGAAGAAAATAACAAAGCAAGAAGAACTAAGCGAACCTGTTGTTTCATACAATAGAATAACAGTAACCTCCTTCCAAGAGTCTTATGAGCAAATGCTTTTGCACACATTGAATATGAGTTCAGAAGAAAGAATGGCATACTTACAAAAGTTACGTGAGATAACTCATGGCTCAGATATGACCGAGGAAGTAAAAATATTTCACCAAAGCAAAATAAAAATAAATCAATTTCATGAAAATACTTGAACCGATTTTTATTGAAGTAATTGAAAAGCTGCTTCAATGTAATGTTGATTTTATTTTGATAGGAGGCTATGCGGTTAACTATTATGGTTATGGACGATATACTGGAGATATTGATTTTTGGTTAAGAAATTCGGAAGAAAATAAAACGAATTTCTTAAGCGCTTTAGCTCAAATGAATAAGGACAAAGGTGATATTGAAGAATTAAAGAACCTTGACTTTAACATAGCACAAGTTATTTCTATTGGCCAGCCTCCACTTAAAATTGACTTTCTTACAAAAGTTAATCTCGTTAATTTTGAAGATGCATGGCAAAAAAGGAATTACTTTCGACTTAAAACTATTCAAGTTCCGGTTGTAGATTATCACCATTTAATTCTTACCAAGTTCAACACTGGTCGACCCAAAGACAAATTAGATTTGGACGAACTTCAAAAAATAAATCAACTTAAAAATAATAAGTAATATTTCACACTTTAAATTTATGAGGATTGGAATTTGACATTAGGTTAAAAGGAACTCTTTATTTCGGTAACCCTGCGTATTTTTCAATGAATAATATGAAACTGAATATTAAACTACCATTAGTTGATAAAAAGATAGATCTATTGGAACGATGAAAGCGATGTGGAGGAGATGAAGTAAGTGCCTAAATAATTTTTTGGGAACGTATTTGCTGGATTAATTTATTTACTATATTTATCCAACAGTAAAACGGTTTTTCAAAATATGGGAAATTATCTTTTTAGTTATTATAAGCCAATGGATATTTGTGATCCCTTACATTTTAAATATGTAAAGACGCTACTTTTATTGAATAACTACCTAAAAAATAACTTCTCAAACAATAGCAACGATTACGCTGGAGGAAATACCATTGCTGTAATTGAACATAAATATAATTGTTCAAAATTTCTTAAACGATGGAGAATAAGCATTAGTGCATTCTTGCCATTAAAATCAATAACCGCATACAAAGTAAAAAGGCGATCTGTTAGGACCGCCTTAAATGTTTTCACAAATAATGTTAAATCAATGGCAAAAAAATAAAAGCC
>JBBRAW010000006.1:0-66513 GCA_038206385.1 Bacteroidia bacterium | reverse complement strand
TGTTAGCAGTTGTTCCATCATTCCATAAAAAATTGTAAGGAGGAGTTCCACCATTTCCACCAGCAGTTAATGATCCTGTTGCATCACCATTACAAAGTGCTGGAGTATTGTTTAAAATTTGTGCAACAAGTAATGTTGGTTCTGTAATTGTTACTGGTAAATTATTTGTACATCCATTTGCATCAGTAACGGTAACAGTATACGTTCCGAATGTTACAGAAGAAATTGTTGATCCTATTCCACCAGAAGGTGTCCATGCATAATTATAATTTTGTGTTCCACCACTTGCAGAAATCGTAGCAGCTCCTGTACTTCCTCCATTACACAAAACATTTGTTTGTGAAACGAGCGTGACTAATAATGGATTCGGTTCATTGATGGTTACTGGAGTACTCGTTGTACATCCATTTGCATCAGTAATTAAAACGGAATAATTTCCAGCACTTAAATTAGTAGCACTTGCAGCATTACCACCCGAAGGAGACCATGCATAATTTATTGGAGCTATTCCATTAGTTACAGTAACTGTTGCATTTCCTGTTGCAGTACCATTACATGTTGCATCTGAACTTGAACTAATTGCTCCTGTTACAGCTACAGGTTGATTGATAGTAATTGTTGTTTGAGCAGTACAACTATTTCCGTTAGAAACAGTAACAGTATAATTACCCGCAGCCAATCCTGTTATAGAATTATTAATTGATCCAGTCGACCATACATAACTATAAGGAAGTAAACCTCCAACACCAGTTGCTGTTGCAGCACCATTCGTTCCTCCATTACAAGTTACATCTGTGATTAAAGGAACTGAGATAAGTAGTAATGGTGGTTGCGCAACAATTGTATTAGCAGTCATAGTACATCCATTATTATCTGTAACTGTAACGGTATAATTTCCTGCTAGTAATCCAATAGGATTTGTAGTTGTATTTCCATTCGACCATACATAGGAATAGTTTGGTGTTCCACCACCAGCTTGAACTGTTAATGATCCGTTGGCTGAACCAAAACAATTTACAGGAGTGTTACCATTTATGTTTGAAGTAACAATTGGTGGTTGTGCAATGATGACAGACGCATTAGATGTACAACCTGTTCCATCAGTAACTGTTACCGTAAAAGTTCCTGCAACTAAATTATTTACTGTTGCAGTTAATGCTCCTGTAGACCAAACATAATTATATGGAAGTGTTCCGTTAATTGCAGTTGCAGTTGCTGAGCCATTGTTTCCACCGAAGCATGTAACACCATTAAATGTGGAAATACTTGCTGTGGGACCTGTTAAATTGGGAACAACAATATTTCCTAAAGCCGTACATCCATTTGCATCCGTTACAACAACAGAATATCCTCCTGATCCAATACCATTTGCGTTAGCTCCTGTTCCACCAGCAGGTGACCATGCATATTGAAATGCTCCTGTTCCTCCAGCGGCAATTACTGAAGCTGTTCCATTATTTACACCACAACTTGCAGCCGTTGCATTTAAATTTAAATTTATAATAGTTGGTTGTGCAATAACAACTGTTGTACTTTTTGTACATCCTTTGCTATCAGTAACAGTTACTGTATAAGTTGCCGCTGCTAATCCTGTTGCTGTTGCGTTAGTATTTCCATTCGACCATAAATAAGTATATCCTGCAGTTCCTCCACCAGGAGTAACAGTTGCACTACCATTTGTACCGCCATTGCATAAAATATTTGTTGATGCCGAAATGGTTGCTGTAACTGCTGCAGGTTGATTTATTACTCCTGTGACTTTGTAGGTACAACCTCTTAAATCCGTTACAGTAACAGTATAGGTTGCAGCAGCTAATCCCGTTGAAGAAGCACCTGCTCCTGATGGGGACCAAGCGTATGCATAACCAGGAGATCCACCATTCGCAACAATATTTGCAGTACCATTTAATCCTCCATTACAGGTAACGGGAGTTACATTGATAACAGCATTTAAAACAGGTGGTGTTACTAATGCAAACGAAACAGTTGCAGTACATCCAGTACCATTTGTAACAGTTACTGAATAACTTCCCGCTGCCAAACTATTTATTGTGTTTGGCCCATTTACACTACCAGCAGTTTGAACTGTTACACCTGCTGAATTTTTCCAAACATAAGTCCATGGTGCTGTGCCTTGACCAGTTGCTATTACAGAACCATTTGTTGAACCCGCACATGTAGGATCAGTGATAGCCAATGTTGGAGGAGGACAACAAGATGTAGTTGCAGGCAAAGAAACTATTGGATCACCAACGCATCCTAAATTACTCCAACTTCCAGATTCACCATCGCCTTTTGTATCAACACCCATACTTAAACTTACGCCAGGAACACATGTTGATTGAGGTAAAGTTTTGATCGTCCAACAAAAAGTCCAGGTACATCCGCCTCCATTATTATCTCCAAAATTATTTCCAGGATTTCCATCTAAAACTCCAGCGGCATTTCCAATACTTGTTTCAAAAAAGAAACCTGGCCCATTTACTTGACCTGTTTGACTACTCGTTATTGGTGTATTATACCAACTCCATGTTCCACTTCCTGAACAACTAACAGGAGCTGAAGTTGTAAGCGTACTCATATCCCAACCAGGACCAAAAATTGGAACAACACCATGCAACCAATTTACTGCCGATTGATTATAACTATTAATCGTATAGCAAAAATTAACTGTTTGTCCGGGAGAATAAGTTCCATTTACTGGCGAAGGAACTGCACCTAATGTACTTACGTTTACACATTGATTGCAATCAAAATTATTTTGAAGTGATAAAGAAAAATCACATTGATCATTCACGTTTGCACCACTTAATTGTAAATAATAATTTCCTGGAGTTAATCCAACAAATGTTGTGTTTAATGATCCCGCACTTCCTACTGCACAATTTCGAGGAATCATTGTTGCGCATGAACTTCCTGAATAAATTCCAATACTTGGTGTTTGTAAACCAGCTATCGACACATTTAAAATTGGACCAGTAATACTAAATTGATACCATACATCCGCAGAGGGACTAGGCATATTTCCAGAAGGTTGACAACCTAAAATAGTTGTATATGGAGTTTCGGCAGTAGCACAAAAATTGGAACCATTTGTTATTGATACAGCACCTAAACCTCCACTTGCACAAGCAGCCGGAGCAGGTAATGCACCAATGTTTATCGCACCAGAACACGCATCATTTATTGGCGGAATACCAGAGCTACAAGTAGTGACACATCCACCAGTTGCACAATTAACACAACTAATACTAGCCGACCAACCAGGAGCGGTGATAGATCCATCAGAAACAAAACGAATAGTTAAACATCCACTTGTTGCAGTATAAGTTATTGTTCCAATATTACCTGATAATCTTGCAAGAACAGGAGACAAAATACTTGCACCATTGTAGATAAAAATAGAATCATATCCTCTCTCAATATTCAAAGAAGTAAATTGTAGGCGTACACAATTTCCTGCTATTCCTGAACAAAAAGTCATTGTAGAATTTGCATTGTTAGCATAATTTCCAGCGCTTCCGCCAGAGTCATAAAAAGTACCAGCACAAGTATTCACAGTAGTATTGCTCATCAAATACGTTTGTGCATTTGAAACAAAAGGCAATAACAGTACGGATAAACAGATAAGTAAGCGTTTGACCATTCTGAATTTTTTTATAAACCCAATCATGATATAATCACACATATTTATCAAGAATTTATTGATATCAACAATGAAAATTTGTTAATATCTTAAAGAATTGACAAGCAGATAGGTTGACCTAAATATAGGAATTTAATTAACACTATCAACTGATTTTATTTGTATTTTATTAGGAATAGGAGCATAAACAATCTCAATGGGTAAAAACAGAGGGGGAACGGGAAAAAATCTTGTTATTTGAACCGGTATTTAGGAAGTAAATAGGGTTCTTTTTCTTAATTAAAAGTGTCAACAAGATTGTTTATCTCTAATCGAGGGCTATTTTTTTCGTAAAGGATGTTATAAACCGCCAGACAAATGGGCATTTCAACTTTAAATTTTTTATTGATTTCGTAGATACATGCAACAGCATAATACCCTTCTGCAACCATATTCATCTCCAATTGTGCCGATTTCACCGAATAGCCTTTACCAATCATGGCTCCAAAAGTTCTGTTTCTACTAAATTGAGAATATGCAGTAACCAATAAATCACCTAAATAAGCAGAATCATTGATATCTCTTTTGATAGGATGTACTGCATCTACAAAACGTTTTATTTCACGAATACCATTTGATATTAATACCGCTTGAAAGTTATCGCCAAAGCCTAAGCCGTTACATATTCCACTTGCAATCGCCATCACATTTTTTAATACCGCGGCATATTCAGTTCCATAGATATCATCCGAAATACTTGTTTTAATATAACGACAATTGAGTACTGATGCTAATGCAGATGCGTTGTTTGAATTAGGAGAAGCAACAGTGAGATAAGATAATTTTTCAAGTGCAACTTCTTCTGCATGGCATGGACCAGTAAGGACACCAATTTGTTCGAATGGCACATCAAAATGCGAGTGCATATATTCACCAACAATTAAATTATGCTCCGGAACAATTCCTTTTATTGCAGAAAAAACTTTTTTATTTTTAAAGATAGTAACAGGTAATGATGACAATGTGTTTTTTAAAAAAGCTGCTGGAATTGCAAGCACAACACATTCGGATGAATCAATAATTTGCTCTAAATTAGTACTTGGTTTTACGATCGATAAATCAAGTGAAACGTCACTTAAATAATTTGGATTATGCTGGTAACGATTAATAAAAGTTACGGATTCTTCACTACGCAACCACCAATGAATTTCACTTACGTTGTTAGACAAAATTTTTACTATCGCTGTTGCCCAACTTCCACCACCAATTACTGCTACTGATTTAAAACTCATTCAGCGAAGATGCTAAAAATCTTTTTAACGAAGAAGAATAAGTCGAAAATCACATCATATTTTTTATGAAATTTACACACTTAACAACAAATAATTTAACACCATGAATAAGTCCGATATCCCTTATGTAACAGAAGCCTTCGATAACTATATCCAAGTAGCTTACGACATTGAATTAATAGAAGGTTTGCAGAAGGCAAAGGAAGCAATTCATAGTATTCCTTTTAGTAAACTAGAAGATCTTGGCGATAAAGCATACGCTCCCAACAAGTGGACAGCAAAAGATTTGTTTCAACACATGATAGATACAGAACGAATTTTTAATTATCGCGCCTTACGTTTTGCACGGATGGATGCAACAGCACTTCCGGGATTTGAAGAAAATGATTATGCCGCTCATGCTGATGCAACACATCGTAACATGAAAGATTTATTACAAGAATTAATTGCTGTTCGCGAAACAACAATTCAATTGTTCACTTCTTTTACAGATAAAATGTTATTAGCAGAAGGAACAGCGAGTGGAAGAAAAATTACAACACTTGCATTAGGCTACGCAATTATCGGTCATCAATTGCATCATTATAAAATTATAAATGAAAGGTATTTAACGATGTAAAATTAACTGATAAAAATCATATTTGATAAATAATAAATTAATCAAGATCTTAAATAATTGATTTTCCATTTTAAATTTTTATGAAAATTAATTCTAATAATTGTATCATTAAAAAAAGTAGAGATATCGAATATATTAGACTTAACAACTTGTCCCGACCTACTACGTGATTCGTTAAAATAAATTAAATTCGTACACCTAATTTAAAAACAATAAAATCAACATGCTCAAAAAAATAGCCATCGGTTTATTGATAGTAATTGGTATTGCTATGGTCATTGGTTTGTTTCTTCCTTCGAATGTAAATCTTGAAAAATCTGTTATTATAAAAGCAGAACCAGCAGTTGTCTTTGATCAAGTAAATATATTAAAAAATTGGGAGAAATGGTCGCCGTGGCAAAAGGCAGATACAATGATTAAAGTAACTTACAATGATATTCCTTCAGGTAAAGGAGCGTCGTATTCATGGGCTAGTCCAAACAAAAATACAGGAACAGGTACATTAACAATTTCAAAAGTTGTACCCAATGAATTGATCGTAACAATACTTGATTTTAAAAATCGTGGGCTTGGTGAAAGTGGTTATAAATTTGAAAAAGTTGCAGAAGGAACAAAAGTCACTTGGTATTTTAAAAGTGATGTTGGTAATAATCCATTTGTAAAAGTAATGGTTGCAGCATCTAAAGGAATGATGGGAGAAATGTTTACTCAAGGATTAAATGATATTAAAAGTATTGCTGAGAAAACGCACGCACCTATCCTCTAGCAAAACAATTTTTTATACCATTGGTGTTAAATGGAACAAAATGAAAAAGCCCTATAGTAAGAGAACTACAGGGCTTTTTCATTTATTATAGAAAGACTTTTGTTATTTTTTTTCTTCGATTTTATTTTCGTCTTCACCTACACCCTTCGATGCATCTTTAAATTCCTTAATCCCACGACCTAACCCTTTTGCTAATTCAGGAATTTTTTTCCCTCCAAAAAAGAGTAATAATGCTAAGATAATTAGGAGCGTTTCTGAGCCGCCCATGCCACCTAGAATACCGAGAAGAATTGTATTGATCATGATCATTTTTTATTACGTTAGCAAATCTACGAAAAAAGCTACGATTGATAATGAAGAAATATAAATGGCTTTTTAGGTACGAACTATTTTTTTTGTTAATTCCTGAAAATCAGTAGTATGATTCCAATAGAAGCAACATCAAAATAGAAGTTTATCGTCTAGCAATCCAGGTTTGAGGATCCATTTTACTACTATTTTTCCAAATTTCGAGATGCAACTCACCATGATCACCATCGCTATTCGCAGCCACTATCCCTACATGTTGTTTAGTGGTTACTTTGTCTCCCGTTTTTACGGATACACTTTCAAGATTCGAGTACACTGTTAAATATTCTCCATGTCGAACGATTAAAGCTTTCCCAGCACCTGGAATACTGATAACCCCACTAACCGTCCCATCAAAAATAACTCTAGCAGAAGCATTTTTCGAAGTTTGAATATCTACTCCATTATTCTTAATCATAATCCCTTTCAACTCTTTATGTGGATGTTCGCCAAAGGTGCTAACAATCGATCCTTGATCAACGGGCCAAGGTAAAATACCATGATTACCAGAAAAACTATTTGATAATTTTTGCGACTCTGGAGTTAAGTTAAAAACATTGGTATTAGTGATATTTTTCTTGCCAGAAGCAACCGCTTTTTTCCTTGCCGCTTCAATTTCTTTACGGATAATATTTTCAATTGCATGATCTAATTTTAATTTCGCAGCTTGTTTCTCGGCTAAATCTTTGCGCAATTTTTTCTCACGTGTAGTGAGATTTTTCATCAACTTATCTTGCTCAACTTGTTCTTTTTCTAGAGTTGTTTTTTGTTGCTGCTGATTGTTGCGCAGATTCGTCTTTTCGTTTTTACGAGTTTCTAAAACAACTTTCTTATCGCTAAGCTTTGTTTGGGTTTGTCCAATTAAAATAGCTTGTTGACGACGATATTCGCTGTACTGTTGCAAATACTTTAATCGTTTATATGCTTGATTGAAATCATCAGCTGCAAAAACAAACATCAAGCGTTGATAAACATTTCTGTTTTTGTATGCATAACGAATCATCTCAGCGTACTCGGATTTTAACCGTGCCATTTGCGATTCGAGGCCTGTAATTTCTTTTGAAGTAGATTCAATTTCACCACCTAAAGAATTCACTTCTGAATTGATGGTGTTTATTAATGCTACACGTAACGATATTTTTTTTCGAAGAGCTGCTAACTGTTCAGCGGTAGCAGATTTATTCTGACTTACAATTTGTAATTGTTTATTGGTAAACTCGATCTCTTTCTGAAGTTTCGCTTTACGACTTTCTAAATCTTTTTTTGTTTGCGCACTTCCCATAAATGGAAGCAGCAAAAAAATCATACAATAAATAACTCGCTTAGCGAATACGCTCATAATTTGCTGGAATGGAGAATGGGAATTCTTGTGGCTCACCGGCATTTAGTTTGCCATACTCAATAGTTATCTCAAAATTTTTATCTGCAATCACTTTCGTTTCTTGTTTGTAAGGAAACACTCCAGCATTCGTACCGCGAAAATCAGAATAGGAAGTTAATAATGTCTTCGAAATTTTTTGATCTTCTACTTGAACTTGCGTCACTCTAAAAGTAGAATCGTTTACAAAAACATCTTGAATAACTGCGCTATTAGGATCTTTTTCTTCAAGTGAACGACGAAGTTTTTTCTTCGTTAATGAACTTAGAATATAATATTTATCTTCTATGTAAACAGAATTAAATCTATTTTCATTTTTCTTGTAAGCAAAGAAATTTCCTTGTAAAATACTTTGTACAATTTCAAAATTTACTTTAAGTTGTAATATTTTATTGATCGTTTCAAAACTACTTGCTTGATATTTTCCATGAATACGATCAATAAATTTTACTGAATCTGGAGTAACTAAAACACGTGCAACTTCTATTCCTAATAATGGTGAAATAGAAATCCAAATAATGCTATCTCGTTTGCATCGAATTGTAATGTTGAAAGAAGTTTCACTTTCTCCTCCTTTCATTACAACACTTGCTTTTGCTGATAAGTATTCAGGCTTAAAAGAATTTTTCTCGAGCTTCTCAAGTAAGTCTTGTACGGAACGATCTTCCAATGGCTTTGGCGGCGTCATTGTTACTGCTGTTGCAGCTCTTTTAGTGCTCTTGCATCCACTGTTTAAAAAAATAAACGGCAATACAATAACGGCAATCAAAATCCGAATATGCAAGTAACGTTTATTACTCATAGATTTTTTTATCAGCAATTTTTTTATCAAGAAATTCGCTATGATCACCTGTGAGTTTTGCTTTTTGCCAATTGCTCATTGCGTCATCCGTATTTCCTAAACGAAATAAAACATCTCCATAATGCTCGAGGATGGTTCCGTTTTTATCACCACCGTTCACGATTGCTTTTTCTAACCATGTTTTTGCTTCAGCATATTTTCCTTGCGAATAAAGAACCCATGCATAAGTATCTTCATTGTTTGAGGAGTTGGGTGTTAAATCATTTGCCTTCTTCGCCATCTCAGCCGCCTTGTCAAGCTTATCTTTTCGAAGTGATAAATAATAGGAAAAGTTATTCAACACGTATGCATTGTTTGCATCAATCGTTAATGCTTTATCATAATACTTATCTGACTCTTCATACTTTTTTAAATTGTTATACGTATCACCAAGGTTGGAATAAAAATCAACTAATTGTGCATCGTTATCAACAACCATTTTACTTCCTGAAAGCAAAGTTTTTGCCGCTGCCTCATAATTCTTGTTTTGAATTTTTGCAATGCCTGTATAGAGATAAAGTAAACTTTGATCTGCATAAAGTGAAATAGCTTCCTCACCCTCTTTTTCCATCGATTTAAAATCACGTAGCTCCTGGTCAACAGCTAATAATTGTAACCATGCTTGCAGATTTTTTTTATCAAGTGCAAGCGCAGCTCTGTATTGTGTTCTTGCCTCTTCGTAATTTTTATTTATTGCCAAGAAATCACCATAAACAGCTTGTGGATTAGCTTCAGTGGCATGAATGGTACTCATTGTTTTACTTAACGATAACGCTTGCGTTAGTAGCTCAGGATTACTAGTAACTATTGGAAGATAACTTGTAAGAATTCGAATCTTTGTATCACTTCCTAAATCTTTACTTCGAAAAGCTTTTTCTAATTGCTCAAACGATTCTGTTTTTTGTCCTTTGCTTCGATAATATTCTGCAAGTGATAATGCTACATTCGGATTTTCAGGATCGATAGCTTGCATTCGTTGAATCGTTTCAAATGCTTTATCCGATAAATTATTTACCTGATACATTTCAACAAGCAAAGAATAATTATCAAGATTAACAGGCTCCGATTTAATTAGTTTTTCAAGCTCTGCCGCAGCTTCATTTACTTTTCCCATCTTTAAATAAAGACGTTGCTTTTGTAAAATCAAATCACGACTAACACCAATTTTTTGTTCGGCTAAGTCGTACGTTTTTATTGCATCCTGAATTTTGTTTTGATATAAAAATGTTTCTGCTTGACTGAAATAATATTCTACATGATCAGGATGATCTTTAATTAATTTTTGATAGATCGTACTTGCTTCATTGTACTTTCCTGTTTTTTCATAAGTATCCGCTAAAAGCAAAGCATACCATTCATTTTTTGGATCTAACTCATTCGCGCTTTTTGCAAAAAATAATGCATCATTGTATTTTTTATTATCGCTATAGATGGATGCCAATTCATACATCGCTGCATGATTTTTTGGATCACTACGTAAACATGTTGCGAATTCGGTTGCAGCTTTTTCAGGATTACCGATTAACTTTTCTTTTACAGCATTGAAGAAAGTATAGGTAGCATTTACACGTTGCTCTTCTAAGGCAGCAGCATTACTTTTTGAAGTAGTTCCCGACGATGATTTTACAGAAGTACTTTTTGTACTACTGCAAGCGCTCATCATTACCATCAATGCGAATCCGCAAAGAAAAAATTTACTGTTGATCATGATTCTGTTGTATAGTCGCCCATGCTTAAATCGTTGAGCTTTTGCTTGTAATGAACGTGATTTCCAACTAATGAATTATCTAAACCTGCATCTTTAATAGAAGTATGATCGCGAATGATACTATTCTTAACTACGCTACCAATAATTTTTGTGTTATTGCCTACCGAAGTAAACGGTCCTACTACTGAATTTTCGAGATGTACGTTTTCACCGATATGGCAAGGAGCAATCACTATCGAATTTGTTAGTGTTGCTGTTTTAGCGATATAAGATTTTGGATATTTAATTTCCAGCACTCTACGATTTGTATAAACTGTTGCATCTTTATTTCCGCAATCGAGCCATTCATCAACACGACCAGCTTTTAAACGCAGACCTTTTGCTTTCATGTTTTCTAGCGCATTGGTAAGTTGATATTCACCCTTATCTTTAATGTCGTTATCGATTAAATATTGCAATTCCTTTTTCAAGTTATCGCCATCTTTAACATAATAGATTCCGATAATGGCTAAATCGCTCACAAACTCTTGAGGCTTCTCCACGAAATCGGTAATTACTTGATCTTTATCCGTTTTTACTACACCAAATTGGCGAGGATCTTCGATTTGTTTTACCCAGATAACGCCATCACATTGAGGATCCATATTGAAATCGGCGCTGAATAGTGTATCCGCGAAAGCGACCACCACTGGCCCCGTTAACGCTGACTCAGCACAGAGTATTGCATGGGCCGTTCCCAGAGGAGTATCTTGATAATGAATCGTTCCTTTTGCACCCAATGATTCAGCAATTTGAATAAGATTTTTCTCTGCTTCAGCACCAAAATGTCCTACCACATAAGCGATCTCATCTACCTTTTGGTTGCACATCCTGATAATATCTTCAACAAGATGTTGAACAATTGGTTTACCTGCTACGGGGATAAGTGGTTTAGGAGTAGTTAGCGTATGAGGGCGCATCCTTTTTCCCATACCCGCCATTGGAACGATGATTTTCATAGAAATGAATAATTCAGAAGGCTGTGTTTATACAACTTTCAAAGGTTATAATATGTGAATTGTTAAATACTGTAATATAAAAGGTGTTACCTAATAATTTCACTTTCCTGTCGAGCCAAATCCTCCTGCTCCACGTTCTGTTTCCTGAAGTTCAACAGCATCTTTCCACTGCACTCTTTCATGACGAGCTATGACCATTTGAGCGATACGTTCACCGTCTTTTATTTCGAAGGACTCATTACTGAGATTTACAAGAATCACTTTGATTTCTCCTCTGTAATCGGCATCAATTGTTCCCGGACTATTTAATACTGTAAGGCCATGTTTCCATGCCAATCCGCTACGAGGACGAACTTGAGCTTCGAAGCCTATCGGCAACTCCATAAATAAACCAGTAGGAATCATCACACGTTGAAGCGATTGAATAGTAACTACCTCATCGAGATTGGCTCGTAAATCCATCCCAGCGGAGGACTCCGTTTCGTAGTTGGGTAGGCTATGTTTCGAGCGATTAATGATTTTCACTTCCATGACTTTCTTCTTGAGGATACGAAATTAGGTTTTTCCTCTTTATAGAACCATGTTTTTCAGGATGCTTTTTAGCATTTGAATGTTGATAAGGGTAGTTGGAGAAGTGGGAAATTTAGGATGGGAAATTTCTGCCTATCACAGACAAAACAATTATTAATAAAAAATATTTGATAATTCAAACTCCTTCAATACTTTTGGACATTAAATGTCAAGTCAAATATATACAAATTGAAAAGCATAGGAGAAATAATTAGAGAATTGAGAGAACAGAATTCTCTATTACTTAGACAAGTTGCAGCAGTAATTGAAATTGACCAAGCCTTGTTAAGTAAAATCGAACGCAACGAACGAATGCCAACAAAAGATCAAGTAAAACGGATTGCCAAATTTTTTGGAAAAGACGAGAACGAATTACTTATATCATTTTTTAGTGACAAATTGGTTTATGAAGTTAGAGACGAAGAAGTAGCTTTAAAGGCTATGCAAGTTGCCGAAAAGAAAATTAATTATATTATTAAAAATAAAAATGGCAAATAATAATTCTATACAACCTTTAGCAAACGAGCTACCGAGTCATTTTGCCGACAGGTTGGGGATTTATTATGCTTCAACAGTAAATCAGGAACACAAAAAAGAAAACGGACAATTTTTTACGCCTGTAGAAATTGCCAAACTAATGGGATCCTTTGCAAACACTTCAAATACTTTTTTGCGAATTCTTGATCCAGGTTGTGGAACAGCAATTTTGACTTGCGCCTTAATAGAACGACTTGCAACAAATAAAAATATTCAATTTATAGAATTAGTAGTTTATGAAACGGACAATAATTTAATTCCGCTAACAAAAAAATCACTTGATTATATAAAGGAATGGTTGCAATCAAAGAAAATTAAATTTAATTATTTGCTTAATACAAATGATTTTGTTTTGGAAAATGCCAACTGTCTTTCAGAAAATATAAATATGTTTTCAGAAAAAACAGAGCCGTTTGATATAATCATTTCTAATCCTCCTTATTTTAAACTCTCTATAGACGACAAGCGTTCTATAGCTGCTAAAAGGGTTGTAAATGGGCATCCGAATATATATGCCATTTTTATGGCTGTTTCCGCTAGACTGCTTAAAGAAAATGGAGAACTTATTTTTATAACTCCCCGAAGCTTCGCTTCTGGAAGTTATTTCAAATTATTTCGCGAATACTTTTTTAAAATCATTGAGATCGATAATGTGCATTTATTCGTTTCCCGTAAAGACACATTTAATAGAGACAAGGTATTACAGGAAACTGTAATTATTAATGGAAAACGAAAAGAAAAAAACAATCCCAATCATAATGTTATCATTTCATCATCTCAGGGATTAAAAGACATTCTTACGCCCCAAACAAAAACATTCAAGCAAAAAGTATTGATTGATTTAAATTCAAATGAAAAAATCCTTTATTTGCCAACCAATGATTTTGAAGAATCTATTTTAAATATTTTCAAAAAATGGAACGGAAATTTAAATAAATATAATATTCAAATTTCAACAGGTCCTGTTGTTGGTTTTAGAAGCAAAGAATATATTCAAGACAACTACCAAAATGGAACAGTGTTTCTTGCTCCATTATTTTGGCTGCATAATATAAAACAAATGATTTTGGAATGGCCTCTTCCAAAGCCTGAGAAAGGACAATATATAAGCATTGAAAATGAATCAAAATCTATTTTAATTCCAAACAAAAATTATATTTTACTAAGGCGTTTCAGTAGTAAAGATGATAAGAGTAGATTAATTGCAGCTCCCTACTTCTGTAATTTTATTAAATCAGAATACATTGGTGTTGAGAATAAAGTAAATTATATTTATCGTCCCAAAGGTCATTTGGATAGAAATGAAATTATTGGATTGTGTGCTTTACTAAATAGCACTCTCTTCGATTCCTATTTCAGAATATTTAACGGAAACGTAAATGTAAGTGCGACAGAACTTAGGGATTTCCCACTGCCTGAACTTGAAACAATAATAGAAATTGGGAAAAACATCATTCTTTCAAATGATTTTTCGGTAGAAAATGCAAACAATAAGGTAATTGAACAATTTGAACTCGCAACAAGCCTATATGAGTAAACTAGACGAAGCAAAAATGATTTTGAAAGAACTTGGACTGCCGATAGCCCAGCAAAACGACACATCTGCATATACACTTTTAGCGTTGGGAGGAATTAAACCACGTAATAAATGGAATAAAGTAACAAAAACAAGTCAAAAAATTTCGAAAGGGATTATGGCTTTTGTGTATGATTTTTATGGGAGAGAATATGCTCCCAATTCTCGTGAAACTTTTCGTAGGCAAGTGTTGCATCAATTTGTTCAAGCAAGGATAGCAGACTATAATCCAGATAACCCGAAACTGCCAGTAAACAGCCCAAATGCTCACTACGCTTTAACACAAGGCGCATTAGACGCAATCAAAACATTTGGAACAAAAGAGTGGAAAAAAGCAGTTGGCAAATTTATATCTGAAGAAGGCGATCTATCAAAAAAATATAAAAAAGAACGAAAACAAATTTTAATTCCTGTTAAACTTAGTAATGGTAAAACATTAAAATTATCTGCGGGAAAACATAACGAAGTTCAAGCAGCCATAGTTCACAATTTTGCAGCACGTTTTGCAAATGGCGGATCGATCTTATATTTGGGCGATACTGCAAAAAAAGATTTATATGTTGACAAAAAAATGTTGAAAGAATTGGGCATTCCAGTAAATCAACACAACAAACTACCAGATGTTATCATTTATGATCATACAAAGAACTGGTTGTTTTTAATCGAAGCAGTTACATCACATGGACCTGTTTCACCAAAACGAGTTATTGAACTAGAAGAATTTTTAAAAAATTGTAAAGCGGGAAAAATTTATGTAACAGCATTTCCTGATTTCGCAGAATTCAAAAAACACTCCAATAATATTGCTTGGGAAACTGAAGTGTGGCTGGCTGATGTGCCAGAGCACATGATTCACTTTAATGGAGATAGATTTATGGGACCAAGATAAATGACACGCTTTTAAAGATAAAATAAAATATAAACCAATTGAGTTAGTTGAAGATGAATTAACCGGTTTTATTGTTCGAGGTGTTTTTGTAAGTGTTTTAGAGTTCCCATTGAGTTAGACTTTAAAATAATTTTTAAAGTATGTTTAGCCTAATTAATTGGCATATCTCTTTTAAGTTTTGCGATACTACAAAATTAAAAACGCATCTCACAAAGACACAAAGTCAACAAAGGTTTTTTGGAACAGATTACAGGTTCATCAACACTTTGTAAAACATATATTCTACAAAATTAAAAATGCATCTCACAAAGACACAAAGTCCACAAAGTTCTTTTTTTTTGGAACAGAATGGACATTCGTCAAATACCTTTAAAACGTATCTGCTGAATATGTGAAAATACATCCCACAAAGACACAAGGTGTTTTTATTTGCTTTATTTGTAAACTTAAAATTAATTATGACAGAAAACGAATTGGCTACTATCGCCGTTGATATTTGCTATAAAATACATACTACACTTGGGCCAGGCTTACTTGAAAGTGTTTATGAAGCAGCTTTTGCTTACGAATTAGATAAGCGAAGTATTGCGTTTACAAGGCAACAAGGTATTGTAGCGAATTATGAAGACACAGTTCTTGATATTGGATTTAGAGCTGATATAATTATGGGAAACAAATTAATAGTTGAAATTAAATCGGTGGAACACCTTGAAAAAGTTCATCATAAAACGGTGTTGACTTATCTCAAATTAACAAACATGAAGCTGGCAATACTTGTGAACTTTAATGTTAATCTTATTAAAGAAGGTATTCATAGAAAAATAGTGGGACAGTTATTATAATCTTTGTGGTCTTTGAGCCTTTGTGGGAGAAAAAAATTCTTATAATAACCCAGTAAATTCAAGCATCGAAAAATTTGTAACCTTTTCAAACCTACCCACGTTAAACACAAGTTACAGGTGCCATTTTTTTCATTCCAATTTACTTTTTAAGCATGCTGTAATATTTCCAGCAAAACTGCAACCTTTTTAAGCTGAAATGAGTTTAATTACGCAAGAGATGAAGTCTTAAAACGAAATTCATTTTTAACCAAACCATGTTAACCACATTGAAACTTTTAACCATAATCAGAACGATGCTATTGCTGCTATTTAGCATGTGCATCATTAGTTCGTGTAATAAATATGTTTTGTATTCGCATACAGCAACAAACAATCAACCAAAGCAAGGAACTACCTCTAGCAGTGTTGATGAAACTGTTGAAAAGGTATTACAGCCTAACGATAAAATGTCGATTAGCATTTGGGGACACGAAGATTTGAGCGTTGGATCGGTACATAATATATATAATGTACAAGAAGAAACGGGTAAGTGGCTGATGATTGATTCCAAAGGAGAAGTGAACCTTCCACAAATCGGGATTACAAAATTGGAAGGACTTACTTTAACGCAAGCAAAAAAAGTTCTTGAAAAAGCTTACGGGAAATTTATTGTTGATCCAATTATAAATTTAAGAATCTTAAATAACGAAGTAACAATTATTGGTGAAGTTCAACGAGCAGGAATTTATATTTATAGCGCCGATAATATTCGATTAATAGATCTTATTGCAAAAGCATCTGGATTTACAGATTATGCAAAAACAACAAGCGTTAAAATAATAAGAGGAAAAGAATCATTTGTAGTTGACATGACAAATACTTCCTTAAGTGATACAAGAGTTTATCCAAATGATGTGGTTTACATTCCACCATCAGGAGGAAAAAAATTCGATCGATTTTCTGCTAAGCTGATTCCGCTTGCCAGCTTAATTACAGCAATAGCATTAGTGTACAGCGTTTCAAAGAAATAATTATGCGCTCACCAGGAAGTCTCTCACACATTTTATACCCGTTGAAAAAACGTTGGTATTTGGTTCTTATTTGTATCATGATCGCGAGCATTGTTGCTACACGATATTTGTACATGGCTACACCGGAGTATCAGGCAAGTGCCACCTTAAAAATTGAAGATCCACAACAAGGAATGGCGAGCTCCAATCTCTACCGGGACTTCGATGTTTTTAAAAGCAATAATAAAGTTCAAACAGAAGTGGAGGTTTTAAAGTCTAGGAATTTTTTCCAGAAGGCATTAGAGCGTTTAGATTTTTATGTAGAATATTTTCATGAAGGTGAACTAAAAACGGAAGAAATTTATGGTGATACACCCTTCAAAGTAGATTTTAAAATTTCAGATAGTACATTCTACAAACGTGATTATGAATTCCGTTATTTATCAGGAAATAAATTTAAAATTACATACAATGTTGTTGGTACAGAGATAGAAAAGCAAGGTGAATTTGGTAAAGAAGTTTGTGATCGTGGTGTTTGCATTACGCTTCATAAAAATGACCCAATCATTAAATATAAAACAACACAATATTTAGCGGCTCCGTGGAGATTTACCGTTTACTCAAGCACAGCACTTACCAATAAATATTTAACAAAAGATTATCTTGTAAAAGCAGTTGATAAGGATGTGAACGTAATCAAGGTTTATTATTCACATCCAATCGCAGAAAAAGCTGTTAAATTAGTGAATGCAATTGCCCAATCTTACATTGATCAAAGTATTGAAGAAAAAAAAGATCTTGCTGGGAACACAGTTGACTTTATTAATCAGCAATTATCAATTGTTAGCCTTGAATTAGAGCAGGCTCGTGATGCAATAAAAAATTATCGTATAAAAAATGATATTGTAAATATTCCTCAGGCAACTGAAGCTACTTATAAAACATTAGGACAGTTAGAAATTCAGAAGGTAGATTTGAATATGCAGTTGGCCTCACTCGAAAATATGAGTGATTATCTGCGTAAGAATAAGGAAATTCGTTTTTCTGGTCCTGAATATGGTTCTGTTCAAGATCCATTATTTACTGAAGCAGTAACACATCTCAACGGTAAATTACGTGAGCACGATGAATTACTTCGTAAGTATACGGCAGATAATGATCGTGTAAAAAATGTAGATGCTGAGATTGTACAACAAAAGGCATTTCTTGTAGAAAGTATAAATAATACACGTCGTAAATTATTGACGAAACAAGACGAGTTGTATGTTGCAATTGATGATGAACGCGCAACGTTTAAAGGAGTTCCCGAAAAAGAAAGTACTTTGGAAGAGTTGACAGGAAATTATTTTTTGTATGAAAAAATTTATAACTTTTTAATTGAGAAACGAACAGAAGCGATGATTACGCGTCAAGTAAATGTTTCGTTTAATAAAATTTTAGAAGTTGCAACATTACCGTTAGATGTAGTTTCTCCACATTCAAATGTTGTTTGGGGAGTTTCATTATTTTTAGGTTTAGTGATAGGAATTGTAATCGCGTATTTACGTCACTACATGAAACCATCTGTAAATGCTCCTGAAGATCTTTCACCAAATAGTAGTATTCCAGTAATTGGGCATATCGAAAAACTTCGCAAAGACGAGCCTGCTTATAAAGCGTTCACTGCATTAAGTACGCGCATCATGATGAATCAATCATCGAATCAACCGATGGTAATTACGGTTACAAGCACTCGTAAGGGGGAAGGTAAATCGTTTGTTGCAACAAATCTAGCGCGCACATTAGCTGCGATGGATAAAAAGGTTATCATGATTGATTTGAACACCTATAAACCTTGCCTTGGTCAACTGTTTGATGTTAGAGGATCGGCAGGAATTAGTGAAGTGTATATTCAACATCGATCGCTACAAGATGTGATTCAGATTACATCGATTCCAAATCTAGACCTAATCACTTGTGGAAATGAAACTACTCCATTAGGACATTTAGTTGCAACACATCGCACAAAAGAAATCATTGATGAATTGCGTCATCAATATGATGCTGTAATTATTGACACTCCTGAAGTAGGTGAATATACTGATGCAATTCCATTTATGAAATGGAGTGATTTAAATTTATATGTTGTTCGAGCAGAAACAGGTCGTGATGAATTAATCGCAAACGCTGAAATGATTAAAGAAGAATATCGTTTAAAAGAGGTTCATTATGTTTTAAATGCGATGAAAGAAAAACGTAATCATACAGGATATATTCGTCCAAGTAAATTTAAAATATCGTCATCAAAAAGAACGACACCACAATTAACCAATTTATTTGTTTGGTAAAAGTATATGAATATTTCCATTGCAATACCTAAACTTTTAAGGCGTAACAGTACAGCACTGGTTTATGCGGATCAAGCTATTGTTAGTGGCTTTAGTTTTTTATCGAGCATTGTGTTAGCACGATATCTTGGAATAAATGGTTTTGGTATTTATAGCATTGCTTGGATCGGTGTTTTAATTGCTAGTAGCATTAATCAACCTTTCATCATAGCACCAATGCAAACGCTGAGTGGAAAAAAATCGCCAGAGCAACAGGAAAATTATTTACAAGCCTTAGTAATTAAACAAATATTATTTGCAGCATTGATGGGCATCTTGTCTTTTATTACTGTAATATTTATGGGTTATGTTTTAAAGACTTGGAAAGTAGAAAGTATAATCCTTGCATTTCCATTAGCAGTATTTTCTTTCTTGTTGCAAGATTTCTTTCGACGATATTTTTTTGTAACTGGTAAGCCACACATCTCTATAATTATTGATACAATTGCTTATGGCGGAGTATTGGTTAGTGCATTTTGTATTCATTTTGTTAGAGCAATGGATGCACAATTTGTATTATTATTAACGGCTGTTTTCTTTTTATACGCATCGCTCGTTGCGTTATGGTCGCTTAAAGAACTACGATTTAATTTGCAACACATTAAAGAAACTTTTTTAGAGCATTGGGATTTTAGTAAATGGCTAACAGCAACTGCACTATTGCAATGGTTTTCTGGAAACTTATTTATCATTGCCGCTGGAGCAATACTTGGTCCACAAGCAGTAGGTGCTACACGAATGGCACAAAATATTGTTGGAGTTACACATGTTTTGTTTCTTGCAATGGAAAATATTATTCCTGCAAGAGCAGCCAACTTTCAACGAATTGGTGGTAAGGATATGATGTTTCGTTATCTCTGGAAATTTACATTGCAAATGGGATGCATCACATTAACAATGCTTGGATTAATTGCTATTTTTAGTAGCGAAATTATTCATGCATGTTATGGAAATGATTTCATTGAATACCGTCATCTGCTTGTTTGTTTTTGTGGTTTGTATGTAATCGTATTTTTAGGATATCCTCTGAGATATGCCATAAGAACATTAGAAAAAACAAGACTGATATTTATTTCGTTCATAGCGAGTTCTGTTTTTAGCGTATTGTGTGCTTATCCAATTATTAAATCATTTGGAATTTATGGAATTGTTGCTGGACTAATGATCACTCAACTTATCACCTTATTTATTTATTTGTTTAGTCTTCGTAAAGAATTAAAACATCTTTAACTTTTTCAATTTCTGTGATTTTATAATGTAAGATTTTTATTAAACTAATCCATAAATCTTACGTATAAATGGTATTATGTCGCAAAAAATTATTCATTTAGTTTTAGGAAAGGCAAATCCCAATCGCATGAACGGGGTGAATAAAGTTGCACATAATCATGCTTCACATTTACATGAATTAGGTCTCGATGTTGAAATATGGGGAATAACATCTAATGTGACTTCAGAAGTTTATCCCCGTGATTTTCCTACTAAATTATTTCGTGCACAACCTTTCTACCGCGACTTAGATCCTAAATTATTGTATTCAGTTTCACGTTTGCCTCGATCAACGGTATTTCATATTCATGGCGCGTTCATCGCTGATTTTTACAAGATCACAAGATTTTTAAAGGATATGAAGATGAGTTATGTTTACACTCCTCATGGCGCATTCAATGCGATTGCTTTAGATAAAAGTAAATGGCTAAAGAGATTATATATTCAACGTTATGAAAAAACAATTCTGCGTGAAGCAAAAAAAGTTCAATTTTTAGGACAGAGTGAATATGAACACATCGCGAAAATTGTAACACTTAACAATAAAGTTATTATTCCTAACGGTCAAAATTTTGAAGAGCTAAATTTTGAATACCATAAGATGCATCGTAAACATACGCCTGTAATTGGTTTCTGTGGTCGATTAGATATTTATTACAAAGGACTGGATTTATTAATTGATGGTTTTGCTGCGTACCACAAAAAGGGTGGGAAGGGGGAATTATGGTTGATAGGCGATGGACCTGATCGTCCTATTTTAGAAGAGCAAGTGAAAACGTTAAACTTATCGGATCATGTAACTTTTATGGGCGCTCGTTATGGAAAAGATAAATTAAATCGAATTGCAAATATGGATTTATTTTGTCATACATCACGTTCAGAAGGATCACCAACAGCAGTATTAGAAGCGGCAGCATTAAAACGTCCACTTTTAGTAAGTACTGCAACAAATGTTGGAGAACTTGTTGAAAAACGTAAATGCGGAATACATCTGAAAAAAAATGATTCGAATACAATTGCACATGCATTATTAAATTTCGATCAATCGTTTGAGAAGGGCGAACATCTGCTAATGGGAAATTCGGCACTTAAGATGGTGGAGGATGAGTTTAATTGGTTAAGTATTGCAAAAAAATTAGTAGACGTTTATGCAGCATAACTCCTTTATGAACGCTAAAGCGATCTATAAGAATCCTGCTCCTGGATTTCGAGTATTTCTTGTTTCGATAATTCTTTTAAGAATCATTAGTTACTTCGTTTTGTCAGAAGATTTAATAATAACACAAGCATTAAAAGCAGGTTTGCGAACGACATTAACAATTACTGTTATTACAGCAAGTATTATTCAACAAATGCGAAGTGATAAGCCACTTTATAAAATTAAATACCCTTTGCCACTCTGGTTATATTTTGGATATTTAGTTTTGGGTATTGCATCTTTATTATGGACAAGCTCTTTTAAATATTCGTTGCTACAAATATTTATGGATATTGAAAGCTTTGTATTTGCATTCTTTTTTATGCGATTAGTATTAGCATGTAAATCCTTGTATCCAGGAGGGTATTTCGAATTGCATAAAATTATTGCACCAGCAATAGCATTAATTGCAGCATGGTTTGCAATAGGTAAAGTTTTAGACCCAGATCAATATTATCGACTAACACATGGTGGCGAAGTATCACGATTAGGTGGATATATTATTAATCCAAATGAGCTAGGAATGTTGCTTGTTGTAGGAATAGCAGTAATGTTACCAATGTTATTTAAGGATAATAAATATAGCGTTCGATCTATATTTATTATTGGAGGATTAATTTATTTACTCTTTCTAACTGGATCTCGCTCTTCTTTTATTTCGATGCTTTTAGTAATTGGACTTTATGGATATAAACAACAATCGAAAGCATTTAAGATCGCCTTAGGAAGTTTGTTAATACTCACAATTCCATTGCTTGGATATCAAATTTTTGTAAAACAAAGTAATGCAGAAGAGGTAATGAGTATGACAGGAAGAATTCCGTTTTGGAAAGATTTATTGACGTATAATTTCCCGCGTGAACCCTGGTTTGGTTTTGGATATATGCGAATCGATTATGCCGATAAATTTGAATCACTGAATGCATATTCAGGAGCCATGACTCATAATACTTTTTTACAAGTATTATTAGGACTAGGATTAGTAGGATTGTTGTTAGTGCTATCACAGCTAAGTACTTTCTTACATGCACTTTTAACACATCCTGATAAAGCACAAAAAACGTCTGCGTTATTAATTTTTATTCCATTACTCATAAACTCATTAACAGAGTTCGGAATCTTTGGTGAAACAAATTATGGAATTCTTTTTTATCTCTTAATTGTTATTACAATTAGTATCGAACCATTAGGTGTTTCATCACGTATATATCGGAGTACGGAATCCAATGCAAAAACCTATATATCTTTCCGATCTAGTTCTGCTGCGTGATATTTTTTCGCCTGAGAAGAAAACACTTGCCATTTTTGATCCTTATCACCGATTAACGGTCGCTCAGAACATTGATTTTCGACTATTGCAAGAACCAATATTTCAAGAAGATGAGACTTTGTTTTATGTCGATTTAACTTCTGGTTTTAATCCCGATGGTAACGTTGAAAATGCGCTTTATGCGGGACTTTCTATTGGAGAAGAAACAATAAAAATTTATTTTATTAATAATCCTGATGGTACGATGCGTTGGCTTTTTCTAGCTGACGATAAACATGCGGGATACTTATCACTCTACAATACAGCAACTTGGAAGGGAAGGTTTTATAAAAAACTTAGCCACCTAGCGTGGAAAATTGGGCAAGAGCAACGACTTGCTTCTGGGGTTATTTATCTGCAACAAAATCTACTAGAACGAGTAAAACAACTTAACGGAGTGATGCAACATGAATCTGTATCATTCTTCACTGGAACAAGAGGAGCAACTCGCAAAACGGTAATGGAAATTCACGATAAATCAAGCTGTTCAGGCTTTGTGAAAATCCCACTAACAAAACATTCAAAGTCACTAGTACAAAACGAAATAGAAATGCTTACTGCGCTTGGAAAATATGATTTCACAACATTAAGTCTACCGAAACTCTCGAAGAAGATTAATGGAAATGCGCGTATCAGTAATGTGAAGCCGGGCATTGTGATTTCGGCAGATCGTATTACCTCAATTCACGCAAAGGTGATGGCAGAATTGTATAATATTAGTCATGAACGTAAAATGATAATGGAAAGTGTTGCATGGCATACCATCATCAACAACATGGAATTCTTAAAACAAGAATTGCTATTTTCAAATGGACTAAATACGGCCAAGACAAAGCGAATTATTTATTTACTTACAAAAGTTTACAATAGTATTTCTGTAACAGATGAAATCGCAGTTTCTGTTTCTCATGGCGACTTCACTCCTTGGAATATGTATTGTGATGATCAACGTTTATATGTTTATGATTGGGAATTAGCTCGAAACGGAATCCCAATGTTGTTCGATTTATACCACTTCACTTTTCAATCAACAATTCTTCAGCATCAAAAAAAATATAATGATGTAATAAAGTCAGTACAAAAATGGCAACAAACACCTCTCATCAAGCAGATCGTTCATAAGTATAAAATTAATACAGCATTAAATTATCGTTTGTATCTTTTGTTTAATGTAAGTTATTATTTACGGCAATATATTAATGAAACTGAATTGCTAACGCAGAGTCAATGGATGATGGATGCGTGGCTAGAAGCTCTTGAAGACATAACACATATTGCTGATAATTCAGCGACCAACGTATGAGTCATCGAAAAGAATTTTTGCATTACTTTTTTAAAGGAGCTTCGGATTTTCGATACGCTTTGTTAAAATTCACGCATGAATTTATTGATGAAATACCAACTTCCTCTGACATCGACTTATTAATTAAGGAAAGCGAAAAAATAAAATTTCTTAAATTAATTCGCGCTGGAGATAATATTGAATGGGTTCATGTTTATAAAAAATCATTTGTAACATTTGTAAATATTTCTTTTAAGGATGGAACATACTTAGAGGTAGATCTTATACATCGTTTCGATAGAAAAGGGATTATTTATCTAGAGGCAAAAGATATCCTAAATCATGTTATTATTTCAAAGGAGAATATAAAAGTTGCTGCATTAAAACACAATTACGAATATATTGTACTTTTTAATCTAATAAACAAAGCTAATACACCTGATCGCTATGTTCAGTATTATACCTCTTTAAGTAAAGAGGAAAGAAGTGAAATTTTCGGCTACATCTGTCACAAGTACAAATTGCATTTAAATACATTAGACGAATTATTCGTTACTTCCGAAAGAGAATCAAAAAAGATAATTCAAAAAATACTTGAACATTCAGATAACCATAAAGTTTTTCGCGCAATAAAATTTTTAAGATACATAACAGATGTATTTCGAGACATGATCCACAATCGTGGAATTGTTGTAACGTTTAGCGGAGTTGATGGTGCTGGAAAATCAACATTATTAGAAAGTGTTCGCGATAGCTTACAAATAAAATATCGACAACGCGTAAAGGTTTTACGTCATCGTCCATCATTACTTCCAATTCTTAGTTCCATTCGTTATGGAAAAAGGAGTGCAGAAATGAGAACAATAAATCAGCTACCACGACAAGGAAGTAATACGAATAAACTTAGTTCACTGATTCGGTTTCTATACTATTATTTAGATTATTTATTCGGACAATATTACATTTATTTCAAATATACATTAAGAGGTTACACTGTGTTGTATGATCGATATTATTTTGATTTTATTATTGATTCGAAACGTTCAAATATTGTTTTACCGAAAAGCTTTCTTCGCTTATTTTATTATTTTCTTTTTAAACCGAATGTGAATGTATTTCTGTATGCTGCTCCTGAAATTATTCTTAGCCGTAAACGTGAATTAAGCAGTATTGACATTCAAAATCTAACCGCTGAATACAAGGAGTTGTTTGAAGACCTTAGTAAATCAGGAAGTAAACAACAATATATGGTTATTAATAATACCGATCTTAATCATACACTCGATCTTGTAATGAAAGAATGTATTTCGGCAACACTTTGAAATAATTTAACATAAATTATATCCATGAAACGTCAAAATTTTACAGCACCAAATCAAAACACTGTTCAATCAAGTTATGAAAAGCCTGTTATCGATAGATTATTGGGACGCACAACTTTAAAGTGGGAGTGTGATGATGGTCATATTGAAAAATTGAAGGCTAGCTTACGTTTTACGGATTACGAGGGAAATTTCCCTTCACTTTATAGCGTCTCTCGATTGCCGTATATTATGAAGACGTATATGCAAGCACGTACTTCTCCAATCATGAAAAATCCTGTTCCTTTTATTGTTCTAGATGCTATAAAATATTTATCTGGTATAGTTCGACCTGGTATGAGAGTTTTAGAATTAGGAGGTGGAAATAGCTCTTTATGGTTTTTGGATAAAGGAGTTAATCTTGTTACTTACGAACATAATATCGAATGGGCTCAGATGATTATTTCTAAGGTCCATTCTAATCCAGAAAAATACAATGAAAGTCGATTCAATCTAAATGTTATGCAAGGCAGCGATACCATCACTGATCTTAAACGTTTAGATGATGAATATTTTGACATCGTTTTAATTGATTCAATGAATGATTTTACACGACGGAATGATTGTATTCGCGCTGCGCTTAAAAAAATTAAACCAGGTGGTTGGTTAATATTAGATAATAGTGATAATCCAGTAAATTGGAATGGAGCTAATTTATTGGAAGGAAAAGAAATGCATAAGTTTTCTGGATTTTCACCTATGGCATTCTTTGTTTGTCAAACGACATTTTGGAAAATATAATATGTTAAAGTGCCTTGTAACATACCTTGGGAGAAAAAAAAATCCATCATTCACACTTGATAAAAATGTGGATGATGCAATGATGTATTCTTTTCTATGGTCGAAAACAATGGCTCTTTTACGTGGGTTAAAGATGATTAATATTTTTAGTCCGAATAAATTTATTTTCCTTGGGAACAATGTAAATATTATTGGGAAAAAGTTTTTTCATTATGGTAAAGCCATACAAATCGGTGACAATGTTCAAATTATTGCCAATGGTAAGCAAGGTTTTTTTATTGACGATCACTCATGGATTGGTGGTAATTCTTATTTGAAAGTTTCATTCTCTTTCAATGAACTAGGAGAATTTATTAGAATTGGTAAGCACGTTGGTATTGGCGAATTTGCACATTTAGGTGGAGCAGGAGGATTAACAATCGATGATGATTGTATCATCGGACCCTATTTTAGTTGTCATCCAGAAAACCATTCATTTAATGTGAATGATGAATTGATACGACTTCAACCTGTAAGTAGAAAAGGAATTTATATAAGTCGTAACTGTTGGATAGGTGCAAAGGTGACGATTCTAGATGGAGTTACTATTGGAGAAAATTGTGTAATAGCTGCAGGTGCAGTTGTAACGAAAGATATGCAACCGAATTCGATAATTGGTGGCGTTCCAGCTAAAGTTATTCGAAATAGAAATGCAACAGAAGAAATGATTTCATCAATGAAAATGGCAGGATAGAATTATATTTAAGAAATAATGAATACAACAAAAGTAAATACTATTTTATTGAGTGCGTATGCAGTAAATCCCTATCATGGTTCGGAAGATGGCATGGGATGGAATTTTATAAATCAGATTGCACGATTCAATAAGATCATTGCAGTTGTAAGAAAAAATACACGAACAGATATCGAAAGATATATGATCGATCATCCTTCTGAATATTATAAAAATATTCAATTTATTTATTTTGATTTACCGTATTGGATGCGCTTTTGGAAAAAAGGAAGCAGAGGTGCATTGCCCTATTATTATTTATGGCAATATTTTTTACCGTATTATATAAAAAGAAAAAATCTCCACTTTGATATTGTTCATAATTTAAATTTCCATAATGATTGGACTCCATCAAGGTTATGGGTTTTAAAAAAACCTTTTGTGTGGGGACCTATTGGACATCACCCTCGAATTCCTAAAGATTATGTTTTGCATGTTTATGGAAGGAAAACATATATTGTTGAACAAATTAAATGGATGATAAAAAAATATTTTTGGAATGTTGATCCTTTCCTTCGACAAACTGTTCAACATGCCGATGCTGTTTTAACAATGAATTCTACAGTTGCCAAGATGCTTCATCTTACACAAAAGCAAACTATTCACATGCCTTCAGTTAGTTCCGAAGCGCATAACTCACTTTTTAATTCTTCTAATTTAGATGACAGATTTATTGTTCTTTCAGCAGGAAGATTCGTACCATTAAAGGGATTTGATATTACTATAAAATCCTTCGCTCGATTTTATCATCAACTTCCTATTTCAGATAAGTTGAAAGCTAAATTAATATTAGTTGGCGACGGACCAAGTAAACCATACTTGCAAAGGTTAGTAAATGAATTAGAGTTAGGCGATGCAGTACAATTTATTGAGTGGCTTCACAGAAGTGATTTTCAAAAATTGTATTTGAAGTCTAAAGTATTTCTATTTCCATCTCATGAAGGAGCTGGGATGGTCATTGCTGAAGCTTTATCGTTTGGTGTTCCGGTATTATGTTTTAGAAATGAAGGTCCTGGTGAATTTATCGATTCATCGTGTGGCATTACTGTTCCATATGGAAGATATGATTCAAGCATCACCCATTTTTCAGCAGCATTAACATTATTACATAATGATAAAGTTCGATACAATGAATTGTCGGAAGGAGCAATAAGAACATTTAAAACAAAATTTGATTGGAATTTGAGAGGAGAACGTCTAAGAGATGTGTACGAGTCATTACTACCAAAAGCTAGTTAATCATTCTTTAAATGAAAATGAAAAAAATTGTTGCAGTTCATTTACTAAACGACTTTAGTGGTAGCCCTCTTGTTTTTATCCAAGCATTAGAAGGATTACAAAAGGCCGGTTACGAAATTATATTGCATACCTCTAAAAATCGAGAAGGATTTTTAAGTAGAATTAAATCTAAAGTAGTATATTTTCCTTATCAATTTGTTTCTAATGTTTATGGCAGATTAATATTGTTTATCATAAGTCAAATTATTTTGTTTTTTCAAATATTAAAGTATCGAAAGGAAGATGTAATTATTTATGTAAATACATTGTTACCATTTGGAGCAGCACTAGCTGGAAAAATTACAGGTAAAAAAATTATTTATCATTTGCATGAAAGTTATATTCAGCCAAAACTGTTAAAAATGTTTCTACGGTATGTAGCCTCTTCGACAGCGAATAATGTTCTTTATGTTTCCAATTATTTATTAGAAGTAGAGCATTTAAAAAATGTTAAGTCACATGTAATTTACAATGCACTTCCCGATGAATTTGTGGAGCAATCGGAAGGGTTCAGTTATCATCATTTACAACACGATAAATTTTGTGTTTTGATGGTTTGTTCTTTAAAGACGTACAAAGGAGTTCATGAATTTATTTCATTAGCACAACGTCATCCCACATTGAAATTTGAATTGGTGTTAAATGCATCGGATTTAGATATTCAACAATTTTTTGTCGAGGAAGATTTATCAGCTAATCTATTTATTTATCCTGTTCAAAAAAATCTTCACCCTTTTTATCAACGAGCAAGTCTTGTAGTTAATCTTACAAATCCAGGGTGGTGTGTAGAAACATTTGGATTAACCTTATTGGAGGCGATGTGTTATGGCGTTCCAGTAATTGCTCCTCCTGTTGGCGGACCATCGGAGTTTGTTAAATCAGGTCTTAATGGATTTACTGTTGATGTGCGAAAGATAAAGGAACTAGATCAGGTACTTGAAAGTTTGGCAACTGACAAACTCAAATGTGTAAATTTATCTTCAGGAGCAAAGTTGACTTCTAAAAAATTTACCTCTCAAAATTTACAAAATCAAGTAAACTCAGTGATAGGACTTTTATAAGATTGTTGTAAGATTTTTAAAAGATAATATCAAAAGGAACAGTTGTACTGAAAGTGCACGAGAAATGAAAATTTCTTACATAATAATTTAGAGTTTATATAAAGTGGAAATATATTTTTTTATTGAGAATCAATCTTTTGTGAAGCATAGATGTTTTATTTAATACAACATATTTTTAATTCCTTACAAATGTGGTTTTATATAATTTTTTGAAAGACATTTCCAGACGTTTTAAGTATACTGTTAAGTATTTAATTACCAAAATTCATCCACTCTAGTATGCGCACTAAACGCGTTGCAATTATAGGCACAACTGGCTTACCGGCAAAATATGGTGGCTTTGAAACATTAACGCATCATCTTGTAGATCGATTAAATAATCGTTTTGAAATAACTGTTTATTGTAGCAATAAATATTTTGCTAAAAAGGCATCAAGACCAAAATATTTTAAAGGAGCTAAACTTGTTTATCTGCCATTTAATGCGAATGGTTATCAGAGTATCATTTATGATATTTGTTCAGTTTTTCATGCATTACGTAATAGTGATGTCCTTTTAATGTTGGGTGTTTCAGGTGCAATAATTCTTCCTTTTGTAAAGTTGTTTACGAAAAAACCTATTCTTATAAATATTGATGGACAAGAATGGAAGAGACCGAAGTGGAATTGGATAGCAAAAAAGATATTAAGATTGTCTGAAAAAATTGCTGTACGATTAGCAGATACTGTTATAACCGATAATAGAATTATTAGAGAATATGTTGAAGCGGAATATGATCGACATGATGCTTGGTTAATTGAGTATGGATCAGATCATGTAACAAAACAGGATAAGACATCTGACACATTAGCGCGATACGATTTCTTGGATAAGTCTTATGCTTTCAATGTTTGTCGTATAGAACCTGAAAACAATGTTCACGTAATACTTGAAGCATTTTCAAAGAACCCCAATCATCTTCTTGTAGTTGTTGGTTTATGGGATCATGGAACTTATGGAATACAATTAAGGAAAAAATATAATGATTTTTCTAACATTTATCTTTTGGATCCCATCTATGATCAACACGCTTTAAATGTTTTAAGATCGAATGCTGCACTTTATGTGCATGGGCATAGTGCTGGAGGTACAAACCCTTCTTTAGTAGAGGCTATGGGACTAGGATTGCCTGTAGTAGCATTTGACATATCATATAACAGAGAAACCACAGGACACAATGCAATTTATTTTGGAAATGTTGATGATTTAGTGGAAATTATTAAAAATCTAAGTAGTACAAAGCGAAATGAAATCGCAAATAATTTAGAGAATTTCGCAAAAGAAAAATATACGTGGAAAAGAATTACAAGTTTATATGCAATGGCATTTGAAGGCGAAGATATTTCAGTTGTTGAACAATTAACGGAAAGGATTTCGCATCAGCAAGAAGAAAAAATTCTTTCTGTAACAATGGAGAAACGTAAAGTAGCATGAGAAAACTGTTACTAATAACATTATTTATTCTGCTAGAGATTTCAGAAATGAATGCTCAAGTAGTTACTACTATTGCTGGAAGTGCAGGAGTTGTAGGAACAACAAATGGTATTGGTAATCTTGTAAGATTTAATAATCCACATGGAATCACATCAGATAAATCAGGAAATATTTATATCACTGATCGTTACAATAATCTTATTCGTAAAATAACAACTTCTGGTATTGTATCAACATTGGCAGGAACAGGTGCGGTAGGAAGTACGGATGGGGCTGGTAATGTAGCTACGTTTAATGAGCCTTGGGGAATTACATGCGATACACTAGGAAATATATTTGTTGCCGATACTAAGAATTATAAAATCAGAAAAATTGATGCAACAGGAAATGTAACAACTATCGCAGGTACTGGAATATTTGGAACAACTAATGGCGCAAATAACGTTGCTAAATTTGGATTTTCAAGTGGGATAACAGTAACAGAGGATGGTAGTATTATTTATGTAGCAGATTATAATACACATGTAATTAGAAAAATATTTAATGGTCAAGTAACAACTTTTGCAGGAACAATTTATATTGCAGGTGCACTTGATGGATTAGGATTAGCAGCAACGTTTAATCATCCTTACGGAATTGAATTAGATAATAATGGAAACATTATTGTTGGAGATGAATGGAATAATATAATTCGAAAAATAACACCAGCTGGAATGGTTAGCACTTTTGCTGGTCAAGGAATTATAGGAAGTATTAATGGCACTGCATTAACATCACAATTTAATTATCCGTGGGACATTGCTGTGGATGGCATGAATAATATTTATGTTTTAGATGGATTTAATTTCACTGTTAGAAAGATTGCAAATAATGGTGTAGTCTCTACCTATGTTGGAACTCCACTATTGAGCGGTGCAGTAGATGGAGTTGGTGCAGCAGCACGATTTAATAACGCAGCAGGAATAACCTACAATAGATTTGATAGGTGTTTATATGTTGCAGATTGCAATAATCATTTAATTAGAAAAATCACTTCGCAATCATTAATTTCAATTGTATTGACTGCTAATGTAAGTGCAACAGTTTGTGCTGGAGATAGTGTTCATTTGAATGCATCTCCAAACAACTTAACAAATTATACAATCAAGGAAGGATCATCCATACTCGGCAGTTCGATTAATGGAATAATTTCAATTGCACCGTTACCATCAGGAACTCATAATTTAATATGTACTGCATTTGATTCTAATGGAGCAACGGCAAGTTCTAATATTATTTCTATAACTGTTTTGCCAACATTTATTCCAACTCTAACTTCCAGCAATGGAACTACTATTTGTCAAGGAGATTCTGTAAAATTATCTACACAAACAGGAAACTCTTATGCTTGGTCTAATGGAAATACTACTTCAAATATTTATGTTTCATCTGCAGGAACATATTCTGTTACTGTAACAAATTCGAATGGATGTAAAGGTCAATCAAGTTCAATAATAATTACTCTTCAAACAAAACCAGCTGCAACAATTTCAACAACATCAAATTCTGTTTGTCCGAATGATTCGATAATGTTAACTGCATCTTTAGGCACTTCATGGAAATGGTCGAATGGATCAACATCGCAAAGCATAACAATTCCTGCAGGTGTTTATTCGGTAACAGTAACAAATTCATTTGGATGTTCTGCAGTTTCTACTCCAACTACAATCAATAACTACATTATTACAATTCCAAATATAAATCCAGCAGGTATCGTAACAATTATACAGAGTGATTCTGTTTTATTAACCGCTTCAGGAGGCAATAATTACCTATGGTCAAATTCACTAAATGGAAATGCAATTTATATAAAAAGTAGTGGAAATTATTTTGTGAATGCAACAAGTAGCAACGGTTGCGTTACGAAGTCGAATGTTGTTCAAGTTATAGTGATAACATCCAGTTCGATAATCTCAGCAAATGGACTAACAAGTTTTTGTGAGGGGAATAATGTTGTTTTATCATCCATCTTCCCAACAGGGAATCAATGGTTTTATAATGGGTTAGCAATTAATGGAGCAACGGGGCAACAGTTTGTGGCTATCGATAGTGGATATTATAAAGTTGGAATCGCACAAAATAATGGAACGGTTTATTCTGATTCAGTACTCGTTAATGTTTTGCCTTCACCACCAATAGTATCTATTTCTGATTCATCAGTCTGTGTAGGATCAGTTGTTGATTTGCAATTAAGACATCAAATAGGAATAAATTATTCTTGGTATTCAACAGCAACTGGAGGAACATCGATACTTGTTTCTGATAATTTTCAAACGCAGCCTATAACAACTACTAAAACATATTTTATTGAATCGATTGGAAGTAATGGTTGCACATCCACACAGAGAGCAACAGTTACTATCACTGCGTTACCTACTCCTATTTCAGATTTCTCTCAAGTTATTTCTCCTCTCGTCGGACAATTTCCTACATCATTTACAAATGCAACGATAAATGCGAATGTTTATACTTGGATTTTTGGAGACACAACAATTGCAGGAAATAGTAGTACTGCTATTAATCCTACATATACGTATTCAAGCATAGGAAATTATAAAGTTATTTTAATCGCAGAAAATTATAATGGTTGTAGAGATAGCCTTGCGCGAACTATTTCTATTCATAATAATAATTCATTATTTATTCCAACAACATTTACTCCTAATGGAGATGGTAAGAATGACATTTTTCGTGTACGAGGAGACCAGTTCACATTTCAACAAATGAAAATTTATGATCAATGGGGTACTTTAATTTATCAAACCGATGCATCTCGACCAGATTGGGATGGCAAAGTAAATGGAGAAAATGTTCAAAATGGAACGTACGTTTACCATATTCAAATAATAGATAATGCAAATATTTCGGAAGAATTAAGAGGATCAGTTACGGTAATTAAATGAAACAATATTTTAAACATATCTTAAAATTTTCACTTGCATTTTTAATGCTTGTAACATCGGTATGTGCTCAAGATCCTCATTTCACACAATTTCATCGCATACCTACCTATTATAATCCTGCAGCTGCTGGTCAGAATGTTGAACATATTCGGTTAACAATGCTTTATCGTAATCAGTGGGCAAGTGTAACAAGTCCTTTTGTAACGCAATCAGTATTTTTTGATAAGCAAGTAAGCAAAATTGGCTTAGGTGCTACTTTAATAAATAATACATCTGGTGATGCAGGGTTTCGTCAACTTTACATCAATGGTACGTTGTCTTATCGTGCTAATTTAGGAAATCATCAAATTGCTGGTGGAGTGCAATTGGGATTAATACAAAAAAGTTTTGACCCTTCTAAAATGACATTTGATGATCAATATAATCCTGATCAAGGATATAATTCATCTAACGCAACAAACGAAACTTTTTCATATACAAAGTTAATACGACCTGATTTTGGATTAGGGTTTTTATGGACGTACGGTCAAAAAAAGGAAAACAGTTATCATCCATATTTTGGAATGTCATTTCAACATATAAATCAATCTAAAGAAACATTTATTGAAACAACGAATATTATTCCTAGAAAAATTGTGATGCAAGGTGGCGTTGGAATTCATGTTAATGAACAGCTCGATTTAATTCCAATGTTTATGTATCAACAACAGCAGTTCTCAAAAGAATTGATGTATGGAATTATTGCTAAAGTTCCTTTACAAGATAGAAATCATTTTGAAGCTGGTGTTTTTCATCGCAAAAAAGATGCTGTTTCTGCTTATGTCGGTTACCAATGGAATAGTTATATGTTGGGCGCTAGTTATGATGTAAATATTTCGGGACTAACAGGTGGACAGGGAGCTTTTGAAGTTACATTAACGTATATTCCAAAGGCTAAAATTAAAGCCACACCAAAATCTAAAAAAGAAAAAGAGGAGAAGGATAGTAAGTTATCATCGAAGCTTATTGATGGTAAAAAAATTCTTGATCGTGATAAAGATGGAATCGAAGATAAAAAAGATAAATGTCCAAACATCCCAGGTTTAGGATCATCAAATGGATGTCCTGTAAAGAAAATTATTGTAAAGAAATTAAACCCTAATAGTGTCTCTAAGCAAATTGTTAAGGCAGATATTAAACCCGAAATAAAGCCAACATCAAATAATGTTGTTAATCCTATTGCAACGTCAATCACTATTCCTAAATTAATTCTTGATACCGACAAAGATGGTATTCCTGATAAGAATGATGATTGTCCAAATGTGGTTGGTATTGCTTCGTTAAATGGTTGTCCAACAAAAATTGAAAATATTACACCTAAAAAACCTAGTGCGATTATTAATCAAACAAAGAATGAATTTGTTAAATTAAAGAAATCAATTATTCCAATATTAATTTCAAAACCAGTTGTTATTAATGAACCAGAAGTAATTTCTGATAGTGATCATGATGGAATTCAAGATAAGGTAGATGCTTGTCAGAATGTTGCAGGCTTAGAAAAGTTAAAAGGATGTCCAGTAAAAATCGAAAAAATTAAATCGAAAGACTCGAGTAAATCTGTTTTTCAAACAACATCAATTAACGCTGAACCTGTACGAACAATTATTCCTATAATTATTCCACTTCCAATTATCGTTGAAGTACCAGTGATAATTTTGGATAGTGATAATGATGGAGTGTTAGATGATGTTGATGAGTGTCCATATATTAAGGGGTCAATACAAACGCATGGTTGTCCAGATACGGATGGCGATGGTATTATTGATGCAATTGATCCATGTCCATTTGCAGCTGGAAAAATAGGAGGAAAAGGTTGTCCTGAAACTGAATTAACTTCTACAGTATTTGTTGAATCAAAAAACATAGAATTTGCTTCGAATAGTATTGATGTAAAAGGAATTTATAAACTAGATGTAATTGAACCTGCGTTAGATAGTATTTATGATAATGCAAATTATACACTTGTTATTACAGGTCATACAGATGGTGAAGGAGATGCTGCATTTAATATGAACCTTTCACAAGCAAGAGCGAATCAGGTAAAAGCAATATTTATAAAGAAAGGATTAGCAGAAAATCGAATTGTAACTGTTGCTTATGGTGAGACAATGCCAATAGCAAATAATAATGCTGAAGCAGGACGGTCACATAATCGTCGAGTGGAAATCCATGTAGTAAAAATTAATAAACCTTAAACTATGAATTTTGTATTAGCCATAATTTTACCAAGTTTATTTTCCTTTGCCATCACTCTTACTATAATTCCTTCATGGATTAAAGTATGTAAAAAATGGAATTTATTTGAAAAGACTGATGAACGAAAAGTTCATAAAGAAAGTATTCCTACAATGGGAGGACTAGCAATATTTGCTGGAATTTTAATTTCATATTTATTTTTAGGTCAACAGATTTCAGAGCACACTATTCAATTTCTAATTGCTGCATCATTAATACTTTTTTTCACTGGGTTCTTTGATGATTTATTAGATATGAATGCAAAGAAAAAATTGGTATTGCAAATTATTGCATCTGCTGTTGTTGCTTATGGTGGAATAAGAATTAATAATTTGTATGGAATATTAGGAATCTATGAAATACCAATTTGGTTACAATATACTATAACAATTTTATTTATAGTTAGTATTACAAATGCATATAATCTTGTTGATGGTATTGATGGATTAGCAGGAAGTTTAGGGTTAATGTCATCATTGATTTTTGGAGGATTATTTTATCAATTTAAATATATTGATTATGCTATCCTTTCATTTTGTATGTCAGGAGCACTTATAGGGTTTTTAAAATTCAATTTTCATCCTGCTAAAATATTCATGGGTGATACAGGGTCTTTGATTATTGGGTTTTTTCTTTCTACTTTGGCGATTAACCTTTTGGATATAAAAGAAATTCCCAATGTAAAAGCGAATTTTGTAAGTCCAGCACTTATTGCAGCAGTATTATTTGTTCCTTTATATGATGTAATTCGCGTATGTGTTATTCGCATCTTAACAGGAAATTCTCCTCTGCAAGCAGACAGAAATCACGTACATCACATGATAGTAGCACAAGGTTTTGGACAAAGAGTGACAACAACAATTATAGTTGCAATTAATTTAATGATAATTTCATTCGCTATCTTATTCAGAAATATGAATATCAATTTATTTTTATTGATGAGTATTTGTCTTGGTATGATAACGATTAACACTTTGGTCATGACGAAATTGGCATTTATTTATGGTAAATTGGGAGGAAGAATTAATCAAAAATCTGTTCGAACAACTTAATTTTTTTTAAAGGAATTAGTACTGTTTTTACTAATGATTTAATATATTATGATGTAAATTTTGCAATTACTTTGGTAATTATTAATGTTATACTACATTTGATCTATAATCGCAATAAATGAAACGTCAACTAACTTTATACTTTTTTTTAATTCCATTTTTTTTATCAGCTCAAAATAACGACTCACTAGTAATTCGTGGAATTTTTGAAGAAGCTTTAGCAAATGGTAAAGCATACTCTTGGCTAGATCATATTTGCAATGATATAGGCCCTCGATTAACGGGATCTGCAAATGCAAATAAAGCTGTTGATTATGTTAAAAGCGAGTTAGATAAACTTGAAATTGATCATGCCTACAAACAAGATGTAATGGTGCCGCATTGGGTAAGAGGGGATAAAGAAGAAGCGTGGTTTATAAGTAATAGTAAAAAAGAAATCTTAAAAGTATGCGCGTTAGGCGGAAGTGTTGGCACTGGAAATAATGGCATAACTGCTAAAGTTATTGAAGTGCATGATTGGGAAGAAATGACGAAGTTGGGTAAAGAAATTATCTCGGGAAAGATTGTTTTTATAAATCACCTGATGAATCCTAAATTTATTAATCCTTTCGAAGCGTATGGTGAAGCTGCTAAATATCGTTATTCGACTTCAAGTAAAGCCGCAGTGTTAGGAGCAGTCGCAGTAGTTGTTCGTTCCATGAATGTTTCAGTTGATGATTATCCGCATACAGGGGCAATGGGATATGTAGATTCACTTCCTAAAATACCTACTTGTGCGATTAGTACTTTCGGTGCGAACAAATTGAGTGAGGCGCTTAAAAATGATTCTAAATTAAATTTTTATTTGCGTCAATCTTGTACTACTCTCGAAGATGTTCCATCATATAATGTTATTGGAGAAATTAAAGGAACAGAATTTCCTGATGAAATAATTATTGTTGGTGGTCATCTCGATTCATGGGATCTCGCACAAGGTGCAACAGATGACGGAACGGGCGTTGTTCAATCAATGGAAGTTTTAAATTTAATCAAAGCATTACATCTACAACCAAAACGTACGATTCGTTGTGTTGCATTTATGAATGAAGAAAATGGTTTAAAGGGTGGTAAGAAATATGCAGAGCAATCAAAGTTAAATCACGAGCATCCTATCGCAGCACTTGAAAGTGATGAAGGTGGATTTACTCCTCGAGGATTTGATTTCAAAGGAGATTCGCTTCAAGTGAAAAAGGTAATGCAGTGGAAAGAATTATTTGTCCCTTATGGTTTACACGAATGGGAAGTTGGCTATGGTGGTGCCGATATAAATCCGCTTGCTGATCAAGGTGTTTTATTAATGGGATTTAAACCAGATCCACAACGCTATTTCGATTATCACCATGCAGCTACTGACACTTTTGATAAAGTAAATCATCGCGAATTAGAATTAGGTGCTGCAAGTATGACCGCATTGGTTTGGATGATTTCACAATACGGTTTGAAATAAATAATTTGAATTTATACTATTTTAAAAGAATCAGCATCATAAAATACTGGAAATTGTTTTCTGAAATTAGTCAAATTTTCCATTGATAATGTTATAGTTTCCATGGATGATTTTGTTGTGGTTTTGCTAATTTTCTGCCCGAGAGGATCTAATATTACGGAGTCACCATTATGTAAAACGTTGAGCGCTTTCCCAATTCTATTCACCCCAACAACGTATGATTGATTTTCAATTGCTCTCGCAATAAGTAATTGTTGCCACGCGAATTTTCTTACATTAGGCCAACTAGCAACATATAATAAAATGTCATAGTTAAAACTAATATTTTTCCCATCTTGTTCAATTCTATTTCTACTCCAAACAGGGAATCTTAAATCATAACAAACCTGCGGACAAATCATCCATCCCTTACATTCTATCACTACATTTTCTTTTCCAGCAGTAAATATTTTATCTTCTCCACCCATTCGAAATAAGTGACGCTTATCATATTTTTGAAAACTGCCATCTGGATTCATCCAAATAAAGCGATTGTAGAAATTATTTTTCTCTTTAATAATTATACTGCCACACACAACAGCATTTAAAGAAGAAGATACCTCGCTCATCCATTGCATCGTTAATCCACCTTCTTCTTCTGCTAATTTTTCTGCATTCATTGTGAAGCCTGTATTAAACATTTCGGGCAAAACAATTACATCGGTACTATCTCGTACAAGGGTACTTAATTGTTTATTAATGTGCTTGATATTTTTAATTGAATCTTCCCAAACAATCGATGTTTGTAAAAGGGTAACTCGTAAATCTTTTGCCATACTTATTTTTCGTTGTGAGGTTTAATCTTGCATAAATATTCTGCGGCTTTTTCCAGCTGATCATTTTCTTTTGCAAAGCAGAATCGTAAAAGTTTATTATCAATTGGTTTGTTATAAAAAACAGAAATTGGAATGGAAGCAACTGCATGTTCTTTTGTAAGACTTATTGCAAACTCAGTATCTTTAGCTATCGTAATTGCGGAATAATCTAAGAGCTGAAAATAGGAACCATAACAAGGCAATATTTCAAAGGCTGAATCTTTTAATAGACTCTGAAAATAATCTCTTTTCTCTTGATAAAATTTACTTAATCCGTTATAATTATTTTCATCAAGAAGATATTCAGCTAATGCATGTTGTAGAGGAGTATTGACTGAAAAAACCATAAACTGATGTACCTTTCTAAATTCTTTCATTAAATTTTCTGGGCCAATACAATACCCACTTTTCCATCCTGTAGCATGAAAGGTTTTGCCAAACGAATAAACGATTAAACTTCGTTCGGCGAGTTTAGGATACATTGCTACACTTTGATGTTCATATCCATCAAAAATAATGTGTTCGTAAACCTCATCACTTAAAACAATTATATCAGATGAATTAGTAAGTTTTTCTAGATGAAGTAAGTCGCTTGCACTTAAAATTGTACCAGTAGGATTTTGTGGAGTATTAATCATGATCATCTTTGTTCGATGATTAATTAATTTTTTTACTTCATTCCAATCAATACCATACAATGGTAGTTGTAGCTGTACATGTACTGGAATTCCTCCCGCCAATTCAATTGCAGGAATATAACTATCGTAACATGGTTCGAAAATTATTACTTCATCACCTTCAGTAATAAAGGCGGCAATTGCAGCATATAATGCTTGAGTTCCACCTGCAGTTATTGTTATTTCTGTTTCTGGATTATAGCGAATGGAATACATTTTTTCCATCTTCTCCGCAAGGCGTTCACGTAATATGGGGACACCAGGCATTGGAGCATACTGATTCAATCCCCTTTTCATGTATTTATTTACTAAGCTAATAAGTTCGGGTGCAACATCAAAACCAGGAAATCCCTGACTTAAATTAATTGCACCTACTTCATTTGCTAGGCCCGACATAATCGCAAATATGGTAGTACCAACTTGTGGTAGTTTGCTTTTAATATTTCCTTTGAATTGAGGCATAGAATTATTTTATGTGCTAAAGATAATAGCATTCAGTTTATCTGCAATAGCATTTGTATCTTCGTTTCGTTCTGATTACCCTCCAAACATCTAAAAGCATTATGTTTCGTAAATTCTGTAGAATTTTTATTTGTTTTCAGGTATTATTTTGCATCGTTTTAGCAGGAAATCCATCTTTTCAATTGCCAGATAGTTTGCAAAAACAGATTCGAGATGTTGTAGATACTCAAAAGATTAATTTGTTAAATAATTATGCTCAAATACTTTATTTTAAAGATTTTGAACATACTAAAAATATTCTTGATTCCAGTATTGTTTGGTCGAAAGCTATTGGTTACAATAAAGGGCAAGCCGTTGCGAGCAAAATTCTTGGTCAAGTTTATTATCTTAAAGGTGAATATGAATTAGCATCAAAGGCATATATTACTTCTCTCAATCTCTATGAAAAATTAAAAAACAAGTCGGGGCAAGCCGATGTTTACAATGAAATGGGGAATATGATGCGGCAACATGGAGACAATAATACAGCGGAAAAATATCTTCTTAAGGCAATGCAATTGTGTACTGAGGTTAATGATTTGAAAGGATTAGCAACTTCAAATAATAATTTAGGAATTGTTTTTGAAACAAAAGGAGTTTTAGATTCTGCAATGATGCATTATCAAAAAGCATTATCAATTTACATAATGGTTAGCGATAGTACCGGAATGGGTTATAGTTACGATTACATCGGCGTAATTCATGCATATCGTAATGAATTTGCTCAGTCTGTATATAACTTAAAAAGAGGATTAGCCATTAGAGAATTATTACATGATAGACAGTCAATGGCCTATAGTTATGTAAACTTAGGTGAAGCATCTTTGGCAAGTGGAAATACTAAAGATGCTAGCGGTTTTTTCCAAAAAAGTTTAACCATCGCTCAAGAGATGAGTTCTTCGAATCTTATTTCCTATAATTATAAAAAATTATCTGAAATTGCAGCAAAGGAAAATAATTTTAAGGAGGCGTATACTTTGCAGCAGAAATACGCTGTAATTAATGATAGTCTTTTTAATCTTAAAAGAAATGAGCAAATAGCAGAGATTCAAACACGTTATGAAACGGAGAAGAAAGAAAAGGAAAATGTATTGTTATTAAAAAGAAATAATGAAAAAGAATTGCATATTTCTCAGCAAAGAGTTCAGCTGAGTGTGTTAACTGGAATAATGATTATTTTAGTAATGAGTGCTGGATTATTCTATAATAGAAATAAACTTCGTCAACAACAGATTTTAAACGACGAAATTAAAAATCAAGAGCGAATTCGTTTACGAGCAATTATTGAATCTCAAGAAGAAGAACGTCAACGCATAGCGGCTGAATTGCATGATGGATTAGGACAAGTCTTGTCGGCTGCACGAGTAAATATTGCAGCATTAGTTGACGAAACACAACGCCAACCACAAATTTACCAAGCATTGGAATTAATAGATAGAAGTTGTAAGGAGCTACGCGAAATATCTCATAATATGATGCCTTCGTTATTAGTAAATTCAGGATTATATGCCGCATTGATTGAAATGTCAAATCGTATTAATTCCACAGGCATTTTGAAGATGGAAGTTTTAGAAGATGGATTTATAGAACGAGTTAAATCAGAAATTGAAATTAATCTTTATAGAATTGCTCAAGAATTAATCACGAATATTTTAAAATATGCGAATGCAACAGAAGTACAGATTCAATTTATTTTGGAAAAGGAAATGCTGACAATGATGATGGAAGATAATGGACAAGGATTTGATGTAAAGATTTTACAAACAGCAAAAGGTAATGGTTGGTATAATATTCAATCGCGGATACGATTGATAAATGGGCAAATAGAAATAGATTCAAAAGTGGGGAATGGAACTGTAGTAACGTTAAATGTTCCTTTAGATAACTAATAAATTGATGCAATGGTAAATAAAATTAAAGTATTTTTAGTAGATGATCATCAAATTATGTTAGATGGTATTAAGGCATTATTAAAAAACGATAAACAAATTGAAATCATAGGAGAATTTACTCGTGGCTCTCAGGTAATTGAAAAGTTAGCGCAAATTTCTCCGGATATAATAATAACTGATATTCACATGCCAGAGATGAATGGAATTGAACTCACTAATATTGTGAGAAAAAATTATCCAGCTGTTAAGATATTAGCACTATCAATGTCGGGGGAGGAAGGAATGATTACTGAAATGGTGGATGCTGGGATTTCAGGATATGTAATTAAAAATACAGGGAAAGAAGAATTGCGTGGAGCACTTTTAAAAATCATGAAAGGAGAAGTTTATTTTAGTGCAGAAGTAGCATCGCAACTTACGAAGGCGCTCATGGAGAAAAAGCGAAGAGCAGATGAACCGGCAGCAGCAAAACTAACTCAACGGGAAGTGGAAATTGTTAAGCTAATTGCTATGGAATACAGTAATGAGAAAATTGCGAAAGAACTTTTTATTTCGGAACGAACTGTTGAAACGCATCGTAAAAATATTTTTCGAAAATCGCAAACAAAAAGTTTGATCGGACTTATGAAGTATGCTCAAGAAAAAAAAATAATTTAAAGAACATATTTTTATATGTTGAAAAGCATTCAATATTCCTTCTAGTATGGGTTACATTTATTTTTTATTCTAAATTTCTGCTAGCTGTACAGCAAAGAAATGCTAAAAAAATATTTTGACTTTTAGTATTCATCGATCTTTTGCTTTTTTTAGTGTGGGTATAACCAAATTCTTTATTTAAAAGGGTAAATATTTATACCTTAAAACTTGTTGATACAATTATTGAGTACGTATCTTTGTTAAATGACAATTGAAGAAGCCATTAAGCAAAAGAAATTTGCAAATGAATATACTAAGCTTGCGGTTAATATTTTGTATACTGCTAGCTGGATAGATGGGTTGCACATACAAGCACTCAAACCATTCGGGCTTTCGCCACAACAATTTAATGTTTTGCGAATTCTTAGAGGATCTAATCAGCAACCAATTCGACTTACAGATATTACCGAACGAATGGTAGATCGTAACTCCAATGCAACTCGATTGGTAGAAAAATTACGTCAAAAAGGATTGTTAAAGCGAGAAATTTGTAAATCCAATCGGCGACAAGTAGATATTATTATTACACAAAAAGGCATTGACCTTTTGGCAGAACTTGACAGCCATAGCGATGATTGGATTAAACAATTCAAATCGCTACAAAAAATTGAAGCCCAGGATCTTAATCGCATCCTAGATAAATTGCGAGGCTAGTGCATGACAAAATGTTGTATATACAATTAATGTATTTACATTTGTATGATGTTTGATAGATTAGATTCGGTTAAATAATTTCTCAAAGAAATTTTATTTATTCGTAAACTAAAAAAATTAAAATGAAACAAATTATTCATCGAGGCACTAGTAGAGGGAACGCTAATCTTGGCTGGTTAAATTCTTATCATACTTTTAGTTTTGCCGGATACCATAATCCCTCACGGATGCATTTTGGCGTTTTGCGCGTGTTAAACGACGATGTAGTAGCTCCAGGAAGAGGATTTGGTGCACATCCACACGAAAACATGGAGATCATCTCGATTCCATTAAATGGCGCCTTAAAACACAACGACAATACAGGCCGTACAGAAATTATCAATGCTGGTGATGTACAAATTATGAGTGCAGGAAGTGGAATTACACATGCTGAAATGAATGCATCTGCTACAGAGCCAGTAAATTTTTTACAGATTTGGATTTTTCCAAAAGTTGAAAATATTCAACCGCGCTATGAACAAAAAACTTTTATATTAGAAGATAGAAAAAATAAATGGCAAACAATTGTGAGTCCTGAAAAGGATGCTGAGCCAATTTGGATAAATCAAGATGCATGGTTTATGTTATCAGATTTAGATGAGAATAAAACATTGCAATATAATCTTCAAATGAAAAATAATGGAGTATATCTTTTCGTTCTTGATGGGGAGATAGAGATTGTGGGAGAAAAATTAGTGAAACGAGATGCAATTGCACTTACAGAGATAGAAAAATTCGATATTAAAGCAAGTACGAATGCACAACTTCTTTTGATGGAAGTTCCAATGATATAATATGAAAAATAATTAAATTCTGTAAACTATTTCATTAATTGAAATACTAAACAAGTTTTTTTATTTGGTAAAAATGATTTATATTCTGCAAGATATTTTTAAATTTGAATGATGGATGAACAAATAAATGTAATTGCTAAGATTGGAGTTACTCCTTACTTAACACAAATAGAATATCGTAACGGGAAATTTTCTTCTGATGAACCTTCTTCATCTGGAGGTCAAGACATGGGTCCGTCACCAAAAGAAATTCTTGCAGGAAGTTTAGCCTCCTGTACAGCAATAACTTTACGGATGTATATTAACCGTAAACAATGGATTATTGATGAAATTACAGTTGATGTAAAAATCTCAAATGTTAATGGCAAAACTTTATTTTCTTGTGCTCTTTCCTTTCTTGGAGAACTTGATGAAACAAAACGTGAACGATTATTGCAAATTGCAAAAGTATGTCCCGTTCATAAAATATTAACTCAACCAATTGAAATAATAACTCAAATTGCTTAACGCATGAATGACATAACAAAAAAATATAGTAATGGAGAGGTAACTATAATTTGGAAGCCAAACTTATGTATTCATTCTGCGATTTGCTTTAATGGATTGTCATCTGTTTTTGATCCACGTAAGCGTCCTTGGATTACGCCAGAAGGTTCAACAACAGAAGAGATTATTGAGCAAGTAAAGAAATGTCCTTCTGGTGCATTAAGTTATTATAAGAATTCCGAAGAATAAAATAATATAAAAATTGAAGGCGAAAGTAATGTAGAAGTAATTACAAGCTGACTACTTTTAAATTGCAGCTATTTGGTCATGATTGATGTGGTAGGAAAAGATAGCAACTCGCTATACAAGTGTGTTTCCTTTTCTAACAAACTAAATTTTGATTGTACACTAAAAAAAAGTTAATTTCGAAGATTAAATATTATTCCTGATGAAACCAGTGTACAGTTCTTATTGTGAATTTGCATTTAGTACAGAAAATGACAACGTACATAAACATTATCACGATCTGGAGTACGGATTTCCTATTCTTGATGATAATCACCTGTTCGCAAGATTGATTTTAGAGATTAATCAAGCAGGATTATCATGGACAACAATTCTTAATAAAAAGGATAATTTTTTTAAAGCCTATCATCAATTTGATATTAATCGAATAGCCAAATATGGAGAAAAGGATAGACTTCGACTATTAGGTGATGCGGGAATTATTCGCAATCGATTAAAAGTTGAAGCAGCAATTGAAAATGCAAAGGCTGTAAAATTGTTACAAAAAGAATACGGTTCATTTAAGAATTGGATAGACCATCATCATCCACTTCCTAAAGATGAATGGGTAAAAGTCTTCAAAAAGACATTCCGATTTACCGGAGGTGAAATCGTAAACGAATTTTTAATGAGTACAGGTTATCTTACAGGTGCACATGTTGAAGGTTGTCCGATTTTTAAGAAGGTTCTGAAAAAAAATCCAATGTGGAAAAAAAGTTGATAGAAACTACATTACGTTTAAATAACGTTCAGAAATAATTTTCGAATGATGAATTTCATGACCAAGCACTAAAAAACCAACAGCTCTTGTTGAAATTTTTGTGCTTATTCCTGCATATCCAATTTGAGAAAGCATCTCTTCATCAAAGCTTTTAAACAATGCTATTGTTGAAGTGCGAAGTTGTGAATACTCCTCGAGCAATGTATTCCAATCTCTACTATTAGAATGGCTATTTACTGCATACGCATTTTCATCAAACCCAGGTAATGACTTCAATTCTTTTCTAGAATAACACATGGCTCGATAGGATAAAACACGTTCAGTATCTATAACATGTTGCCAAATTTCTTTAATAGTCCATTTCCCTTTTGAATAACTAAATAGTAATTTTTCTTTTGGAATAGCATGGAGAAATGAAAGTGTTGTTATGTGAGATTGTTCTAATCCAGAAATTAATTCAGGATAATGAACTAAGTTAATTTCATCTTGAAATCGCTCTGGATATTCTTCTTTAGATGGATGTGATATTGACAGTGTCATTTGAATTGCTTTAGTATTCAAAGTTAATTCAATTCAAACGATATTATTCGATTAAGTTTGCATGCGATTTATTAATCTTGGGAATTACTGAACAAATTATTTTCTTCATCTTCAGGGTCTAATTCTGGATCATTGTAATCATTGCCCGGAACATCTAAATCTCCTCCCATTAATTGATCATTCATTTGTACCAATGGAATTAAAGACTCATCTTCCCCGTCATCCATATCTTGATCTCGCCTTCCAAGAACCTTTAAGTCTTCAGCAGTAACATCATTTTCTCCAACCAAAGGTTCTTTTTCTGTTTCTTTCTTATCATTATCTCTTGAAACTGGTTTTAAATCATTTAAATCATCAGAAATTTTATCTACATCTGCGTCTAATTTAGAACCATGATTAGTAATATCTTCCTCTTGCTTATAAAGTGGGTAACCAGGTAACTCATTGTCTTTATTCACTATTTTATTTTTCATAAAGTTGTTTAATTTATTTTATAAAAATTAATGCCAAGGTAATAAATATAAAATAAATAAATTCGATATGAATAGAGTTATCAATTTTGTATTGAATCATTTTTGTTGTTCTTAGCTTTGCTTTTAAAAAAACCTCTAAGAAAAATATTGTGTTGGGCGGCTTCTAGATCTTCATCTAACTTTTTCGTACTACTTGCTAAATTTTTTAGTGTTTCTTTAAGATGCGCACCAGATTCTTCGTCATGAAGCAAAACACCAACAGAGCTTTTTGTATTGCCACTCACCTCTTTAAGATTTGAAATAAAAACAGTAGCTGTATCAGTAATTTTTTGAAGTTGCACAACAGATGATTTTATTGAATTAAAAACAAGTGTATCAGTAGTTAATTCATTTGCTAGTGTTCCTTTTTTATTCAACCCCTCACTAAATTTAGCTAATGATCCTGCAAATTGCTGTGCTTTCATCGAAGCATTCTGTAATGATTTCGTAGCTTGATCAATCTGTGAGTAAACAGCGTTATCGTTCATTAATTTTCCAATGGTTCCATCACCACTTGCAATCTTTTTACTGATAGTTTTAAAGTCGGTTGTTATTGCTAATAAATTTTTATTGTTCTCTTGCAAAGTATTTAATACATCTTCTGATGAAAATGTTTTTTCAACAGCTAATGTGTCCCCATCTTCAACTGCTTCTGATTTTGAACTACCACCATAAATAACAAGTATTTTATTTCCAATAAGGCCATCAGAACTAATTTTAACTTTTGCATCTTTTCGGATGTATTGTTGTGCTTTTATTTCTACTTTCATTGTTACTTCAACTTGAGATTTGCCAAAAAAGTGCAATGAATTTACAGTACCAACCTTAACTCCAGAAAACCAAATATTATTTCCAGTTTGTAGTCCGTTAACGTCATCAAATAGTACAACAACTTTCATTTTTCTCTTAAAAGTTTCATGAACATTTCCAACCATTAATATACCTGTTAAAAGGAATATAATTCCTAAAAACACAAATAGTCCTACTATTACGGTTCGCTTATTATTGAAATCATTCATTGTTTATTGTATAAAATTGTAATTAAAAAAACTTTTTATTCGATCGTCATCACTTTCAAATACATCATCAAAGGTTCCAATCTTTAGAAATTTTCCTTCAAGTAACATTGCAACTCGATTTCCTGTTTTTTTTGCGCAAGTCAAGTCATGTGTTATGATCACAGAACTTGTGTTGTATTGCTGTTGTACTTCATTAATGAGGTCGTTAATTTCACTACTAGTAATTGGATCTAATCCTGATGTTGGTTCGTCATACAGCATTATTTCGGGTTTTAAAATTAACGTACGCGCTATTCCAATTCGCTTGCGTTGCCCGCCTGAAAGATCTGATGGCATTTGATAAATTTTATCTTTTAATCCCACAGAGTCAAGCACTTCTTCTACAGCTTGATTGACTTCATTCTTACTAAGATTTTTTATATTCATAGTTAACGGAAACGCTAAGTTTTGATAAATATTCATGCTATCATACAAAGCGCTATTTTGAAACGAGAAGCCAATACGTAATCGAAGGGCATCTAACTCCTTTCCACTTAAAGTATCCACCTCTTTACCCAGCACTTCAACAGTTCCCTTATCTGGTTTCAATAAACCAACTATTGTTTTTATAAGCACCGATTTACCTGTTCCTGATTTTCCTAGCACTGCAATATTTTCTCCCTTAAAAACATTTAAATCAATTCCTTTTAATACTTCTAATTCGCCAAATGATTTATGGAGATCTTTAATAATAATTACGGATTCAGATTTATTAATAGTATGAGTAGGTTTATTAATCTCCATCGCTTTAATAATTTCTAAACCAATTTGCAACTTGTACAATTACAATTTCTTCAATAAAAACCAAGAACATAGAGAGCACCACAGCTTGATTTGCAGCTCTGCCAACACCACGTGTACCTTGAGTGGCATGAAAGCCTTTGTAGCATCCTACAATACCGATTGTAAAGCCAAAGACTATGGATTTAATCACAGATGAAAATAGATCTATAAAAGTGATGGTTGAAAATGCGTTTTTATAAAAGTTGATAAAACTTGTAGCTTCTTCTGAATGTACATTTACATAAGAACCTAGTAATCCAACAAAGCTACAATACAGGGATAAAATGGGAATCATAATCATCGTTGCCCAAACACGTGTAACAACTAAATATTTGTAAGGATTTATTGCTGATACTTCCATTGCATCTATTTGTTCCGTAACTTTCATAGAGCCCAGTTCCGCACCAATACTTGATCCTACTTTTCCTGAACAAATAAGTGCAGTTACTAACGGACCTAATGCCTTTACTATAGCAATACCAATTAAAGAGGGAAGCCAAGAAGTAGCACCAAAATTTTCTAAGGAAGGGCGCGATTGTTTTGTAAAAACAACACCAATAATAAATCCAGTAAGTGTAATTAGTGAAAGTGATTTTATTCCTACCTCAAACGATTGATTAATAATTTCACGAAAGTGAAATGGACGTTTTAAGGCTTGCTTGAAGAAAGATAATGTGAATAAATATGCCTTGTAAATATGATTGAAATATTCATCAATCCCTTTAGAGAATATATATTTCTTAATTGTATTTGAAGGTTCACTCAATCGCACATTATTATTGATTAATAGGATTCAAATTATTAATAATACGATTCTATTTAAAAAGTTGTGCCATCAAAATTTTTGTCTGGCATATAATTTTAGTTTTAAGAAAAAAACATAAATGAAAAATTTAGCAATAGTTAATGGAACGGAAGAAGTTACAATTGCCTATACTGATTTCGGTGCAGGGGATCCTGTGATTCTTATTTCGGGATGGCCACTAAGCAAAGAAATGTGGGAATATCAAATTGATACAATTGTAAACAATGGCTTTCGCGTGATTGCATACGACAGACGTGGATTCGGGCATTCCTCTAAACCATGGGGTGTTTATGATTACGATACGCTTACTAATGACTTACACGAACTTATTCTACATCTGCAACTCAAAAGAGTTACTCTAGTTGGTTTTAGCATGGGAGGTGGGGAAATTATACGCTATTTCTCAAAATTTAATGGAGATAATATTTCTAAAGTTGTTTTGATATCTGCGATTACACCTTATATGTTAAAAACAGATACAAACGAGAATGGAGTTCCCCAGGAAGAATTTGATAAGATGCTTGCAGCAATTCAAACCGATCGAATGGCATTCTTAGATGAGTTTGGAAAAGTGTTTTTCGGAGTGGATACAGCAGTGAATCCACTTAGTGATTCCTCGCTTGAATTTTATAAACTTTTGGGTGGTGTAGCTTCACCTAAAGCAACGAAAGAATGTGCGATCGCCTTCTCTTCAACCGACTTCCGCGAAGAGATGAAATCAGTTACAGTACCCACATTGATCATACATGGTAAATTAGATCAAACTGTTCCAATTTTAACGACATCTGATGAATCAACAAAATTAATACCTACTAATAAATATATAATTTATGAAGATGCAGCTCATGGTTTATGGTTTACACACAAGGAAAGACTCAATGATGATTTACTGCAGTTTCTGAAATCATAAAAGTGTAATCAAATTTTTTGTTTTATAATTAATAAGTAAGGGGCTTTGCAAATTGTAGCAAAGCCCCTTAAATTAATTTCAACATATAAATTTATTTATCTAAGCAATAAATTTAATTACTAAACAAATTTTACTTTGCTCGGTTTTTTGCAACTATTCCAACAATAATTACTAATATAGCAATTACAACAAAAATCCCAAACCCCATTCCAGCTTTAAATATTCCAGCAATTGCTGAACAGGAACTCAATATAAAGAGTATCGAAATGAAATTAAAAAGAAGAATAAATTTTGAAATTTTCATAGTTTATATTGTTGAAATCAATTTTAATTAAATCTTTAAATTGGTTTATTCCCTTGAATAACTCTAAGAAGAATTGCAATTACAGCAATAACAAGTAGTAAGTGAATTAATCCACCACCTACATGATATCCAACAAAACCAATTAGCCAACCAATTATTAGTATGACTGCGAGTACATAGAGTAAATTTCCCATAATAGTATTTTTTTATGTTTACTACAAATAATAAAAACTCATGCCACAACTATGTTGACAGTTTCAGTAAACTAATTCATACATAACATGGCAAAATGTATATCGTTTATAAATGTAAATAGTTATGTTATTAAAAAGTTGGAAGATAAATATTGAAAGTTGTGCCTTTTCCTAATTCACTATGCACATCTATAATACCATTGTGATTATCTACCACTTTTTTCACAATTGCCAAGCCAATTCCTGTTCCTGCATATTCATCTCGACGATGAAGTTTTTGAAAAACCTCAAAAATTCTTGATTCAAAATGCTGCTCGAAACCAATTCCATTATCCGTAATGGAAATATGAGAATACGTAACTTCAGGTAATAATTCAGTGTTATTAAAGTTCTTCCCTAATGATATGCTAGAGTTAATTACAATGTGCGGAGGTTGATTTGTTTTACTAAATTTAAGTGAATTATTAATTATGTTATGTAGTAACTGACGAAATTGAAAAGGAATAATTCTTACATCACAAAGTTCAAACTCTTCTAAAATCGCATGCTTTTCATTAATAGTTTCATGAAGTTCATTTTTTACTTCATCAATAATTACACGTAAATTGATTAATTCAAACTTTCGGTCGATTGTGCTTATTCTGGAAAAAGTAAGTAAATCATCAATGAGAGTTTGCATCCGTGATGCGGCGGATTGCATACGTTGAAAATAATCTTTACCAGTTTCCGATAATTTTTCTTTTTCTAAAATACGAGAAGAAAAAGTTTGAATTTTGCGCAATGGTTCTTGTAAATCATGACTAGAAATAAAAGTAAATGATTCGAGCTCTTGATTTTTTTGCAAAAGCAATTCATTAGCATCACTTAATTCTTTTGTTCTTAGCTTTATTTTTTCTTCCAGAATAGTGGATAAATCTTTTTGATCTTGTAGATTCTTATTTTTTGCATTAACTTGTTCAGTAATATCAATAACTATATTTAAAGAACCAACCCTTTCTCCTAGTAAATTATATTCTGGTTGTGGATTAACAATTACATTTAATCGAGAACCGTCGAGTCGTTCAATAATAATTTCTTTATTTATTATTGCAATATCTTTCTTTAACGATATGGCCATCGGACTTTCCTCCATTGGAACTTTTATACCATCAGGTGTATATATTTTGGTTGAGCCGCACCATAAATCTATGTTTAACTCTGGATTATGTCCCCATAATTTTGCAGCAGCATCATTGTAAAAAGTAATGCGTCCTTCCAAATCACAAGAATATACTGCTGCTGGTAAAATTTTCACAAGATTTCTAAAATGATCATTGCTCTTTTTTACAATATTCTCTAATTTTTTTTCTTCAGTAATATCTTGAATAGCGAGTAAAATTAATTTGTTCGACAGCTCATCTCTTTTAATTTCTTGAGCATTCAAACGCATAACTCTTTCTCCGATTGATTGAAAAGTATGAGAAACTTCGTAGTCTAATATTTTAGATTGCTCTGGAAGTATTTTTTCCAGTAGAATTCTCAATGCTGGAATATCCCATTGTTTATTTCCTATATCGTAAATTAATTTATCCTCCGTTTCTTTTTCATTAACTTGAAACGTTTTATAAAATGCTTGGTTTGCTGATTTTATTTTTAGCTGATTATTTAATACAATTAATGGAGTATGAACAGTAGCAACAATCGCTTCTGAGTAATCACGTGACTCCGTTATCAGTTCGTTTAAACTAATAATTTCATGATTTACAACCGTCAACTCTTCATTCGTGCTTTGTAATTCTTCTTTATTCGTTTCTAGTTCTTCATTTAAACTTTGAAGTTCTTCACTACCACTTAAAAGTTCTTCATTTGCACGTTGTAGTTCTTCATTAGCTGCTTCTTGTTCCTCCGTGATACTACGCATATCTTCACGAGCTAGATCTAATTCTCTTTCTAATTGTTGTATTCGCAAATCCTTTTCATCTTTATTGCTTTTAGAAGAATCAGATGTCTCATTAATCATCAACAAATGCTTATCGTTAGAGGAATAGCTATCGTGAAAGAGAATCAAATAATAAGGTTCAATGCTATTCGGTAGTGGTATTGCTTCAATCGAGATGTTGTGAATTGAACCATCTACTTGAAGAGGAATATTTTCTTTTAAAACGGTTTTCTTCTCCTTCTTAACTTTATGTAAGATATTGCGCAATTCAAAAGATAAACCGTGTTTGGCCATCTGCAATAAATTATGGGTTGGTTTACCTGGAGATTGTTCTAAAAAGTTGCCTGTTCCTCCACGAAAATGTACAATGTTCATTAACTCATTTACAACAACGCCAGCGGGGGTATATTTGCTGAGTAGAATCTCATCAGCAGACTTTTGAAAGTCGGTGCGAATATTTTCGATTTTGATAGTATTATTTTTGTAATTAATATTTTGTTCAGCAGGTTGACTAGCTACTTGAATCAATCTGTTTGGCGTTTCTCTTCTAGAAAATAGCTTATCATTCTTAACGGCTAATGCAAAAAAATCTGGAACACCACTAGTTGTTTCTGACTTTCCTAGCAATAAAAATCCTTTAGGATTTAACGAACAATGAAATGTTGTTAGAGCCTTTTTTTGCAAATAAGGCTCCATGTAAATTAAAACATTCCTACAACTTATTAAATCCATTTTTCCAAATGGCGGGTCTTTTAAGAAATTGTGGTTTGCGAAAATGCACATATCTCTTACTTGCTTAATTAATTGAAAACTTCCATTTATATTAATAAAAAATTCGCTTAATCGTTTCGACGAAATTGATTCTACATCACTTTTTGAATAATTTCCGGTACGTGCTTTTGCAATGGCAGCATCACTTAAATCTGTTGCAAAAATTTGTACACGTTGATTGTCTCCTAAAAATTCTTTTAAACAGATTGCAATTGAATACGCTTCTTCTCCAGTACTACATCCAGCTACCCAAACACGAATGGGTTCTCCAGCAGTTTTATTTTTTATTATCAAAGGGAAAATTGATTCGCATAAATTCTCAATGGTTTTTGCATCACGAAAAAAACTTGTTACTGGTATTAATAAATCTTGATACAACAAATCCAGCTCCTCTGTATTTTCTTTTAGAAGTGTTAGATATTCTTTCGCAACTCTTTTATTTTTTAATGCTATTCTACGCAAAATTCTTCTACGAATGGTAGTTTGTTTGTAATAGGTGAAATCAGTCCTTTTACGTATTTGAATTAATGATATTATCTGTTTGAATACTTCTTCATCTTGTAACAGAATCCGTTGCTCTTCGCTATTATTTCCAGATATTTTTTTAATTACTTCAATAATTTTTTGAGGAATTTGTTCAGGCGGCAAAATGAAATCTACTACTCCTGCTTCAACGGCACTGTGAGGCATACTTTCGAAAGCGGCCGTCGATTCCTCTTGTGCAAATGTAATCCCGCCATTATCTTTTATTGCCTTTAATCCTTTTGTTCCATCAGTCGCCGTTCCAGATAATACTACACCTATTGCATACGATTGATGAATCTCTGCTATTGATTTAAAAAACAAATCAATTGATAAATTGAATTTGCTTGATCCTTTTTCGGTGCGAGGTGTGAGTTTTAAAACACCATCACTTGCTACCAACATTTTATTACTTGGTATTACATAAATATGGTTTGGCTCTACTTTAATATCATTCGAAATTTCCAATACTGGTATCGTAGTAACCTTTTGAAGTATTTCAGCCAACATACTTTCATGATTAGGATCCAAATGTTGTACAAGGACAAAGGCCATCCCAGAATCATCAGGAATAGCATGGAGTAATTTTTTAAAAGCATCAAGACCACCAGCAGAAGCTCCAATTCCTACTACAGGAAAAAGATTCGTTGAATGGATTAATGGTGGAGTTTTTATCATGAGTTATTTCTTAATTTTTCTCTATGAACAAAATTTTCATTCACAGGAAGTGAAATATTTCCTTTAAGGGTAAGCGAAACAACTTCTTGAATTACTTTCTTTAATTCAGAAAACGCAGCAGGTTTCCTAACATAATAATTAGCTCCATTCTTGTATAAAAGATTTACTATATTTTGCTCATAAGAAGTTGAAAAAATAATTACAGGAAGTTGATCATATTTTTTAAGTTGCTTTATTTCATTCAAACATTCAAACCCATTTTTACGTGGCATGTTTAAGTCAAGAAATAGTATGTCAGGTAAAATTGTTGCATTATTTAATTCATACAATAATTGCTCATCATCATAAAAATTAAGTATCTCTGCGGATATAGATAAATCTTGAATTGCATCCTTAAAAAGCATGCAATCATCTTTATCGTTATCAGCAAATAATATATTAAGTATTCGCATGTTCATTTGCTTGTAAGCATTTTATGCAAAGAATTACTTTAGGTGAAATTAATATTTTGTATTTGATTAACAAGCAGAACTTGATTTTTAAATTTAAAAGATTCAATATAATCTTAAAATTATGAATAGCGAAATTTTTTTTTATAAATTCAAATATTGTGAAAAGTTTCAATCTCTCAATTCTATAGGTAAAAGGTACACGAAATGGCAAAAAAAGTGGTTATTTACAAATCTTTATTATTAATCTAAAATTGCTTACATAATCGGGAAAAAGGTTCCACAGTTTAAATAATTTATAAAAGAAGCATAAACAATTTAAGTAATTACTCTTATTAATTGGTAACTCTAGAAGAATCTAAGGAAAAGCATAAAGTTAAACTAACTTAAGCCATTCTCATTTATATACATTGGAATCTTCCTAGAATTACCCTTCAACAGCAAATTTTCGCGAATTGAATTAAATTCCTCTCTAAGCAATAGCATATTACAACTACTAGAATTTACTAATTCTCGATTTGATGAAGTTGAATAATGAGACAAGATGTTATTCAATTGCGGTGTCTTTTCTGAAAAGCAGATATAGGAATGTTCATCATAGTTCAATTGATTACACGCCGTTTGAACTGTAAGTTTAATTATTTTTGCTCGAATGCAATGAGGGTTAAGAGCAAAGAAATCATCTTTCAATAACGATTTAAAAACACTAGTTAATATCGTCTCAATTGCTTTTTCATCATTGGTAATTTTTATGATAATGCCATACATCATAGAGCAATATTCATCATAAATATTTTCTATATATTCTCTCTTAGTAAAAGGCATTTAATTATATATTAGATGAAGTGAACAATCTATTATTGATATTGTTTTGAAATTATTTAATGTTTGGTAACTTTCTCAATGAACGCGAATCACTTTCAACATCGTATGGTGATTTTTTTTCTTCGTATTTCCATTTTGAATATAAATATTCATTTCGATCGCAAATGGAACAATTTCTTGAAGCATTAAATTCATAACGGTCACCATTTTCTTTTATCCAGTTAGAATAATCCTTATAGTGCCAGTTATGGCCAAAAACATTACATATCAATTCTGAGAATTTTTGTTTCAAATTAATCCGCGGTGGATTTTTCTTTGTTGATCCGTTATGGCTTAACATAGTTGCTAGTTTATCTGTCATCAATGTTGAATTTCTCCTGTTTTATTTAATTTTTTCTTAGGAAAGTTACTGAGATAAATACCCTCCATCAATATAAACCTCCAGTAATAAATATTATTTCGTTTGCGAGTTTTTTCATAATTCTAACTAGTAGTAATTAATAATAAACGGAAGATGTTTTAACACCTTCCGTTATGGAATTTTATTAATTTGTCAATTTTGATTATCAAATTAATATAGAAAAGAGTAAAAGTTTTAGAATAATTAGCTGAAAGATGTTGACAAAGAAATTATTTTTTTTCATCTGAAAATATTTCATTTTCAGATGAATTAGATTCTGTTAATTTTTTTGATGTATCAATTTCTGTGACTGTTTCTTCAACATTTATTTCAGGAATTTTAGTTTTAGAGAATTCATCAAATGATTTTTCTTTTAATTCTTCATCAGACTTATCTTTATTAGCAGTAGGATTATTTGGATCAGTTTCTTTTTTAGAATACTCTTCTTGAGTTGTTTTTGTTGGCAACTCAATTTCGTTTTTGTGATTTTTAGATTGTTCCATCGTTCTATAATTTTACTAATACAAGGGATCGAAAAAAATATGCCAAAACATTTCACCGAAGGTTAAGTGTGAAATTGAGAAAAGCGAATGTTTTTATGGAATTGAAATCCCCACTTTGGGTGAAGGGTTTCTAAAAACATATTTATTGTTATTTTAAATTCCCATTATATCTGTTCTTTGTATAATAGCTTGAAATCAACCGAAGCCCGAATCCTAATATATCTAGGGTCATAAAGCAACTTCATGGTAACGGGCAAAAATCTGATGAAAATAATTTTCAAAGCATCAAACCCTCTCATATGTGGGTGTTTATTCCCCATATATTCTATTAAAACTTCTAAATTGCACTAAATTTACCCCAATATTAATTTGTAGGGTTATTGCTTAAGGACTTTACTATATCTAAATTAAAATGAGCCAAAAAATTCTTATCATAGAAGATGACCATGGCATTTGCCAACTTTTAAAACGTTTTTTAACGAAACACGGGTTTACTGTACTGTTAGCATATAATGGAAAGCAAGGTATTGCAACTGCATTGGATGAAAAACTAGATCTAATATTATGTGATTTTAGATTAGGCGATTTAGATGGATTTGAAGTGCTAAAAAGAGTAAAGGATGTAAATCCTGATTTGCCATTCATTATGATTACAGGTTACTCTGATATTCGTATGGCAGTAAATGTTATGAAGCTTGGAGCATTAGATTATATAACCAAACCATTATTTCCTGACGAAATTTTACTCACTATTCATAAAGCACTTAACAGTGATAATGTGGAGAGTAAGGAGAGCTCAACAAAGATTAAAAAAAGCAGTATCAAAGAGCAATATACTTTTGGAAATAGTCCACAGTCGAAATCACTCGTTAACCAAATTGAATTAGTAGCTCCTACAAATTATAGTGTAATAATATATGGTGAAAGTGGTGCTGGAAAAGAGGCGGTAGCTCAAACAATTCACATGAAAAGCCCAAGGGCAAATCAACCATTTATTGCTATGGATTGTGGTGCGATTTCTAAGGAACTTGCAGGAAGTGAATTATTCGGACATGAAAAGGGTTCGTTCACTGGTGCTTTAAATACTAAAATTGGGCATTTTGAATTAGCGAATGGCGGCACACTTTTTCTTGATGAAGTATCAAATCTCCCATACGAAGTACAATCATCATTACTACGTGTTGTGCAGGAACGAAAAGTGAAACGAATTGGTGGTACAAAAGAAATTGGTTTAGATGTAAGAATTATAATCGCAAGTAATGAGAACTTAGCTGATGCATATAAAAAAGGAAAATTTAGAGAAGATCTTTTTCATCGCTTTAATGAATTTAGTTTAGATGTACCACCTCTCCGTGAAAGAGAAGAAGATATTATGACGTATGCATATTTATTTCTCAAGAGTGCAAACCAAGAACTAAAAAGAAACATTACAGAATTTGAGGACGAGGTTATAGAAATCTTTAAAAAATATCCTTGGTATGGTAATCTTCGGGAATTAAAGAATGTGATTAAACGTTCGGCATTACTTTCAGAAGGAAATAAAATACAGGTAAAAGCATTGCCTTTCGAAATAGCAAATTTCAGTAAATTACAGTTTCCAGAAAACAATAATGAGATAGTGACAGAATCTATTATTCTTCCTACAATAGCACAAGCCCCAGTTGAAAAGAAAGAGGAAAGCTTGAACCTAAAAGTAGCTGCATCAGAAGCAGAATACGAATTAATAATGAAGGTATTGAAGCAAGTAAATTTCAATAAAAGTAAGGCTGCAAAATTATTGTTTATCGATAGAAAAACATTATACAATAAAATGAAAAGCTATGATATTTAGTTTAATTAATAAAATAAATTTATTAGTAATTAAAGTAGATAGATTAAATCCTATAAATTTTCAAATTTGCTTTATTTAAATAGAGCTTAAAAATTAATTTTAATTGCTATGATCTTTAAAGATAAAATAACAGAAATTCTATTTGTAGATGATGATGAAGATGATTTTTTAATATTAAAAGATTTCTTAAACGATATTGAAGGGTTTCAATTTACTATTGAATGGATTCCCTCATTCCGTGAAGCTGAGATAACATTATTACAACATAAATATGATCTGATATTTTTTGATTATTTAATTGGATCACAAACAGGAGTTGATTTATTAAAGCGCGTTACTCATTTAGGAATAACTACACCAATAATATTTTTAACAGGGAAGTATGATCATAAAATTGATCTCGAAGCAATGGAAGCTGGAGCTTCTGATTATTTAATTAAATCGGCTATTGATTCGGAAAAATTAGAAAGAAGCATACGCTATACGCTAAATAGAAAAAAATCAATAGAAGAACTTAAAATTAGTGAGTCACGTTATCGAAACATTTTTGAAAGATCGCGAGACATGATTTATGTTACAGATTATTATGGAAATTTTGTTACTGTAAATGAGTCGGCTTCAAGAATTTTTGGTTATTCACATTCAGAATTACTCTCCATGAATGCTAAGGATCTTTACTTCAAGGCGGAAAATTTGGATGGTTATTTAGAAATATTGAATAATCATGGAGTTGTTTCTAATTATGAAGTTGAATTGAAAGATAAAGAAGGCAACATAAAACAATGTATCGTATCTGGAAGTATTCAAAAGATGGAAGGTTATGATAAAGTGCAATATCAGGGAGTGGTTCATGATATTACAAGACGAAAAAAAGCAGAAAGAGATTTAATAATTGCCGAAAAATTAGCAATAACCGGTCTTATCGTAAGAACCTTGGCACATGAAGTTAGAAATCCACTTACAAATATTAATCTATCGGTGGAGCAAATAGAATATGAAACGGATAACCCAGAATTAAAAATATATTTTGAAATAATTAAGAGAAATAGCATAAGAATAAATGATCTAATTAGCGAACTATTGCATTCGTCTAAACCTAGTGAAATTAATAAAAGCACTACTTCTTTAAATGGTTTAGTAAAAGAAACATTGAACCTTGCTATGGATCGCATTATCTTAAAAAACATACAAGTTGAAACTGTTTTCGATGATGAAATAAGCAATATTCCACTAGATACAACTATAATGAAAATTGCTTTACTAAATATTATTGTTAACGCAATTGAAGCAATGTCAGACGAGGGCGGAATATTAAAGATCCTTACTAGTTCGGATGCTGAAAAATGTTTCGTAACTATAATTGATAACGGTTCTGGTATCAGTGAAGAGAATTTAAGTCATCTCTTTGAACCCTATTTTACTGGAAAAAAAGATGGAGTAGGACTAGGATTAGCTACTACGCATAACATTATCCATTCTCACAATGGGACTATAGAGGTTAAATCAGAATTGGGTAAGGGTACTAAATTTATTATTAGTCTGAATATTGAAGGCTAATAGCATTGATATAAAATTTCTCAATTTACTTTACTTATAAAATTGAATGAGAAATTATATTCCCTGATTATTTGAGTAGAATATTTTAAATAACATTGTGGGGAATATTAACCTCGTAAATACTCAAATTAGGTATAATTAGTAATAATTATTTTTTGAAAACTGATTGGCATCAGTTTGATAGTATCTAGGTAAGATCGTTTAAGTATCCTATAATTCGATCGTTAAAAATGCAAATTGAAATTAAATAATTAAGTACCGAACTTTCTAAAATACATTAATAAAACCTTAATCGCGTTATTATGAAAAAATTACTGTTTGCTATACCTGTTGTCATCATGATGGCAGTGGGATGTAACTCAAAACAAGAAGAAGTTGATCAATTAAATAGAACAGCAGATTCGTTACGTGCAGTAACTGAAATGCGAGATTCTGTTCTCGGTGATTTCTTGACGAGCTACAATGAAATCCAAGTCAACCTTGAATCAATCTCTGGAAAGCAGAATAAGATTGAAGGTAATATGGATAAACAAGGAGAGATTACATTAAGTAAGAAGGAACGCATCAATCAAGATATTAGCGACATTAATACCCTCGTTCAAGAGAACCGCACCAAGATTGCTGAGCTTACGAAAAAACTTAAACGGACAAATAGTAAGAACTCGGCTTTAGCAAAAACGATAACTAATTTAAATGATCAATTAACACAAAAGGAAGCTGAACTGGCTGACTTAAATACTAAACTTGAAGGGTTAAATATTCAAGTTGCTCAGTTAAAAACTACTGTAGATACGTTGAATAGTGTTACAGCAAATCAGGCAGGAACGATTAGTGATCAAACATCAAAATTACATACTGCTTATTATATCATTAGTGATTCAAAGGACTTGAAAAGTAAAAGTATTATCTCAAGTTCTGGTGGATTTTTAGGAATGGGTAAGACACAACATTTCGAACCTAAATTTAAAAACGAAGACTTCACTAAAATCGATTATACTCAAACTTTAATGATTCCATTAGATACAAAAGAAGCAAAAATGTTGACATCGCATCCTGGTGGATCATTCAGTATGGAGAAAAATAGTGATGGAAAATACACTTCATTAAAAATTATAGATCCTGATAAATTTTGGAGTATTAGTAAATATCTTGTTATAATAAAAGGATAAAATATTTTCTGCTTTTATTAAAGGAGGTCTGATTTACAGACCTCCTTTTTTTATATGGAACTTATAAGAATTGTTTTTACAATAAACCATATAAAAGCCAACTCAATAAAAAAACCACTAACAAATCCTACATACACTTGTGCTGGAGTGTGTGCCAAAAGTTTTAACCGCGCCCAACCTAAAATCCCAGCCAACGACGATATTACTATCAGTATGAAAATCATGTTCACATGAAAAAGTAAAGCATAGCCAAACATTAATCCCATTAATCCACCAATCCCCATCAAGTGAATGCTTACTTTCCATTTGAGATTTATAATAAATGCCCAAATAATAGCAAGTAATCCTCCAGCTACCATATAGGAGAAAATTCGTGGAATAGGCATATTAAAAAGTAAATATACTGAAGCGACATAACAAAGAAGTGTTATAATAAATGGAGAATTCCGCTCTGTTCGTTTGGGCATTTCTAAAGAACTTATCTTACCTTTTTTCATTAATAACCATGCACCTAATGATGGAAATAATGTTGTGCTAATAAATACCACGAAATATATAAACTTCTGCAGAATGGGGGATGTTGAAAAGCTAAGATAGGATCCAGTATTTAAGATGATCCATGTTGCAAATAATGGCATCCATAAAGGATGTAAAACAATAGAAAAAACTTTTGCTATTTTACTAGTAATCATAAATTGAAGGGGGTAATGTTAAAGTTCTTTTCGTAAACGAGCAACTGGAATATTCATTTGTTCGCGGTATTTTGCTACTGTTCGTCGAGCAATATTATATCCTAATTTATTTAAAATCTCCATCAGCTTTTCATCAGGAAGTGGATGCATTTTTTCTTCTCCTGAAATAGCATCTGATAGAATTTTTTTAATCTCTCTACTCGATGCTTCTTCACCACTATCTGTCGTTAATCCTTCAGAGAAAAAATATTTTAATAGGAAAGTTCCATAAGGTGTTTCAACGTATTTACTATTTGCTACACGGGATACTGTCGAAATATCAAGACCAACCATTTCGGCAATATCTTTTAAGATCATTGGTCGCAACATTCGCTCATCACCTTGCTGAAAATATTCTTTCTGATAATTCAAAATTGCACTCATCGTAGTTAGTAATGTATGTTGTCTCTGTCGAATTGCATCTATAAACCATTTCGCAGCATCTATTTTTTGTTTTATAAAAACAACGGCATCCTTTGTAGCTTTATTTTTTTTGTCTTTAGAATAAGATTGCAACATCTCTTGAAAGGATTTACTAACTCTTAAGTCCGGATCATTTTTTGAATTTAAATTTAATTCTATAATCCCATCATTAACTGTTATAATAAAATCAGGAATGATTTGCTGTGATGATCGAGTATCTTCTGCGGATCCACCGCCTGGACGAGGATTTAATGCTAAGATCTCTTCAACAGCTTCTTTCATTTCCTCATCATTTAAATCAAGTGCACGTTGAATCTTCTCGTAATGTTTTTTCGAAAATTCTTCCATGAAATCCTTTAAAATCTGATAAGAAATATCATGAGGATGGTGCTCTTGTTTCTTTCGCTCTAGTTGTAACATCAAACATTCTCTTAAATCACGTGCAGCAATTCCTGGAGGATCCAATGTTTGAATAACCTTTAATGTTGACTCTAACTCTTCAGGGTTGGTAACTAAGTTTTGTGTGAAGGATAAATCATCAGCAATCGCATCTAAATCCCGACGTAAATATCCGTCATCATCTAAACTCCCAATAAGATGTTGCGCTAACAAATAATGATGATTATCGAATGGTAATAATCCAAGTTGTGCTAACATCGTATCTTGAAATGAAACACTAATAGTAATTGGTGTTTCAAATCTTTCATCATCAGCAGAAGTATTATTTGCACTCAATTTATAATATGGAACATCATCGTCTTCTATATAGTCGGTAATGTCTATATCATCTTCTTTTTTTATACTATCTTCTACACGTTCGTCTTGATATTCATCAACTTCTTCTGTGTCGTCTTCATTCGTTTCCGCTACTTCACCTTCAGTATTCGCTTCTTCTTCCTCCTCTGCAATATCATCAGGAGTCCCTTCTTCTAGTGCAGGGTTGATTTCAAGCTCTTCTTTGATACGTTGTTCTAACGCAGCAGTTGGAACTTGTAAGAGTTTCATAAGCTGTATCTGTTGCGGAGATAGCTTCTGTAATAATTTCTGATGAAGACCTTGTCGTAACATTTTTAAGATGAAGAATTAATCAATAATTATACGAAATTAATAAAGGAAGTTAAACAAAAATCGTATTTTCAATAAAAGATTGATTTTTATTTAGTTTTCGCTGTCATTGATGTACTACCAATTAGATAATTGAAATTGCTTTTCCTGAAATATATTTTACTGCTTAATTAATTTTTTTGTAAATACACTTTTACCAGAATTTATTTTTAAAAAATAAACACCTGCTTTAAGTTGAGCTAAATTTATTTTATGATTAAATACTTGTTGTGATTTTAATATACTTGATTGTAATAATTCTTCGCCAAGTGTATTTAAAATTTGCAAATTAATATTACCTCGATATGAATCAGAGAATGCGATTTGTAAAATATCATTAATTGGATTAGGAGAAATATTTAAAATTGATTCTTTATTATCATTGATTCCAGTGGCAATACAAACTCCTGTAATGTTAGCATCTAACCACGAAGCTCTATTGCTAATCCAATTTTTTATTTCTGTAACTACTCCTTGATAATCGGTTGGTAATGGTAATGGATTAGGCCATACATATTGTCCAAGTATTGGCCAAACAGTAAAATTACGCTGCTGACTTTCATTTAATTCTAATGCCATTGAATCAACTTTCGCAAATAAATTTGTAGTGGATAAAATATTACTTCTTAAACTTTCCCATCTGCATCGAACAGCATTGCTATACGTAGTGTCTTGTAATAATCGATCCCACCAAAAAGGAGGTTGAAATGGATCATTCGCATAGTTAAATTGATAAGCCCATCCGGAAGTAATATCACCAGTATAATAATTTGCATTTCCCCAAGCAATATCATAATCCCAAACTGGACCTACATGCAGTTTTCCTCCCTTCGAATCTTTCTTCTTATAAAAATAGGAACTCAATCTGTAGCCATCAACATTCTTCGACAACTCATTGATTAAAAAATAATCAATCGCTGAATTAACATCCAAATATTTTGCGTATCCATTAATTGGATTCGCAAATTGAGATCCAGCAAGTACATTTTCAAAACTATCTACATAAGCATGAATATAATTTTCTTGTACTGGAAGTATATCCGTTGATTTCGGATATTCATATTGAACGAACGGTGTCGCGCCTCCACTTGTTGGTGCATACAATGTAGTCCAACCACTTCCCCCTGCACCCGTAAATTTATCCATCTTTAGAATGTATCCACCAGTTAGTGCATCACCAGTTGTATCCGATGCTGTCAACTTGGAAATGTTCACTCTATTTTGATCTCGTTTAATTTTCTCCATGAAAATATAAATTCCTTGATATTGATCGTTAACAACTAGCTCAACAAATCGTGTACGACTTCCATAATTCCCCATCTCACGTGCTAGCTGACAACTCAATACATTTCTCATAAAAGATTTATCGGTATAACTAGCGCTAAGAATCCAATCATTTTCAGATGGCATTCCTAATAAAGAAACATTTTTTGCTACTCCAATACTATCAATTGTTTCAACAGAGAAAGATTTTTTAGGAAATGTTTGTGAGCTTGATCCACGAATTTCAATTCCGATGGAGTCATTAAAAGTAAAAACACTATCACTAACATAATTTCGAACACTACTACCATTATCAATTATTTTCATGCTACAAAATATTTTTGAAGAGTCAATGATATTTTGTCCGTTAGTATTTATCTTAAGAATTGGAAGATTTGAAGAAGTAAAAACAAGAGGATGTGCTGGATGATTACCAAAAGTAATACTCCAAGAAATTAAATTTCCAGTATCAACAAATGGATACGTATCATGAATTAATAACGCCCAAACACCATTTGGATTTTGTCCATTATTTGCGTGATATAAAAAACTTTCGGGATGAAAAGAACCTGCGAATGGAGCGGTACCAGATGAAATATAAGAAATTGCTGTATCATTAAAGCAGGTATTCGTGTAATTTTGACCACTACCGCCATTCCCTGTACTCAATTCGATATACGAATTATCAGGACAGACTAACCAAATATCAAGATCTGAATCATAAGTATGGTTGAGATTAATGCATACGGATTCAACACCATAACTAGTATCAATTGCTGTAATTGATAACCCACTAAGTGTAATTGGGAACTGAATACTTGT
>JBBRAW010000005.1:0-70799 GCA_038206385.1 Bacteroidia bacterium | reverse complement strand
CAAGCCAATAACGTACAATAACATTCCAAAATATACCGATCGCTTCGGACCTATCTTAGGATTGATCACACGAATTAAAACACCTTGAACAATTCCAACTAATAATCCCACTGCACCTAACGAGTAACCAACTATTCTTTCATCCCATTTGAATTTTAACATGGTGTAATAAGTCCATGTGCTTTGCACCGAATGAGCCGCAAGATATACGCAAACAAATGAGCCCACCAATCCTGCTACTAAGGGATATTTATTTAATTGCATCAACGATCCTGTCGGACTAGCTCTCTTCCATTCGAATTTTCTTCTGTTCTCTGGCTTTAATGATTCAGGTAATATAAAATATCCGTAAAGCCAATTTAACAATGCCAAAACTGCTGCTGCATAAAATGGTATTCGTGCTCCATACTGTCCTAATAATCCTCCTATCACGGGTCCAATAATAAATCCAACACCAAATGCTGCACCTACTAATCCAAAATTTTGTGCGCGCTTTTCTGGTGTGCTAACATCTGCAATATAAGCTTGTGCCGTTGTAAAACTTGCTCCAGTGATTCCCGCTATTATTCTTCCAACAAATAACCAACCGATGGTAGGCGCTACTGCAAGAAATAAATAATCGATTCCGAATCCGAAAAGTGATGCTAACAAAACTGGTCTTCTTCCATATCGATCACTTAAATTTCCAAGTATCGGTGCGAATAAAAATTGAGTAATAGAATATGCAAACATCATCCATCCACCATATCGTGATGCATCACTTAATGAACCTCCAATAAGTTCGCTGATTAGTTTCGGCATTACTGGAATGATAATACCAAATCCAGTAACGTCAATGAGAAGTGTAATAAAAATAAACCCTAATGCGGCATCTCGTTTCTTTCCCATTCTAAATTAATTGCTGCTACAATATTAATTTAAAATTTCGAGGGTTTCAATTTATTCTAATGCTGAAGTTAGAATGATTTAAAAATTATAGAAGACCGAATGATGAAAATTGATTTATGAATAGAATTAATTTTATTTCACCAAACCATTATAGATATCAACATAATGAATCAATCTTTCTGCATTGTCGGTAAAAGCATTTCTTACACTATAATCGTAATCATCACTTACGTCGTTGATATAAGATGTTCGTACAGCTTCATTGTCTTTAAAAAATAAGTCAGCGATTTTTTCATTGTGTTTACTATCCCAACCTTTTAACTTAACAGGTTCTTCTGTTTGCGAGAAGGAATAAAATATTTCGGTATTATCATAATCTACTGGATTAAGTTCTACACTTCCATCACTACCAGTTGTATTGAAACCATATTGCTTTGAATACAAATTTATTTTTCCATACGATAATACAATATATCCTTTTCCATTAATGATTTGACGTCTGTTTCCGAATTGATCTCTATAGCCAGCAAAATCTACACTCTTGAACATATAAAATTTCTTATTAGCCATGAAATAGCCAATATTATTATTCGTGATTGTTGCCATCTCTTCAATTTTATCATTCTTTAAATCTTCTAACGTATGATAGATTCCACATTTCTGTTTGATATCAATTTTTTTACCCCACTGTAGGTTTTTTTGAGCATTAGTATTGATCGCAACTAGTGTAAATAGTATGCAGATGGCTGTTTTCAGTGTTGACCTGTTGTTAACTATTTTTTGTTTTGATGAATTATAAATAATGACATACAAATATACGATTGCAAGTAAAATTTATGGGTATTTAAATGGAAAAAGAGATAGTACTTTATAACATCAGCTTTTTTTCTTCGTTCTTAGGAAGCAATGAAGCTTTAGCTGTTAAACGCTTTACTTCATATTTCCCATCTTTACCAAAACCATCTTTTAGGTTTTATTTTATCATTTTTTCTATAGGTCAATTCTAAAGTATTATTTAATTGAATACCTTTTATTAAAAATTCGTTACCATTTATTTTATAGATGCCTTTTAAAACAGTTGTAGAGTCAATAATGTCTTTATCATCACCTATTCCTCCTTGATTAATATAAATAGCAAGCGAATCATTTTCACTGCTTACATTTATAACGAACGCATCTGTTTTATCATTAAATCTTCTAAGTATATTCCACCTACTTTGTTTTTCAATATAAATATCTTTGTAAAATAGACTATCATGTTTAGGATTATATAGTGCATTGTTTTTTACAATTGTTTCTAAAGAGTAAGCACCAATAAGTTTTTCGTAATTTAATTTTTCTGGTGATTTATATAATTGAGGTTTTAGATTCTTGTAAAATAAAATAAGAACTAGTAATGCTGCTGACCATCTAGCTATTTTAATAAATTTTATTGCTGTATGATTTAAATTTGTACTTAGATTAAAGTTTAAGGACTTAATAAATAGTATAATTTTATCTTTTTGAGTGTAAACTAAATATATATTACACACAAGTAAAATTGTTGCTGCCGGAAAGGTAACGCCACCAATTTTAAAAAATAAATTAAGTATAAAAACTTGCGATGTTACTGGTAGTAAAAAGATAGCTCCTAAATAATATGTTCTTCGATTTAGTAAAAGAAACGCTGGAATTAATTCCATAAAACCTGCAAATAATTCTTGCCATCTATTTTTTCCAAAGTAATACCAGGCCAATTCAAAATCTGAAACGTCAATTAGTTTTGAGTCTAATGCAAAAAGTTGGTAGTCGAAAAAAGTACCAAATATTTTAGGTAGCCCATAAAATATCATGAATAATGCTAAAAGATATCGCTGTGTTCCACTGTTCAAGTAGTCGATTTCATTTACACTATTGTTTCTCCTATAAGTTCGCAACACAAAAAAGCATAAAAAAAATGTGCTTATAAATATTATTCCTAAGGAGGTTAAAATTTTAACTTCGTTGTCGAAACCCAAAATGGAAAATGCTACATAAATTAGAAAAAGAACTATTACAAAATAGCTAATTACTCCTCCTACATTTTGTTCTCTTTTATTCATTAACTTAATTTTTTTTACTGTTGAATTCTTCGAGCTCCTCCAGTATTACCACCAACGTCAAAGAGTAAAACAAATCCTTTGTAAGATCAAATATATAAACTCTAACGAAGAAAAAATTGTTAACATTAGAAGGTGTCAATTTATATAAAAAAATTGTCATCAATAAACAATAATCAAATGTATTTTAGAAATGGAAACAATCTTTAGAAATTAACCTTCTATAGATTGGGGTTAATAAACATACAAAGAGTTTGTTTATTTCCAAATAAAAAGGCAGCCATAAAATGGCTGCCTTTTAAACTCAACTGTTTGAAAAAAATAATCTTACTTTTTAATATCAATAGGGATAAGAAGTTTAATAATAATATTTCGTCCCATATTATAAACGCCTACTCGTCCTGTTGCATGATTGGTATCGGCATATTTTAAACGACTCATGCTACTTTGATAAGCAACATCGGCAAGGTTTGATGCATTTATATAAAGTGAAAATAATGCTTTATCGTGAACACAAACATCTCCACCTATGCCAACATTTATTAAAGAATATGAGGGTGTAACAGTTTCGTTCCCGTATTTATAATAAATTTTATTCTGCTCGAAATAATAATCTAAACCTACTTTTACATATCCATTTTTTATGGTCTTGCCTTTAGGACAAACAAATTTTAATTCTGTTCTATATTTAGCAGGTGGGGTATAAGGTAAATACTTAGTTGAATCGGGTTGATTCTTTTGAATAGCATTAACCAATGACAAACTATTATCAAATTGCAGCCATTTGATTGTGTGAGGATGAATATTTAAAACAAACTCACCTCCTGAAAGTACTGCGTTTCCTTGTACATATTTGAAAGCGGGTCCTTCTGCTAATGCAAGTGCAGGATCGCCTCTAAGAGAATCTCCGCCAAATACACTTATCAGTTTTTCTGCAAAAATATAATTGTCAATATTGTTTATGAAACCTGTTACTTCTGCTAAAACATCTTTAGAGTTGATACCAATTGTTGCATCAAATTGTAAACTGTTTTCTGCTTTGAGATTATGGTCTCCAATTTCGTAAAAAGGAGTGCCGTCATGAATACCATTTGCTCCACTTTCAGCTGCTGTTGGTGCACGATATCCTCTTGCTAAATTTATTTTTCCGTAAACAAGTTCAGTGAAATCATAAGTAGCACCTATGCTGCCCGAAAGTCCTGAAAAGTTGGATGTATAAGGAGTAAAATCTGCTATCGCTCCCACTTGATTACCCGGCAACCTTGCTCCCGTAGAATCTACCCATAATTCTTTCCCTTTTAACATTCGAGAATCGTAACGTAAGCCACCACTAATTGAAAGTTTATTAAACATTTTTTTTGCGAAAACAAACACTCCAATATCAAATATATCGTATTCGGGAATTACAAATGCCGTTCCTTTATTGATAGAACTTTGTTGCATTCCATTTACACCAATTGATCTTTCTAAATGATTTTTTTCGGGGAAAATAAATCGTGCATCATAATTAATTGTATTGAGGTGAAAAAAATTATTGTAAACATCTCCTTGCGTTAAATCATTTGCTTCCTGACGAAGGTTTTGTTGAAATCCTAAAAGCAAATTTAACCGACCATTACTAATCGCAAAACTGTTATCTAATACTGCTTTGTAATGACGAATGTGTTGATGAATAACTGGGAAATTATTATATTTTTTAAAACTACTTTCTGGTGCGATACCTAAACTATCATCGGGTCCGTCGATAAGAAAATGTTGTAAGAACTTTCCTGTTGCACTATCACGAATGCCTTCTATAATTCCTAATTCCATATCAAAAGAAGAAAGCGTTAAGTGTGAAAATCCCCACTTTTGATTGATGCCAAGCAATGCTTTAAAATTACTTTCAGCATACGCTGAATTGCAAACGTAGCCATCATATTTATTTTTATAATCGTGCGCCATTTTATTGCTGTAACGAACATCCCAAATAAATCCCTTTTGATTACCAGCTAGATTAAATGATTCTGCAATCAATCCATTATTGGTTTGGTAGTTTGCTAAAATATTTCCTTTAATTTTTCCATCAGATAAAGAGGGTGCATCTAACATATTAATTACACCTGCCATTGCATCCGAACCATAACTTAAACTTGCTGGTCCTTTTAATATTTCAACTTTATTCACAGAGTATTCATCAATCTCTTCACCAAATTCATCAAACCATTGTTGCCCTTCTTGACGAACGCCATCATTCATAGTGATAACACGATTGTATCCTAATCCGCGAATGATAGGTTTTGAAATACTTGCACCAACTGTAATTTGTGAAACGCCTGGAGAAATAGAAATTGCATCAATAATATTTGTTGCGCTATTTTGAAGCAGGTCACTATAGGTAACTACACTAACAGGAATAGGATTGCTCTGTTGCTCGGTAGCAGAAGAAACGCCCGTAACAATTACTTCTTTTAATTCGGAAGTAGATTGCTCTAAAGCGAAATCGGAAGTGGCTGTTTCTTTAAGTGCTATTTCTTTTGTTTGAGAAGCATAACCAATAAGACTTGCTACTGCTAGGTATGTTCCATTAGGAATGTTTTTTATAATATAATTTCCTTCTGCATTTGTATTGGCTCCCAATTTTAAATCAGGAATATAAACAAAAGCATTATTTATTGATACATGAGTTACATTATCGGTAATTTTTCCACTCAAAGAATTTTGTGCGTATATGAATTGTGAGAATAGAATTAACACTACTAGTAACTTAATTTTTATAAGTTTCATTTTTTTATTTTTATACAGTAATATAGGAATTAGGAATGCACACCAATAAATGATGCAACATCAGCAAAGTTTAAAAAATGGATTGTGTTAAACTAACTCTGGTGGGGGAGATAAAATATCGCTTGTAAATGAAACGATGTTTATACAATAAGGTAGAAAAATATTTTGTTGTTCTTGAAAGTAAAATTGTTTCTCAACAGTTGGAAAAATATAAGTAAGCATTAAAAATTTTGAGATTTGATTGGGTAATTGATTGTTTTGTTGACTAGAATTATGCGTGACCACTTTAATTTTTTCCAAGATGTCTTCCTCTTTGCTGTCGTTGACTACAAGAAGTTGAACGGTATTGCCCGTAACAACTGCTGATGTAAAATCATACATTTTTTCATTCAAAGAAAGTTCGTTTGAATTGATTTTACATTTTTGAAATTCGGAAAGTGTAAGCGTTAATTTTTGAAATTTTACCTGTTTGCTATTTATTTCCTGCAACATTTCAATCTGCACACAGCTTTGTTGGATTTTGTAAATCAATAACAATCCACCTGACTGCATCAGAATGATTAAAAGAAATGCAATGCAACTAACTTTTTTCAAGCGTTTAGATCTACTTTATGTCGCAAAAGTAATGTTTTTTCGCAATAATTTTATTTGTGCTTGGAAGTAGTATTTTATGGTCTCGGCTGCTGTTGCATTCAGGTTATTTTTATTTTAAAGCAGACACTTGAAAAATTGTTTTTATTGATGAAAAATCGTCTTGCTTTAGATTATGCGAAATTATCCAGACAAGTTGTGCGATTATAAATAGCACTTACAAATAACGTTTGTTTTTCACTTGACAATTGTTTTAATTTGAAACAACTATTTGTTTTATATTAAAACAATAGGGATCTTTGTCTTGTTAAACTGTGTAACATAAATTGGTATGAGCATAAAATTGTCACAAAAGCAAATAGGTCAGAGGATAACTGTGCTTCGTAAAATGAAGGGGTTGTCGCAGGAAGATTTGGCTAAAACTGTCAAAATTTCTCGACCGTCGCTGGCTCAAATTGAATTAGGAAACAGAAGTGTTGATATTCTCGAATTGCAAAAACTGTCAATGATTTTAGCGTTTTCATTGGATGATTTTATGTCTAAAGATTTCTCTGCCGAAAATTATCGAGATCAAGATATTGATGCAAAAGAAAAAAAAAAGACAAAGAAAGTAGAAGAACGAATTTCTGTTGCGACGCTGCAAGTAAATAAGTTTAAAAATGTTTTGTTGTATATTCTTGAACGCTGTGCAGGTAAGCCCAATGTTGGTGAAACTGTTCTTTACAAGTTGCTTTATTTTTCCGACTTCAACTATTATGAATTGTATGAAGAACATTTAACAGGCGCTAAGTATCGTAAATTACCTTTTGGCCCAGTGCCACAAAAGTTTGATACAATCATTAATCAAATGATTGATAAGGTGCAATTGAAAAGAGTAAAAACAGATTATCATGGTTATCCTCAAATTCGTTATTTACCTTTAGAGAAAGCTGATTTAACTGAACTAAGAGCAAGTGAAAAGGAAATCATCGACAGAGTAATTGTGCAAATGAGTGATTGGTCTGCTGCTGCAATAAGCAACTATTCTCATAAGGATATGCCTTGGTTGGCTTCAAAAGAAGGAGAAGAAATAAATTATGAATTAGCTTTTTATAGAGATGCTCCTTTCTCTGTAAGAAACTATGGAGATGAAATTGAAGCACAATGACCTTTGATGAATTGTCCGAATTTAAAAAGGATTTAAAAACTCTTTTAAAAAAATTCAGAACATTAAATGATGATTTAGACGTGGTAAAACGTGTGTTGAAAGTTACACCCGATGAAAGACCACCGTTTAGTTTTCGTATTTATAATTTGGGTTTAGAAACCTGTATCATAAAGGTTAAAAAAATTGCGTGTAAGTCATTAAAAGGAAAAGGAGTAAATTCAGGATTGAGATTAATATATGCTCTCTTTCCTGTTGAACAAAAAATTACATTCATCGAATTGTATCACAAAAACGACAAGGAACATGAAGACAAGAAAAGAATTACGGATAATTTTAAATAGGTATTCAAACGCAAAAAGGAAATATCAAATTGTAATGCTTAAAAAAAAAATTTATTCAAACAATGAATCTCCCCGCCGCAGAGCAGCGGGGTATCTTTTTGTTTGTCTAAAACAATCTTAACTGTTTTTCCTTGTGTAAGATTCTATATTCCTTCTCTACTCCTTGTTCACTCACATATTTTGATATCGTTTGTTCATCGCCAAATTTACTTACAGTATTCACAAAATATCCATCTGACCAAAACTCTCCGCCCCACAAAATTCTTTTCACTTCCTGATGTTTCTTGAATATCTCTTTCGCTGTTAAACTTTTTATCATTGTTATTATTTGTGTAGGGCTAGTCTTAGGAACCGATTGTAACAAAAAATGAACGTGGAATTGGTCTGTGCCTATTTCTAAAAAATGTACTTCATAGCGCTTACTTATTTCTAATCATATTTCTTTCATCGTTTTGTCTACCTCTTCACTGAATACAATTCTTCTATATTTTGCTCGACATACAAAATGATACAACAAAACCGAAACATTTTGTGACTTATGAATATATTTACTTTCTGACATCCACAAATTTATACATTCGCCCCAAGGGGCGGGGAATTAACCCTTAGTGATTAAATGTGATTTATCCCAATCAATATAAATAGATGAATCAAGTTTGTTAGTAAGCACGAATGAAACTTGTCCAGCATCAGCCCAAAAATTGTAGCTGATTTTAATGTCAGCGTTTTCAAATAAATATGAATCCCTTTCAAGTTTCGTATCCGCAGAACTAGTTTCAAAAACTTGATACATTTTTGAACATGATGTCACTAATGTAATTGCTAATATCAGCAACACAAATTTAATTAGCTTGTTTTTCTTCATAACTTTAGAATAAATTATTGTCGCCTACTCTACTCCGTTTTCAGCAACCCCGCCTTTTCTTGTTAATTAACTTGTCTTGTTATCAAATTAAATTAAATTTTAGTAGTTCCACTCATCCCGCCACCCAAACATCATGTTCCTCCATCTCGCTTTGTGAAAATATTTTTTTCATTCGAGCAAATCGGAATTTGAATAAGAATACTAATACGGGGCCAATGAGCATGTAAAAAAATCCGGTGGTTCCTGTGTATATATCGGGAACGAGGTAGGCGGCAATGGCACTCGATAAACCAAAAAACATCATGAAACCTTGTTTGTACATTTCTGTTTTGGTATGATAAATTTCGATGTTGTTGAGTTGCAATTTTTCTTTATGTCGCATCGCATTCATGTACAATAACAGAAAAACAAAATAGATAAAGAAGAATCCTAATCCATAAATTTCCATCAAATCTCGTAGCTGAGTGTATGATGTTAATTTCTCATGCGCCACACCATTTTCCATAAACGTATTTCCATCTATCAATAACGAGAAAAGAAATTTTAATGGATACACATAAAATAAAACTGTAAATAATAATATCGCATTTAAAAATATTGTTCGCGTATCATTCAAATAATAATGACGAAAGAAAATATATTGATCATGCCAAATAAAAAATAATAAACTAAAACATATTGCAAATCCAGGCACGCCAGACATTCCCATCTTTAATTCCACAAATGTTTTAGGCACTTCTAATGAAACCACAAGTAATGTCATTGCGAAAGCGAAGATGGCATCGCTAAAACTTTCTATTCGTAAAATATCATGTCCACGCCATTTAATATGACGACGTGCCGCCTTCTTTTTAGTTAAATTTTGACGAATCATTATAACGCTTTTGTCTTTCGAAGATATTATCTTTTACCAATCAAAATCCTATAATTTTACTAGACCCAAATAAATAGCAAAAATTACCAACCCCGTTCTGGATTTTACTTCTAGCTTGGTAAAAACTGCTTCTCGATGTCCATCAATAGTACGATAACTCAATTTCATTTTTTCCGCGATTTCTTTATAGGTAAGTTCGCTACAACAATATTGGATAAACTCTATTTCTCTTAAAGTGAGTTCTTGTACTTGAAGCTGCGATTTATAATTATCCTTTTTCTTGTTTTCCCATGATGGTGGTTTATTCGCCAACATTAAACTTTCAATAACAACTTTATCATAAAAAAAACCGTTTTCTTTCACCTGAACTAAAACATTTAAAAATAATTCCGGTGATGAATCTTTAAAGAGATATGCCTTTGCCCCAGCACCAATCATCTCTTTTATAGTCTTAACATCATCACTCACCGATAATGCTATCATTTTAATTTCTGGAAATTTATCTGTAACTATTTTTACTGCTTCAACACCGCCCATCACAGGCATGTTCACATCAATCAAAATTATTTCAGGTAGTATTTCTGCTGTCTCCAATTGTTGAATCATTTCTTTTCCATTCGATGCCTCAAGAACTACTTCGTAATTGTTTAAATTTCCTAACAATGATCGTATCCCCTTACGTATCAAATGATGATCATCTACTAATCCAATTTTGATTTCCATAATGCTCCGTTTAAATATTTGGAAAAATTAATACTGTTTTAAGACCACCATTTTCTGCAGGTAAAAACGTTATTGTTCCTTTCATCAATTCCGCTCGCTTGATGAGATTACTAAATCCCATCGAGAATTTTTTGAAGTCGTTATTTATCATTTCGAAATTTATCCCCTTTCCATTATCACTATATGTTATTGTAATAATATTATTCTCCTCACGAATAAAAAGTGATAAATGATCAGCCTCTGCATGCTTAATGGTATTGCTAATACATTCTTGAATTATGCGAAAAGCAAAAATCTCATTTGATGCTGATATAAAATGTATTTCATTCGAAAAATCTAAAGATGTTTGAATGATTCCCTTTCTTTTTAGTCCTGAAAATAATTGTTCTATCGCATTATTAATTCCAAAGGAACTAATATAATCATGACTTAAAACTTTCGAAATTGATCGAACAGATTGTAATGCATCATGCATACTTTCTTTTGCTTCAGCAAGTGTTTTGTTTGTATTTAGATCCGCAACTTGTAAAAAATTATTGAGTTGTATTATACTAAAACTTATTTGTTGTCCTACATCATCATGCAAGTCGCGCGCAACATCGTTTAAAGTACTTTCAGCAACTTCTACTCTTGTCTTTGCTAATTCCATTTCTAACTGCGTCTTCATTTCAGCTAATTCACTTTTGAATCTTAGTCGTTTATTCCTACCAGAAAGCAGTAAGTTAACTAACATAAGAATCATCAATAAAATAACAAAAGTTGTTAAGATAATGAAGATGGCAATTTCACTCTTGCCTTTGTCCATATTGAACCAATTATTATTATTATAAACCACAAATATTCTACCCAGGCAAGCATTTTATTAAAATTTACAACTATTTCTTCTTTTGCAAAATCAATTGTCGACAATGTACACAATGTCGGTATCGATCCTGTAAGATCAAGAACTGTTGCTAACGAAAACCAAAATAATAAATCTGAGAATGGATTTTCATCTCTGGTTTCAACAAATTGTTTCATATACATGAATGCGATAATTGCAACAAATGTATTTGCAGGTATATAAGTTAAGGTGTTAAATCCTGTTTCGCCTTGTCCGTATTTATTATTTATAAAGTATACTATTGTAAATAAAATTGATGCTACTTTTATTGATTTCTTTAACCTTTCATTGTTTAAATTTTTATAATATAGATAAGCGTATAAATAATAAGTAGGTAAAATCGTTAAATTATAAAACCATAAATTATATTGATGATGAAAACCAAGTGTTCCAGCTGTAATTTCTGTTATGGTATAGCAGAGAACTATTAAAAGAATATTTATTTCGTTTTTATAGATTTTCTTTAATAGCAATAATAATAAAAGACTTGTAATTATTGCTAACGGAATAGTCGCATCCTTACATAAATAAAAGAGTAGTTTTAACACATTTACCTTTATTGATTAAAGGCAACAAGATAATTTTTTTTATTGAGTTAAAAGGTGTCACCGCAAAATGGAGGGCATGGTTTTGCTATTTCCAAATGCCTCCCTGCATAATTTCCCTCTTGATAAATTGCATTAGGATCAATCAATGAATTATATTGTTGATCTAAAACTTGCATCATTATCGCATATCCACATAAATCAATAGCAACCATTCCAGGAAATAAGTTTATGCCATAACCTATAAATCGCTCTGCCATTGTTGTGTTACAAAATGCATGTTCAAAATTTAACGAATAATTCTCAAATGTAAGAGGGTCATTTGCATCAAAATTTGGGATGTTGGCAGATAAATAAATTAAAATAGTTTCCCATGAGAAGTACCTCGATTTTTTATAATACCTGTTCAATAATGATTGTGGCTGACCATCAATAAATACATTCGTCCAATATTGGTTTATATATGATCTTGCAATGGTAGCTGTGGTTGGAATAAGAGTTGTTATTATATTGGTATCTCCTAACAATATATGATCTGCATCTGGTGCTTCGGTTTCACTTGAAAGGCATAAAACAGAAAAAATGGTATTGCTATTATCGTAACCTGGGTAAAAACGCAATCCTAAAAACAAACTGTTTTCATAACTTTTATAATACTCAATTAATATTTTCACATTAACAATGCTATCAATAAATAATAATTCATTATTATCACTTTGGGTCATCGCCTCATAACGAGAGGAGTACATTAAATTTCTATCCGTAGCTGGAATGGGCCATGCACTTATATTATTAGTATTTATCTGACTTCCTTATTCTCCAGTATTTGCTTCTGGGCATCGTTGAACTCTCATATAAGTAGTTATGGATTTGTCATACAAATGAAAACGATTTAAACCATTTATAAACGGGTATTTTACACGGGGGGTAAAATACCCCCCTAATTTGCAGGTTTCACCCTTTTTTAACGCTTTAACAGAACCGACTTTTGTAAAATATTAAATTAATTGGAAAAGTCCATAGAAAATAAACCTTGTCCACGATAACTTACAATCCAATGATTTATTCTAACTTTTCAACTTTAATGTTCCTGTAACTATCATTGATTTTGTCGTCCGTTTCTTAACCAGGAACGGACGCTTTTTTTCTACTCAATAGCTTTCGCTTTCTTTTGAATCAACTCTTTGTAAATATCCACCAACTGTTGTGAAATAACATTTTCAGAAAAATTTTCAAAAGCATATTTACTAATTTCTAATTGATTATACGCTGAATAATTCGTTATCATATATTCCATTGCGGAAGCGAACTCTTCTATCTCAAATGATTTTAATAAGAAACCAAGTGTTTCACTTTTTATAATATCCCTCGGTCCGCCAGAATCAGTAGTAATAATTGGTCTTCCACCTGCTAAAGCTTCTATCAATACTACTCCAAATGTTTCATACGTACTTGCTAATAAAAAAGCATGGCAATTATCAATATTCTCCTTCACTTGATCTCTACTTAACGATCCTGTAAATTCTACATTTTGCTGAAGTCCGTATTCTTGAACTAGCTCCTTTAAATATTGTTCTGTTTCACCAAATCCTCCAACAATTAATTTTGCTTTAAATCCCTTATCAAGAATTTTTTTTAACGATTTAAATAGTAGTTGGTGGTTCTTTCGTGGATTCAAAAAAGAATTAGTAAAAAAAATAAATTCTTCTCCTTGCTGATATTTTTTTTCTTTAACATTCGTAAAAAATAAATCAGAAACCATATTGTAAACTACCTTAAATGTTGATGAAGGTAAATTCACCGCTTTTGCTAATTCTTCTTTAAATAAAGTACCAACAACTAAACAACAATCTGTTTCACTAAAAATTTTTCGTGCTAAAGGAATGTCGTGATCTAATGATAATTTTCCTGTAATATAATGTGTTAGATGCTCCGTTATTACTAAAGGTATATTGTATCTCTTTGAAAGATCAATACCAAAAAGACCTGCATCAAATATAGAATGCGCATGAATAATATCTGGTATTCCAAATTGCTTTACATATTGTTTAAATTTTCTATTTGTAACATACGTTTCATAAGCATCATTAAATTTTCTTGATCGTGGAACGAATCCTTGAATACCATATACTATTGTAGGAATTCCATTATCATCATAATAACCTGGATATTTTAACTTCTTCTTAAATATATCTGAGAAAGGGAAAAATATCTGAAATAATATTCCCACCTGATGTCCATTCTTTTTTAAAGCTCTCGCCTGCTCCTCAAAAAAACTTCCAAGTACATCTCCTGGATATGATTTATACCATGATGGTATTATTAAAATATGCATACTATTCCGCTTTTACATTACTATTAATTTCAAGTTTCAAATATGCATTAAATCATATTTAAATTTACTCTTTCCAAAAATAGATTATCTACATGAATAAAAATGACAACTTTTACGCCGCATTATTTAGTTATTTATACTTATTCTCCCCGCTAATAATTGTTAGTACTTGTGTTAATAACCTTTTTACCTGTTCATATCTCTATCACAAGTTAATTTGGAATCTCATTTAATAGCTGGCTTATATTTAAACCAATACGACGGCATGATTTTTTATATTTCGTTATCATTTCTTGTTAACTTTTTTATACACCAAATCGACCAATTAGTAAATAACAATCACTAAAAAGTTGAGGTTATAAGCATCTGTTAATAACAATGAACTTAATTACAATATCAATTACTTAAGCGCTAATAACATGTTGATTACTCTTTAACCCACTCTAATAATCGTTAGCAACAAGCATTTCAACACTATTTTATAAACCAAACTAACAGCCTATTATTAACATTAATTATTTTAAAAATATTTAAATAAATATAATAGCTGTTAAGATCTAAAAGGTTCATTAGTTTATTCGAAAAAAAATATTTTTATCTCTGAAATCTCCGACCTTTGTCTCCGTTGGCTTTCAGACTTCTCCCCTGAATATGGCCAACGAACAAAAAAAATGGATATGAACGCTTCAGCTGATTTCGACTTCGCAACGACTGGTTTTGTCCGTGAAAAAGTTGATCCTAGATTAGATCTTTTCGAGGAAATTAAGAAGCTTAAAATTGAGAAAAATGCTGTCATCCTTGCTCATTACTACCAAGATTCTGACATTCAGGATGTTGCCGATTATATCGGAGATAGCCTAGGTCTAGCTCAACAAGCTGAAAAAACGAAAGCAGATATGATCGTTTTCGCTGGTGTTCACTTCATGGCGGAGACTGCCCGATTGCTGAATCCAAGCAAAAAAGTGGTTATGCCCGATTTCAGAGCTGGATGTTCTTTAGCAGATTCTTGCCCACCAGCTGATTTTAAGCGATTTAGAGATGCACATTCCAATCATATTGTGATCAGTTATATCAACTGCACTGCTGCCATTAAAGCACTTAGTGATATTATTTGTACCTCTAGCAACGCAGTACAAATTGTTAATTCTATCCCTAAAGAAACACCCATAATTTTTGCTCCTGATAAAAATTTAGGTGCTTATGTGGCTAAAAAAACAGGTCGCGATTTAGTATTATGGAATGGTACCTGTATGGTCCATGAGATTTTTTCACAGCAAAAAATTGCTCAACTTAAAATACGTAATCCTCAAGCAGTAATTATTGCTCATCCAGAATGTGAAGAAGCCGTTTTAAAAATGGCCGAATTTATAGGTTCAACAACGGCACTTTTAAAATTTACAAAGGAAAATAAAGCCCAATCCTTTATCGTAGCAACGGAAAGCGGTATCCTCCATCAAATGCAAAAGGATTCACCTAATAAGACTTTTATACCCGCCCCACCGGATAATAATTGTGCATGCAATGATTGTCCACACATGAAATTAAATACGCTGGAAAAAGTGTATCTCTGCATGAAACATGAAAAACCAGAAGTATTAATTCAAGAGTCAATACGTGAAGATGCCTTACGTCCTTTAAAACGGATGCTCGAAATTTCAGCCCAACTTGGCCTTTAAATAAAACAGATTGTATCGTTTTTACGTACTAATGATTCGTGGTTGAGTATTGATGCTTAACTTCGTCAAACTATGATCAATTTATTTTTGATTTATACTTGTTAACTATGCGATTAATTAAAATAAATATATTCTTTTTTATCTGTTTATCATTTTTTAGCAATTCTGTTTTTGCTCAGGTAACAGAACTTCCTAAAAATGGTCCAATGAAATTTTATTATTCAAATGGTAAAGTTTCTTCTGAAGGTAATTTTGTGAATAATCAACCTGATGGGATTTGGAAAGCGTATTACGACAATGGAAAATTAAAATCGGAAGGAAATCGTGTAAATGGTAAGCTTGATGGTATTTGGAAATTTTATGATGAAAAAGAAAATAAAACTACCGAATATACTTACGTTAATGGAATTAAAAATGGAATGGAAAACGATTTTTTTCCAGATGGAAAATTAGCATTGGAACGTTGGATAAATAATGGAATTCCTGATAGTATTGCAAAATATTATAGTCCTCAAGGGTATCTTGAAAAAATTATTTTCTTAAAAAATGGTGCAGAAGATGGAACAGCAAAAGAGTTTGCAGAAGATGGAAGGATTATAACTTTAACAAAATATAAAAATGGTTTCTTTGTAAAAGAAGAAAAAATAAATCGCTTTGATAAATTCGGTTTTAAACAAGGTACATGGAAAGAGTTTTTTAAATCAGGAAATGTATCAACGGAAGGTTCTTGGAAAGACGATAAGAAGAATGGCGTTTTTAGAACGTTTACAGATGATGGTATTGTTAAACAAATGGAGATTTATAAAAATGGTGAATTAGTTGCCGATGAAGCTGTCAATATAAAACTTGATATTAAACGAGACTACTTTAATAATGGTCATCCAAAATCTTCTGTAAATCTTATCAATGGAATTAAAGAAGGTGTATATCGTGAATATGATACTAAGGGAACGATCACTTCCTCAAAATTGTATGATAATGATAAAGTGATTGCCGAAGGTGGAATAATTGATGCAAGCGGATTGCAACAAGGTTCATGGAAATATTTTTATTCAAATGGCATGGTAAAGTCGGAAGGTATATTTAAAGACGGGAAACGTGATGGTATGTGGACGTTCTATTATATAAATCAACAAATTCAACAACAAGGATCGTACAAAAATAATCTTCCTAATTCCATTTGGAAATGGTATTATCAAGATGGAAAAACGCTAAGAGAAGAAACGTATAAGGATGGAAAAGAAGAAGGACACAGTAAAGAATTCGATATTAACAATACTTTAATTGCAGAAGGAAATTATTCAAATGGTTTACGTGAAGGTCCTTGGAAATACCGTAATGGAGAATACAATGCCGAGGGTAATTATGTAGAAGGAAATATGGACGGACCATGGAAACAATTTTATTTAAATGGTAAACTTGCTTTTGAAGGTGACTATTTTGAAGGACAAGAAAATGGTATCCATAAATATTATTATGATAATGGTAAAGTTAAAGAGGAACGAAATTATCGATTAGGTTTAAAAGATGGTGTTTGGAAATCGTTTGATGTAGATGGAATATTAATGCTTTCTTCAACGTATCAAAATGGTGATCTGAAAAAATTGGATGGAGTAAAAGTAGAAGGTAAATAGTATGAATATTTGCATAAAGATAAACCACTAATTTATGTTATCCATACTTTTAATTTGGATCTATATTTTTGTACTTACTAGTGTTGCTGGTTTTTTATTGCAAGTAACAATTTATAAAAACAACTTTAAAGAACAGTCATTTAGTAATCCTATTTTATTAAGTGTAATTGGATACTGTATTATTACTGCAGCAATAAGTATTTATGCACTATTTTTTAAAGTTGCACTTGTAGCAAATTTATTTCTCATACTTTCTGAAGTAATTGGCTGCATTATTTTTAAGAAACAATTTATGGTAATGTTTCAATCAGGAGTACAAAAGATTAAGGAAATTAATGCGAAACAACTTTTCATATTTTTAATCATCATTTTTAATGTTCTTTTTATGAATATTAAGGGTGTTTATTTCGATAGCGATACTGGTCTTTATCATGCACAAGTTATCCAATGGATTGAAAAATATCCTGCTATTCCAGGACTAGGTAATCTATATCCTAATTATGCTTTTAACTCTAGCTTCTTTATCTCATCTGCTCTTTTCAGTTTTACATTCTTGAAAGATTTTTCATACCATGTTTTAAATAGTTATTTTCTTCTAATACTATTGGTTTATCTAATACAAAATATAAATGGAAAGGAATATAGAAATGCTATTTATGCATTCTTAGTAATACCAACATTTTATTTTTTTAAACTTGATGCAGCATTACCATATCCAGATATAATAATTTATATTCTTGAAATTTTTGTGTTTATGGTAATCATGGAAAAGATTAAAAGCAATTCCTTGCAAAAATTTGATTTTAAAAGTTTAATAATTTGTTTAATAATACTTACCTGTATCACAACAAAATTATCAGCATTACCAGTAATTTTTGTTTTGCCACTAATGCTTTTTTATGCAAGAAATATTATAAAGGCAAAACACTTATTTACACTGTGCTTTTTCACTCTAATTGTAATAATTCCTTGGCTTGTAAGAAATGTAATTCTCTCTGGTTATTTAGTCTTCCCATATCCATCAATTGATGTGTTCAATTACGACTGGAAAGTTCCATATAACGAAGCTGTAATTACAAAAAGTTGGATTTGTTCGCATGCTAGAATTCTTGAGCAGTACGATGATTTCCAGCTAACATTTAAACAGTGGTTTCCAATTTGGTTTGGAAATCAACTTTGGGTAAACGTGATTTCATTATTAATTGCAGTTGTTGGAATGATAGTATTAAGTTTGATTATTTTTACGAAAAAAGTTCTTGGTAAAATCGCATCTCGCTCGTTGTTTTATTTCGGAGTCACTTATTTACTTTGTATCTTATTTTGGTTTATGATGGCGCCCGCATTTAGATTCGGACAAGCTTATATTTTTGTTTGTATTGCAATTATTATTTTTTATTGTTTAGAGATTTTCATGTTCAATAAAAAAATGATTCATAACAGTATTGTAATTCTATTAATTTTATTTGCAGGATATTCTAGTATTTGGCCAATTAAAATGATTGCTTTTGGTGAAATTAATTTGAAGCAACATTTAATTTATCCAGAAATTAAATACAAACCTATTGTGGTTGTTGAGAAAAATTTGAATGGTTTTCTTATTTCAATGCCTGTTGGAAATCGGCGATGCTGGAATCAACCTATTCCTTGTACACCACGATTATATAATTCTATTCAACTTCGCGGTACCGATTTGAGTTCTGGTTTTAAAATTGTTCGCGCGGACAGTGTAACCGTAAGCGCTTCTTATTTTAAATGAAACAACATAAAATGTTTAGTTGAAATTCTATAGCGATGCTATTTTATCAGTAATCATAAAACTATCTTTGCAATCCAATAAATTAATGGGTCATAGAAAATGATTGTTAGAACTCGATTTGCACCAAGTCCCACAGGACCATTACACATGGGAGGCGTTCGCACCGCATTATACGCATACCTTTTCGCTAAACAACACAAAGGTCAGTTCATTCTTCGTATTGAAGATACCGATCAAAATAGATATGTCCCAGGTGCAGAAGAGTACATTATAGAGGCATTAACGTGGTGTAATATTATTCCCGATGAAGGTGTAAGTTTTGGTGGAACACATGAACCATATCGTCAAAGTGAGCGCAAATCAAAAGGTTATTATCAGCAATATGCTGAACAATTAATTTCATCTGGTCATGCATATTATGCTTTTGATAAAACGGAAGAATTGGATGCAGCTCGTAAGCAAGCAGAAGCTTCCGGAAATCAAGGATGGCAGTATGATTCTAAAACTCGTGGCGCAATGCAAAATGCTTTATCGCTTTCTGCAGATGATGTACAAAAACGTATCGCCACAAATGAAGCTCATGTAATCCGTTTAAAAGTAGAACCCGATCAACATATTACTTTTAATGATATGATTCGTGGCGATGTTACTTTCGAAAGTAATTTGGTTGATGATAAGGTGTTAATTAAAGCCGATGGAATGCCAACATATCATCTTGCACATGTTGTGGATGATATCATGATGGACATCACACACGCAATTCGTGGAGAGGAATGGTTGCCATCAGCACCTGCACACATTTTAATTTATCAATACTTAGGCTTAAAGGATAAAATGCCACGTTATGCACATTTACCTTTATTACTAAAGCCAGAAGGCAATGGAAAACTTAGTAAACGTGATGGTGACCGATTAGGATTTCCTGTTTTCCCTCTCGAATGGAAAGACCCTGCTACAAGTGAAGTTTCATCAGGCTACCGAGAAAAAGGATATTACGCGCAAGGATTTGTAAATATGTTAGCTTTCTTAGGATGGAATCCTGGTACGGAAAAAGAAATTTTTTCGATGGATGAATTGATAGAGAGTTTCACTTTTGAACGTGTTCATAAAGCTGGAGCACGTTTCGATCCTGAAAAAGCAAAATGGTTCAATGAACAATATTTAAGAATGGAGAATGATGCTGATCTTGCTCAACGTTTTATTCCTCTTATCAAAAAACAGTTAAAGATTTCCGATCATCGATCTACTTTCCAGTATGCAATTGCTGCAATAAATCTTTTAAAAGAGCGCGTACATTTTGAAAGTGAATTTTATGAGAAAGGACATTATTTATTTGAAGCACCTTCAACATACGATGAAAAAGTAATTGCAAAAAGATGGAATGCACCGGCTGCATTGTTCTTAAATAAATTAGTAGAAGTTTATAAATCGTTAACAACATTTGATGCATTTACTTGCAAATCATCTTTCGAAAATCTTGCAACGGAAAATGGAATTAAACCTGGCGAAGTATTACCATTGTTTCGTATGATTTTATCAGGACAAGCTTCAGGAGTTGACCTTTTTGGAATGGTTGCTTTGCTTGGAAAGGAAGAAGTGTTAACAAGAATAAATTTCGCTGTAAATACTTTGCCATCAGTTGCTGCTGATTAAAAAACATTAATAAAATAATTTTCTGTTTAAACAGATTTAAATTTATAAATTATGAGTACTGAAAAAGGTCCCAATTTTCTTGAAGAAATTATTAGCGAAGATATCGCAAACGGAAAAAATAACGGAAGAGTTTTAACGCGTTTTCCTCCCGAACCAAATGGTTATTTACATATTGGTCATTCGAAATCTATCGCTGTAAATTTTGGATTGGCAAATGAGTTTAATGGAAAAACAAATTTGCGTTTCGATGATACAAATCCTGAAAAGGAAGAAACAGAATATGTTGAAAGTATAAAAAAAGATATTCGTTGGCTAGGATATAATTGGGCAAATGAATTTTATGCTTCCGATTATTTCGATAAAATTTATGAGTTTGCAGTAACACTAATAAAAAAAGGTTTGGCTTATGTTGATGATTCTTCTGCAGAGCAAATTGCTGCGATGAAAGGAACACCTACAGAAGCAGGAAAAGAAAGTCCATTCCGCTATCGGAGCGTTGAAGAAAATTTAGATCTCTTCACACGTATGCGTAATGCCGAGTTCAAAGAAGGTGAAAAAGTTTTACGTGCAAAAATTGATATGGCATCTCCTAACATGCATTTGCGCGACCCATTAATGTATCGTATCAAACATGTTCATCACCATCGCACAGGTGATAAGTGGTGCATCTATCCAATGTATGATTTTGCACACGGACAAAGTGATGCTATTGAAGAAATAACGCATTCAATTTGCACGCTAGAATTCGAAGTGCATAAACCGCTTTACGATTGGTTCATCAAACAATTAAATTTATTTCCTAGTCATCAATATGAGTTTGCGCGCCTTAATTTAAACTATACGGTGATGAGTAAACGCAAACTTTTACAACTCGTGAATGAGAAACATGTTTCAGGTTGGGATGATCCACGTATGCCAACAATTTCTGCTTTGCGTCGTCGCGGTTATACTCCCGAAAGCATTCGTAATTTTACTGATAAAGTAGGTGTTGCTCGTCGTGAAAATATGATTGATGTTGGTCTTCTTGAATTTTGTATTCGTGAAGATCTCAACAAAAAAGCAAATCGTGTGATGGCAGTTTTGGATCCAATAAAACTAATCATCACAAATTATCCTGAAGGAAAAATCGAAATGCTACCTGCTGAAAATAATCCTGAAGCAGAAAACCATGGTGGCACACGCGACTTACCATTCTCCAATGAACTTTGGATCGAGCGTGATGACTTTATGGAAAATGCACCAAAGAAATTTTTCCGTTTAGGTGTTGGTTTGTCTGTTCGTTTAAAGAGTGCATACATCGTTACTTGTGATGATTTCAAAAAGGATGCAGAAGGAAATATTTTAGAAGTACATTGTCGTTATATTCCTGAAAGTAAAAGTGGTAATGATACTTCTGGAATGACGGTAAAAGGCACTATTCATTGGGCTAGTGTTACGCATGCTATTCCTGCAGAAATTCGTTTGTATGATCGTCTTTTTAAAGTAGAAGATCCATCAAGTGAAGAAGGTGATTTCAAAGAATACATTAATCCTGATAGTTTGCACATCATTAAAAATGCAATGATGGAACCTTCACTCAAAGATGCAAAAGAAGGACAGTTTTTTCAGTTTATGCGCAAAGGTTATTTCTGTATTGATAAAGACACAACAGAAAATAATTTAGTGTTTAATAGAACGGTTACCTTAAAAGATGCTTGGTCGAAAGAGCAGAAAAAAGATTAATGAATCACGAATTACATATTCATAATATCGAATGCCATGCGTATCATGGATGCATCGAAGAGGAAGGAAAAATTGGAAGTCGCTTTTCAGTCGATCTTGATCTCACATTAGACTTTTCAAAAGCAGTTGAAACGGATGATTTACAATTCACAGCCAATTACGTTGTCTTACATAGTATGGTTCGTGAAGAAATGGCGATTCGCAGTAAATTAATAGAACACGTAGCCGGAAGAATTTTAAATCGTCTTCAACAAATTTATCCAACTTGTTCACAGATTCGAGTTGCAGTTACCAAGTTTAATCCACCTGTAAATGGACAGCTTGGGAAAGCCGTGGTTATAATTACTACAAATTAAAGTATTAAAAATATTATATTTTATTGTTGCAAAAAAGTTCTTGAACTTCTACAGTTTTTCAAATTTTTGTTGTGATTTATTTCCTTTTTTATCTGATAGCTCAATAATATAAATTCCCTTACTCAACATATTTACATTAACAGTTGCTTTTACATTAAAATATTCTTGAATGAGAACTCTTCCCATAAAATCAAAAATTTTCAATGTAGAATTAGTATAGCTTGATGAATTTATCGTACAGATGTCGGATACTGGATTTGTAACTGTAATATTTTTATTTGTCGAATAAAGATCATATATTCCAGTCGCAGAAGTGAAATTGAGATTTATTGTTGCAGCTGATGTTGCAGGAGGCGTTCCATTATCAGTAGCATATACATGTATAGTTTTGTTACCAGCGTTTAAATTTCCTGGCGCACGAAATTCTATTGAGGCAAAATTTCCGGGGTTAATTACATCCGTTAATCCATTTATTCCTGGAGCATTATATGTAATTGTTGTAAATTGATTTTGTTCCGGTGAAAGAAAATTGATCTTTAAAGCAAATGTATCTAAAGGTGAAATTGTAACAGTGTCGCATCCAATAGGTAAATTTACTATTGGAGGAACATTATTGCCAGCAGCACAAACATTGAAATAAAAATATTGATTATCCAAAGCATCAATTCCATCATTATTTCCAAAAGGACCATCAAATGCATTTCCCGGTTGATCGAATTGCCCTATCTGAATATATTCAATTCCATTTCCTTTATTGATACCAACTGTTGCTGGTGTGCCATAAAATCCATTAATACCAATCGATGCATCTCCGGTTGTCCATTGCATATCTTTATAGCAAAAAGAAACATTATCGCTATCAGGAATTATTGAATCAGTGTTATTGGTGATAACCATCTGAAATGAATTTACTAAATCAGAATGGGTGTCGTAATACCCAACGTTTTCCCACTGAATAAGGAGAGATGAATTTGTTAGTTTATAATACACTAATCCACTAGTTAAATCACGCGAATCAACATCTGCCCAAAATGGAGCAATCATCTCGTACAAAGAATTAGGAAATGGCGTTGATGTATAATCTGGATATGGATTAAGCATTGATAAGTTTCCGTTATTATTAATGTAGACATCATTTATTGGATCACCATAAAAACAAAAGGTAAAAGGAAGACCTATAACATCTGATGACCAATCATCATTTCTATATTCTGGAGGCGCACCAGGACCACCATTTACTCCCGATCCATCAAACGATACTACGTTCCATGTTGAATCACGATCGATCCAACAATTACATCCGTTAGTTGCATTGTGTGCAACCTTATTCGTGATTTTAAAGGGGTGTAAACCCTTTGCATCGTAATTTACAAAATGCTCTTTACCCGTTAATTTACCAGCTTTCTTCATTCCATTGATCTTATTCATATCAACTGTTTTAACGTCTTGTTGAGCTAAAAGCGCTGTAGTGCTTGTTACAAAAAGTAATGCTGTAAATAGTTTTAGTAAATTCATAATTATTAGTGTTAACAAGAATTATTTCAAGTAATTTAATTCGAATATAATAAGAAATAATTAAGTATTGAAAATCTAGCACATTTGTTAACACTTTACAGAGGATTTCTTTATCGTAAAATTGCTTTTCAATATTTTATTAACCTTACTTTCGTAAGATAAGCCCGACAGCTTCCAATAACTTACTCGTAATCCTCCACAGCATTCGAGTTTTTAATTTAGTCATATAACACAATGAAAAAAAACAAATCAACCAACACCGATTTTTCTAAGGACATCAAACGCATCAGCATCGATGTTTTTAAAGAGCATCCTTACAAATCATACAACTACAAACAAATTATTAAGAAATTTCAACAAGAACCTTTCTTCGAAGAGGCTGCCGTTTTTCTTGCCGCTCTCGAGGAAGATCATCTTCGAAAACTTACTATCAATTGCATCGAAGAACTCGCTATCGCTGGTGAACTTGAAGAAACCGATCGTGGTAAGTTTAGACTTTTTCCTACTGAGCATTTTATTAATGGACGAATTGATATCACTTCCAACGGAAATGCTTATGTGATTAACGAAGAATTTGAAGAGGATATTTTTATTCCTAAAACACATACGTTAAATGCAATGAATGGCGATCTCGTAAAGGTTAGCATCAGCGCACGTAAAAAAGGTAATCGTTCAGAAGGTGAAGTAGTGGAAGTTGTTGAACGCGCTAAAACGGAGTTCGTAGGTACTATGCAAATCTCAGATCGCTTCGCATTTCTTACCTCTGATAACCCTCGTAATAAGGTAGATATTTTTATCCCACTAAATAAACTTAACGGAGCTACTCAAGGAGCAAAAGCTGTTGCAAAAATTATTGAATGGAATCCAGAAGCTAAAAACCCCTCTGGAGAAATCATAAAAGTGCTCGGCTTTCCTGGTGAGAATAATGCTGAGATGGATGCAATTCTTATCGAATATGGTTTTCCACTTTCGTTCCCTGCCGATGTTGAAAAAGAAGCAGAAGAAATTCCTTATAAAATTCCGAAGAAAGAACTTTCATCGCGTAGAGATTTTAGAAAGGTTCCAACATTTACTATTGATCCAGTTGATGCAAAAGATTTTGATGATGCACTTTCTGTTCAGAAATTACCTAACGGAAATTATGAAGTAGGAATCCATATTGCTGATGTATCTTTTTATGTTCAGCCCGGAACACTGCTCGACATCGAAGGATTTAATCGCGCAACGTCTATTTACCTCGTTGATCGTGTGATCCCAATGCTGCCAGAAAAATTAAGTAACATGGTTTGCTCTTTACGTCCTGGTGAAGATAAATTATGCTACTCCGCAGTTTTTGAAATTGCCGAAGATGCAGAAATCATCAACGAATGGTTTGGCAGAACTGTGATTCATTCACAACGTAGATTCTCCTATGAAGAAGCACAACTTGTTATCGAAACAGGTGAAGGCGATATGCTCGAAGAAATCCAAACACTTCAAAAATTAGCGCTATTACTTCGTAAAAAACGTTTTCAAAATGGCGCGATAACTTTTGATAAGGTAGAAGTGAAATTCAAGCTCGATGAAATAGGAATGCCTATCGGTGTTTATCTTAAAGAAAGCAAAGACAGTAACAAGCTCATCGAAGATTTTATGTTGCTTGCTAATCGTCGCGTAGCAGAATTTGTTGGAAAGAAATTAGCGCAAGAAAAAGGAAAAGAATATCCTTTCGTTTATCGCGTCCATGATTCACCTTCCTCTGAAAAACTTGCTAACTTCTCTGTTTTCGCTGGTCGTTTCGGACATAGCATCAATACAAAATCTGATAAAGACATTGCGCATTCTCTAAATAAATTGATGAAAGAAATTAAAGGTACGAAGGAGCAAAATGTGCTTGAGCAATTAGCTATTCGCACCATGGCAAAAGCAATTTATACAACAAATAATATTGGTCACTACGGATTAGCATTTGATTACTATACTCATTTTACTTCTCCTATTCGGCGTTATCCTGATGTGATGGTGCATCGTTTACTCGATCATTATTTACACAATGGAAAACCCGTTAAAGCGGATGAGATTCAAGCGCAATGCAAGCACAGTACCGACATGGAAATTCGCGCTTCTGAAGCAGAACGTGCATCAATTAAATTCAAACAAGTGCAATACATGATTGGCCATGAAGGTGAAGTATTCGATGGCTTAATTTCTGGCGTTACTGAATGGGGTTTGTATGTTGAATTAGTAGAAAATAAATGCGAAGGTTTAATTCGTGTTCGTGATCTTGATGATGATTTTTATGATCTTGATGAAAAAAATTATTGCTTAATCGGACGAAAGAATCATCGAAAATTTCAATTAGGTGATAGTGTTAAGGTTCAATTAAAGACTGCTGATCTTGCACGTAAACAAATCGACTTTATCATTGATGATCCTAGTCGTTTACCAGATTCTTTTTCACGCGGAGCATCCAATTCCAATTTTAAACATTTTGGAGAATCTAGTTTTAAACCAAATCATGGAAGTAAACCAGAAAAGAAACACAAAGGTAAATCGAAAGATAAGTCAAAAGGTAAATCAAAAAAAAGTAGATGGTAAGATGTTGATGATTGATTCAACTCAATTGCAAATTCGAATCTCACCTACAACCAATTGTATTTATCTTCGCGCCACATGCTACTTCTCTCTCCTCAAAAATTTACAGATTACGAATTAATCGATTGCGGTGATTTCGAAAAACTGGAAAGATTTGGAAATTATATTACCATTCGTCCTGAGCCCCAAGCTGTTTGGCGAAAGAAAATGTCAACAGTAGAATGGAATAAGATTGCGCATGTAAAGTTTCAATCCAAGTCAAGTTCTTCAGGCATTTGGGTGAAACTCAAGAAAGAGATGCCTGATCAGTGGAAAATAAAATACGCAGTTGGCGGACGATCGAATGCAGAAATCGTTTTTCGCCTCGGACTAACCTCCTTCAAGCATGTAGGAATTTTCCCCGAACAAGCTGTTAACTGGGATTTTATCTATGATCAGATTACTGAGATAAAAAAGGAAGTTCCTGTTCCACGTGTTCTCAACTTATTCGCTTATACTGGTGGCGCATCATTAGCGGCAAAGGCAGCTGGCGCAGATGTAATTCACCTCGACTCCATCAAGCAAGTTGTTTCATGGTCGAAGGAAAACATGGAGTACTCGAATTTAAAAGACATTCGCTGGCTTGTGGAAGATGCTACAACCTTTGTAAAGAGAGAACAAAAACGAGGCAAAAAGTACAACGGAATCATTCTCGATCCCCCAGCTTTCGGTCACGGCCCAAATGGCGAAAATTGGAAGCTAGAAGAAATGATCAATGGTATGATTCATATAGTTGCTGATTTACTCGAGCCAGAAAATTCTTTTCTCGTCCTAAATACCTATTCACTTGGCTTCTCAGCAATGATCATCCGTAATCTTCTCGCAGAGGCCTTTCCAAAACGAATGAATAAAGCCCAATATGGTGAGATTTACCTCGATGCAACATCAAAAGTACAGCTACCACTAGGTGTATTTGGAAGATTAGCTATTTAAACTAACATTTACCCTCCTTCAACGTAAGAAAATAGTACTATTACCGTTATCTGTTTAACGGATCCTTCTCCGTAACTTTGTTATGATGCAATCAACCGATTCCAACTACCGCGAACTATTAATTAAGCTCGATGCGTTCATCAGGAAATATTATATCAATCAATTAATTCGTGGTGGAATTTATGCCTTCACATTACTGTTAGGATTTTATCTCGCAGTAGCACTCCTCGAATCTTTTGCTTGGTTTAATACCGCTGTTCGTTCTATTTTATTTTATTGTTACCTATCAGCAACAGCAATTGTGCTTTGGCGATTGGTATTTATTCCTTTATCAAAACTTTATCGCCTTGGACCAGTCATTAGCCATACTACTGCTGCAAATATAATTGGAGAACATTTTTCGCACATAAAAGATAAGCTTTTAAATACGTTACAACTTCATGATTTAGCTGATCAAAATCAAGATCAGATTTCATTAATTCATGCGAGTATCAACCAGAAAAGCGAAGAGCTTCGTCCAATCCCTTTTACCTCTGCAATCGACTTAAGTAGTAATCGTAAATATTTAAAATTTGCAGCAATTCCTGCCGTGATATTTCTTGTTGTTCTCGTTGCAGCACCCAGCTTAATTACAGATCCTACAAAGCGTTTATTACAACACAACACTACATTCAGTAAACCTGCACCTTTCGATTTTAATATTCGAAATAAAAAATTGCAAGTTGTACAGTTCGATGATTTTACGCTTGATGTAAAGCTTAGCGGTAAAGAAATTCCTCAAGAAGTTTTTATTCAGATTGGAGAAAATCAATTTCGTTTGGAGAAGGAAAATATTGTGAATTTCCATTATGCATTTAGAAATGTACAATCTGATACAGAGTTCAAATTATTGGCTGATGGTTACAGCTCTTCCGAATTCACTTTACATGCTGTTCCTAATCCAGTATTGGTTAATTTCAGTATCAAATTAGATTACCCTTCCTATCTGGGCAAGAAAAACGAAGAGCTTAAAAATACCGGCGACTTAATTATCCCTGCAGGCACGCGCATCACATGGAACTTCGGTACACAAAATACAAGTTCATTGCGATTACGTTTTACAGATACAACGTATGCACTAGCTAATTTGGAAGAAAATAAATATGAGTTTCAAAAGCGATTTTTACAAGGTTCTCAATACAGTATTCGCACTTCTAATAAATACATGGATTCGAAAGATTCTATGCAATACAGTATCATCGTAATTCCTGATCAATTCCCTACGATTCAGGTAGAACAACAGCAAGATTCTGCATCTTACCAACGTATGTATTTCCGCGGCCTTGCGCATGATGATTACGGCTTGAGTAAACTAATGTTCCGTTATCGTTTCATTAAACGCGATGGACAAGAAGTAAACGAGCAACCTCTCGCAACTCCGATTACCATTAATAGAAATGCTACATCAGAGCAATTTTTTCACTATTGGGATTTAAGCGCCTTAGAAATTAAACCTGGTGATGAGTTAGAATATTATTTTGAAGTATGGGATAATGATGGCGTTCAAGGACCGAAGTCGGCACGCTCACAATCGAATGTTTTTAAGGCTCCTTCAACAAATGAATTGGCTAAGGATGCAGATGATAAAAACAAAGCCCTAAAAGATGATTTAGAGGCAAGCATGAACAAGGCTAAAGAACTTCAAAAAAGATTAAATGACCTCAATAAGGATTTGCTCAATAAAAAGAGTTTAGACTTTGATGATCGTAAAAAGATGAGTGATGTTTTGAAAGAACAAAAGGAGTTAGAGAAAAAGATTGAAGACATCAAAAAACAAAATCAGCAGAATACCAAGCAACAAAACGAGTTCAAGAAAACTGATCCAGATATAGCTGAGAAACAACGACAATTGGAGGAGCTCTTCGATAAGTTGATGTCGCCAGAAATGAAAAAGATGATGGCAGAGATGGAGAAGTTGATGGCGGAAGTGGATAAGCAGAAGCTTCAGGAGATGATGGATAAAATGAAGCTCGACAACAAGGATCTTGAAAAACAACTGGACCGAACACTTGAACTTTTCAAGCAGATGGAACTGGATAAAAAGTTAAAAGAGACCGCTGATAATTTGGACGAACTTTCAAAGAAACAAGATAAGCTTGCCGATAAAAGTGATGAAAAGAATTCCGATACCGATAAGTTAAAAGATCAACAAGATTCATTGAACAAAGAGTTTGAAGATGTTAAAAAGGATTTAGATGATATAGAAAAGAAAAATGAAGAACTGGATTTTTCAGAAGATCTTAAGAGTTTTGATAAAGAGGAAGAGGCTATCGATAAGGATATGAAAGATAGCAAGGAGGAGTTAAAACAAGGAAAAAGCGGAAAGGCATCTAAACCTCAAAAGAGTGCTGCTAAAAAGATGAAAGAGCTTTCAGATAAAATGAAAGCGCAACAACAATCAGCGAAGGAAGAGCAAGCAGAAGAAGATGAACAGGCACTAAGAGCATTACTTGAAAACTTAATTCATTTTTCGTTTGATCAAGAAGCATTAATGGAAGACTTAAAAACTGTCGACATTAATAATCCTCGTTATTTAAAAATGGCGCAAGTACAACGTAAGCTTAAGGATGATGCAAAGGTTTTAGAAGATTCACTGTTGGCACTTAGTAAACGTGTTGCACAAATTTCTTCTTCTGTAAATGAACAGATCACTGATATTAATGACAATACGGAAAAGGCATTAGATAACCTTCAGGATCGAATAGTTCCTCAGGCGCGTGCTAACCAGCAGTTTGTGATGACAGCAGTAAATAACTTAGCTTTGATGTTAAGTGAATCACTTGATAAGATGCAACAGGAGTCAAATATGCCTGGTAGCGGATCTTGTAAAAAACCAGGTAAGAAAGGTAAGCCTTCGCCTGGACCTAGCGCTGGTGATATAAAAAAGATGCAGGAGAAGTTGAGTCAGCAATTGAAAGACATGAAAGAGAAGCTTGACAAACAAGGTAAAATGCCTAATGGTAAAAAACCAGGTGAAGGTCAGGGTGCAGGGATGAGTGAACAATTAGCAAGACTTGCGGCACAGCAAGGAGCACTAAGAAATGCGATTCAACAGATGAATCAAAACGACAACAAAGACGGTCAAGGAAAGCTTGGGGATCTCAATAAAATCGCCCAACAAATGGAAGAAACGGAAAAAGACATTGTGAATAAGCGTATTTCTGATATGACATTGAACCGTCAGCAAGAGATTTTGACGAGATTGTTAGAGTCGGAAAAAGCAGAACGTGAACGAGAGAAAGAGGAGCGTAGAGAGTCAAGTGAGGCAAAAGACATAACGAGAACTCCACCTCAATTTGAAGAATACAAGCGATTAAAAATGAGGGAAACGGAGTTGTTGAAAACCATCCCGCCATCCTTCACAACATTCTATAAAAACTTAGTTAATTCGTACTTCCAAAGTATTGAAGATTGACACGATGAATACAGAGAAGCAAACATTCAACCTACAGATTGTATCACAGCCTGAAAGTATCAATTTAGTGGAAAAGCTAATTGATGAAATTAAAGCAGATTACAATATCCAAGAGGAATGCTATGGCAATATGCTTGTAGCAGTTACAGAAGCAGTTAATAATGCTATTCAGCATGGAAATAAATATGATGCCGATCGTAAGGTGAATATCGCTTACGAGGTCGATGCCGATCAAATTTCTTTTACGGTGAGCGATGAAGGTGCAGGTTTTGATTACTTAAATATTCCTGATCCAACCGATCCAGATAATTTGGAAAAACCAACGGGAAGAGGAGTCTTTTTAATGAAGCATCTTGCTGATCAAATTATCTTTTCGGATAATGGTAAAGTGGTAGAACTTTACTTCAAGACCACTGGCCATATTGAAGGTTAATAGGCGATAACTAATTATCTTAACTCTTCTGTTGATGAATATCGATTTTTTTAATACAAAGACTCGGTATACGATTAAGAGTAAGAATGAGTTAAGTTCATGGCTTGTTGCTACTGCTAAAAATGAGGGATATAAGATTGATTCTTTGAACATAATTATTTGTTCTGATGAGTATCTCTATAAAATGAACATGCAGTTTTTAAAGCATGATACCTATACTGATATTATCACTTTTGACCAATCTACAGTTGCGTCACTTATTAATGCTGAACTATATATCAGTATTGATAGAATTCGTGATAATGCCAAGTCACAAAAATCTACAATTTTAAATGAACTGCATCGTGTGATCGTACATGGGCTCTTGCATGTTTGTGGGTATAAGGATAAAATGCTTTCTGATAAAGGGATTATGTCGGACAAGGAAGATTTCTATTTATCTTTGCGCAAGTTTTTATAAATCAACTTAATACAACAATTATATAAGAGCTCCATTTCATCTATATGAGATGTCTATTCAATTGTAATCATTCATTGTACGTGACGTAAGATGGCGGGCCCCATTTTACCTGATTTTACACAGTCCTTTCCTGATAAGATATTGGGGTATTATGTTGATATTCAGATATTTAATGTATATTTATCAATTATTAAAACAATATGTTTCACGTGGAACAAATGAAATATCCAGATTACGATGTGATCGTTGTTGGTGCTGGTCACGCTGGCTGTGAAGCAGCTGCAGCAGCTGCAAATATGGGTTCAAAGGTGCTTTTAATCACCATGAACATGCAAAATATTGCACAAATGAGTTGCAATCCTGCAATGGGCGGGATAGCAAAGGGGCAAATAGTTCGAGAAATTGACGCATTAGGAGGCTATTCAGGCATTGTAAGCGACCGAAGCGCAATACAGTTCCGAATGCTCAACCGTTCAAAAGGTCCAGCTATGTGGAGCCCTAGAGCTCAAAATGATCGTATGCTATTTGCTGCTGAATGGAGGAAGATGCTAGAACAAACGCCTAATGTCGACTTTGTTCAAGACATGGTAAGCAGCTTAACCCATAAAAATGGTAAGATTACTGGTGTTAATACCTCTATGGGATTATCGTATAGGGCGAAAGCAGTTGTACTCACTAATGGAACTTTTTTAAATGGCATTATTCACATTGGAGAAAAGCAATTTGGTGGAGGACGATCAGGAGAGAAAGCATCTACAGGTATCACTGAACAATTAGTTGAATTAGGCTTCGAAAGTGGTCGTATGAAGACTGGTACACCTCCAAGATTAGATGGTAGATCGCTTGATTATAGTAAAATGGAAGAGCAATTTGGCGATGAAAACCCTAGCAAGTTTTCTTATACCGATACGCCTAAATTGGTGAATCAAAAGAGTTGTTTTATGGCATACACCAATGAAAAGGTGCATGAAATATTGAGAACTGGCTTTGAGCAATCCCCTATGTTTACTGGAAGAATTCAAGGACTCGGCCCACGTTATTGTCCATCAATTGAAGATAAAATAACCCGTTTTTCTGAGCGTGATCGTCACCAACTTTTTGTAGAACCTGAAGGATGGGATACTGTTGAGATATATTTGAATGGATTTTCCTCGTCACTGCCAGAAGATGTTCAATACATGGCTTTGAGAAGTATTGAAGGTTTTGAAAACGTAAAAATGTTTCGTCCTGGATATGCTATTGAATACGATTATTTTCCACCAATTCAATTAAATCATACGTTAGAAACAAAGTTGATTGATGGCTTATATTTCGCCGGACAAATCAACGGAACCACTGGATATGAAGAAGCAGCTTGCCAAGGTTTGATGGCTGGAATAAATGCGCATCAAAAAATTAATGATTTAAAGCCAGTTATTTTAGGTAGATCTGAAGCTTATATTGGAGTTTTAATTGATGATCTAATTACAAAGGGAACTGATGAACCGTATCGCATGTTTACTAGTAGGGCAGAATTTAGAACATTATTACGACAAGATAATGCGGATATCCGTTTAACTCCACTTGGATACGAAATAGGGCTTGCTAGCAAAGAGAGATTGGAGCGAGCAAATGCTAAAGTAGTTGGCAATCAACTAGTTATTGATTTACTGAAAAATGCAAGTATAACTCCAGAAGAGGCAAATCCATGGCTTGAATCCGTAGGAACGGATCATATAAGACAGAAAGCGAGATTTCATAATTTGTTAGGGCGTCCGCAAATTACCTTAAAATCGATGATAGAAGCCTTCCCTAATCTAGCAAACAAACTTTCTGATATTGGAGCAACGAATGAGTTTATGGAGCAAGCAGAGATCAACATTAAATATGAAGGTTATATTGAAAAGGAATCTGAGTTAGCAGAAAAGGTAAATCGTTTGGAATATATAAGCATCACAGAAAATCTTGATTTCTCTGTGATCAATTCACTTTCTTCTGAAGCTATCCAGAAATTAACTAAAATCAGACCTCGAACACTTGGTCAGGCTTCTCGTATTTCTGGTGTAACTCCTTCCGATTTGTCAGTATTAATGGTGTATTTAGGGAGATAATTGTTTCACGTGGAACTGACAAATACGCCGACTTAAGTATTAATAATCAATATTACTACCTCATAACCAACCCAAAATCCTTCTATTTTTGCTTAAAATTGTCTCTTCTATATGTCTGAATTATTAGCCACTTGCCCAATATGTTCTTCCAATCAGTTATCAAAGGCCTTCGAGTGTACCGATTTCACTGTAACTCATCAGCAGTTTTCCGTTCAAGGATGTTCCACGTGTGGCTTTTTATTTACGAATCCTCGTCCAGGAGTAAATGATATCGGAAATTATTATAAATCAGAGACTTACATCTCACATACAAATTCTAAAAAAGGGATAATTAATTCACTCTATCAAACTATTCGTCGTCGTGCGATTGATAAAAAATTGGCCTTAATAGAATCATTTGGTCCATTACCTAAGGCCATTTTAGATTATGGCTGCGGAACAGGAGAGTTTTTAGCAAAAGCAAAGGCTGCAGGGTGGGTTGCGGCCGGCTTGGAGCCAGATCCGGATGCTAGAAAACTTGCAATTGCTAACAATGAATTAAATATCGGTCAACCTTCTGATTTACAGTCGTTTGAAACAGGTCAGTTCGGTGTAATTACCCTTTGGCATGTACTCGAACATGTTCATTTACTGCAAGAAACGATAACTCAGTTCCATAAAATTTTAAGTTCTGCGGGGATTCTGATAATCGCAGTACCGAATGCTAAATCCCACGATGCGGCGCATTATAAAGAGTTTTGGGCTGCTTATGATGTTCCACGTCATCTGTATCATTTTACACGCGCAGACATGAGCAAATTGATGGAAATGAACGGTTTTAAGGTAGAATCTGTGTCTTCTTTATTTTATGATCCATTTTACATTTCATTACTTAGTGAGAAATATAAAGGTGGTTGGAAAAATCCGATAAAAGCAACGCTTATTGGATTACAAACAACTTTAAAAGGAAGAAAAAATATTGATGCGAATTCAAGTTTGTTGTATGTAATGAGGAAGAAGTAACTGTTGGGAGGAAAAAAACTTGCAATGTTTCACGTGGAGGAAATTTAGGATTTATTTTATGCTAAAAAACCTAAAGCAGATTAATACTAAACGCTTCAATTATTAAAATAGCTATTTTAACCAAGAATTTTTATTGGCTTTAATGAATGACAAATTAAAATCCGGAGCAAATAGCAAGAGATAATATCGACAAGCAATTGACAGCTTGCGGTTGGGTTATTCAAAACATTAAACAGATAAATTTGAATGCTGGAATTGGTGTAGCGGTAAAAGAATATCTGACAGATGATGGTCCTGCAGATTATGTATTATTTGTTGATGGTAAACCTTGTGGTGTAATTGAAGCGAAGCGGGAAGAAGAAGGACATCGAATGAATGTTCACGAAGGACAAGGTTAAGAATACGCAAACGCAAAATTGAAACATCTTAAAAATGAGCCTTTGCCTTTTGTTTATATCAGTACAGGTGAGGTAACGAGATTCACAGATTTTACAGATCCGAAACCAAGAGCAAGAGAAGTTTTTAATTTTCATAAACCTGAAACACTTAGGGATTCGTTAACTACAAATAAATCACTTCGCAAAAGGGTATTTGATTTGCCAAAATTGAATAATGAAGGACTGAGAGAATGCCAAGTTAATGCGATTAATAATCTTGAAATATCGTTTAAAGAAAACCGACCTAGAGCACTAATTCAATTGGCAACAGGTTCAGGTAAAACTTTTACTGCAATCACTTATATTTATAGATTACTAAAATTCGCTAAAGCAAAACGAGTTTTATTTTTAGTAGACACAAAAAATTTAGGTGAACAAGCAGAGCAAGAATTTATGTCGTTCATACCGAATGATGATAACCGCAAGTTCACAGAATTATATAGCGTGCAATGATTGAAATCAAGTTACATCGCTTCAGATAGCCAGGTTTGTATTAGTACTATTCAACGTTTATATTCGGTTTTAAAAGGTAAAGAATTAGATGAAAAAGAGGAAGAAGAAAACCCGAACGAACGCAACTGGCAACCAAAGGAAATTCCTCCAATTGAATACGATTCAAAAATGCCAATTGAGTTTTTTGACTTTATTGTAATAGATGAATGTCATCGAAGTATTTATAATCTTTGGAAACAAGTGTTAGAATATTATGATGCTTTTGGAATTGGATTAACAGCTACACCCGATAAACGTACAATTGGCTATTTCAATCAAAATTTAGTGAGTGAATATTCCCATGAAATGGCTGTTGCTGATGGAGTAAATGTTGGCTATGAAGTTTTTATTATTGATACCAAAATAACTCAACAAGGTGCTACAATTTGGAAAGGGGAATATGTAGAACATCGCGAACGCTTAAGCAGAAAAAAGCGAATGGAGTTGCAAGATGAAGATGAAAATTATTCCAAACAGCAATTGGATAAAGATGTTGTGAACCCAAATCAAATTCGAACTATCATTAAATCATTTAAAGAAAACCTCCCCAATATTTTTAATGATCGTTTTGATAAGAACGGAATTTTTGAAGTACCGAAAACATTAATCTTTGCAAAAACAGATAGTCATGCAAATGATATCATTGATATAGTAAGACAAGAATTTGCAGAGGAAAATAAATTCTACAAAAAAATTACATACAATGCCGATGACCCAAAAGGTACATTGTCGGAATTTAGAAATGCTTACTATCCACGAATTGCAGTTACAGTAGATATGATTGCTACAGGTACAGATGTAAAGCCTTTAAAATGTTTACTGTTTATGCGCGATGTGAAAAGTAAAAACTACTTTGAACAAATGAAAGGTCGCGGAACACGAACGATTGATTTAGATAGTTTGCAAAAAGTAACTCCTACCGCCAAACATACTAAAGATCATTTTGTAATTATCGATGCGATAGGTGTAACAAAAAGTTTAAAGACAGATAGCCGAGCACTAGAGAAAAAACCGGGCGTACCGCTAAAAGATTTATTGCAAGCTGTTGCAGTTGGAGCTAGAGAAGAAGAATTGTTTACTTCATTAGCAAACAGACTTACTCGATTAGATAAGCAAATTACAGAGAAAGAAAAAAAGCAATTTGCAGAAAAAGCCAACGGGAAATCTGTTTCACAAGTAGTGAAAGAATTGTTGAATGCTTTTAATCCAGATGTGATAGAAAATGTAGAATTAAAAATTAAGAATGAAAAAGTAGGATCTTCTCCATTAGAAATTGAAGCTGCAATTAAAGTTGAGTTAGAAAAAATACAGAATGAAGCAGCAAGAGTATTCACTGGAGAACTAAATGAATACATTGAAAATGTTCGTAAAGCTCATGAACAAAAAGTAGATATGTCAAATCCTGATGAAATAATTAATGTTGGTTGGGATAAAGAAAACAAAGACAAAGCAACTGAAATAATTAAATCGTTTACTGAGTGGATGCAACAACACAAAGATGAATTAATGGCATTGCAGATTTTTTATAATCAACCTTTTCGTAGAAGAGAACTTACCTTTAAAATGATTCAAGAAGTGTTGGAAAAACTACAAAGTGATAATCCTGCATTAGCACCACTAAATGTGTGGAGAGCTTATGAGGTTTTAGGGCAATGTAATGGTTCAGTGCGAAATGAATTAACAGCAATTGTTTCGCTCATCCGTAAAGTGAGCGGTTTAGATGCTACGCTAACAGCTTTTGATACGATTGTAGACGAGAATTTTAAAAAATGGATTTTTAAGAAAAATGCCGGCAAGCATAACCGCTTTACGGAAGATCAAATGGCCTAGCTTAGAATGATTAAAGATTATGTGACGAATAGTTTTCATATTGAAAAGGAGGATTTTGATCTAGATCCTTTTAACAGAAACGGTGGTTTAGGTAAGTTTTATCAATTGTTTAAGGAAGATTATGAAAATATTTTATTAGAATTAAATGACGCATTAGCAGCATAAGTAATTGATATTTTGTGAATTAATTACATAGTGTACAACAAAAACGAGTTGATAATTAACCTCTTTGGTAAATCATAGTTGTTATATTAACCTAATAGGTGTATTTTCGTAAAACATTTTGATAAAGTGGTCGTTTATATTGATAACAAAGAGCTTGAAAAACTATATTTAACAGGGAAGTCGAAGAAACTTTCGCTGCCGAAATATATAATTGAAAATTTTTTGGCTACAATACAAAAAATAGAAGCTGCAACAAATATTAACGATCTTTTAGCGGACAGAGGCTTGCGATTTAAAAAGTTGCAAGGAAGCAACAACAGATATTCTGTTCGACTAAATGATAAATACAGACTTGAAATGGAAGTTGAGTGGATTAACGAAAATCAAACAATAGGAAAGTTCTATCTTCAAGAAATATCAAATCACTATTCCGATTAATACAAAGTAAAACTGTTCATCATGATACAAACAACTGCATTAAAAGCTTCAAAGAAATTTGGTCCCGGATATTTTATTCGTGAGCAAATGGACTTGCGTGATTGGACGCAAGATGATTTAGCCGAAGTAATTGGTATAACAGTTAAGCACCTCAATAAAATTCTTCAGGATAAACAAGCGCTCACTTTAGAAATGGCAAGAGTACTTGGAGAGGTATTTAATACTTCTGCTGAATACTGGATAAATATTGATACTGGATATCGGCTTTGGTTAGCGCAAGATAAAACTCAAAATGAAATTGACGCGGATTTAAAAAGTCTTATTTACGAACGCATGCCAATAAAAGACATGCTTAAAAAGAATTGGTTAAAACCCTTTGGCACCGCAAAAGAACTCGAACAACAAGTGCTTAAATTTTGGAGTTGGGACAAACTTGATTTCACAATACTTGATAAGGATTATTTGCCTTGCCTTACACGCAAATCGGAAGCTTTTAACCAATTTAATGCCTCCTATGCGATAACATGGTACCAGAAAGCTAGGAACGAAGCAGCGAAAGTTAAAACGACAAATTTCGACAAAGAGAAACTTGAAAAACTTTATAATAACATTCATACTTACACCAACACAAAAGACGGAATTAATATTTTTATAAGGGAACTTTCCAAAGTTGGTGTTGTATTTTTTGTATTGCCACATTTGCAGAAAACATATTTAGATGGAGCTGCTTTTTTGTACAAAGGAAATCCAGTTATTGTTTATACAGGCAGATATAAACGAATCGATAATTTTTGGTTTACTGTTGCTCATGAAATAGCCCATGTATTAAAACATCTTGATGATGAAGTGAGCTTTGTTTTAGATAACTTAAAAGATGGAGCGTTAAATACAATGGAAAAAGAAGCTAATGAGCTGGCTTCACAAAAATTAATGCATTGCGAAATATTGGAATATCTGAATGCTAACTTAGGATATTTATCGGCAAGTAAAGTAGAAGAATGTGCTGCAGAATATAAAATACATCCGGCAATAATTATTGGTAAGTTAGCGCATGCAAAAAGAATTTCTTATAACAACCAAGCTATGTATAATGAAAATGTGTTGGAGTTGATTGAGAAGAAGTATATGGTGAATTAAATTTATTTTAGAGAAAATTTTGAAGTTTTTCTTAAAAATAAGAAGTGATGAAAAGAATTGTTAACGAATTAAATGACGCATTAGAAGCATAAAATGACCGAATACGAATTAAATAAAACAATTAAACGGTTACTTAGGCTTCCCAAAGAATGCGAGTGGGCGGAGTTTAAACTCAATCTTAAAACCGAAGAAGAAATCGGAAAATATATTTCTGCATTAAGCAATGGTGTTTGTTTGCAAAATGAACCGTTTGGCTATTTAGTTTTTGGAATTAGTGATATTACACTTTTACCCGAAGGCACTACCTTTAAAGCATCTTTGCACAAAGTTGGCAATGAAGAATTAGAGCACTGGCTTTTACAACGTCTTTCACCACGAATTGAAATTTCAATACAGGAAACGGTTTATCATGAGAAGGCATTAACAGTTTTTCAAATACAAGCAGCACATGGCCAACCAACTTGTTTTTCTAATCATGATTATGTGAGGGTAGGCAGTATTACTCGAACACTAAAAGATTTTCCAGAGAAAGAAAAAAAGATTTGGACAAAATTTCCCAAGCATGTTTTTGAAAAGGTAATATCATTGCAAGTTGCGACGGCGGCTGATGTTGTAAGAATGTTAGATACACAATGCTACTTTGATTTATTGAAAGTTCCTTACCCAACAACTCGTGATGCCGTAATTGAAAAATTTGAAAGCGAAAAATTTATTAAGCAAACTTTAAACGGCTACAGCATTACCAATTTGGGTGCTTTACTTTTTGCAAAAGACATACAGGCATTTGATTCTGTAAAACGAAAAGCAGTAAGAGTAATTCAATATGATGGGAAAGGAAAAATTAAAACATTAAAAGACCAAGAAGGTAAATTTGGTTATGCGGTAGGTTTTGAACGCTTGTTAAAATATATCAATGATGTATTGCCAAGCAATGAAATTATTGGACAAGCATTAAGAGATGCCGTAACCATGTATCCCGAAATAGCAATTCGTGAATTAGTTGGCAATTCTATTATCCATTAGGATTTTGAAGAGATAGGAACTGGACCAATGGTTGAAATTTTTTCTGACCGTATTGAAATTTCAAACCCCGGGTTACCCTTAATTACTCCCAATTGTTTTATTGATGAATACCAAAGTCGTAATGAAGATTTAGCATCTATTATGCGAAGGTTTCGTATTTGTGAAGAACGAGGAAGCGGTATTGATAAAGTAGTTTTCAATATTGAATTGTTTCAGCTACCTGCTTACGATGTGCATATCCAAGAGAAACATACTAAAGTAATTTTATATGCGTATCAAAAATTTGCAGATATGGATAAGAATGACAGAATAAGAGCTTGCTATCAACATACTTGTTTGAAATTTGTAACCAATGAAATTATGACCAACCAAAGTTTAAGGCAGCGATTTAAAATTGCTGATGAAAATACTGCAATGGTTTCAAGAATTATTAAAGATACTTTTGAAGCAGGTTTAATAAAGGAAGTTGACCCTGAAAACACATCACGAAAATTTGTAAAATACATTCCAAGTTGGGCTTAATCTTAATTGACTGTGAACAATTACACAACACCTAAAATGTAGTTAAATAACTGGTTTTCAATAATTTCTTTATTTGATGGTTATTTGACTGAACAGACAAGTTATCAACAATTGAAAGTTTTGGCCTATTTGACTAGAAACTAAAAAAGGAAAAGAAAATTTTTAAAAAGCATTGACCAACAAGCAATAATGTATTTGATGGCTATTTGACTGAAACGAAATATGAGTGAAGAAATAAAATTGCCGAAGGGTTGGCAGAGAAAGAAGTTGGGAGAAGTATGTGACATTAGAAATGGAAAAAACCAGAAAGCGGTTGTTAATCCAAATGGAAAATATCCAATATATGGAAGTGCAGGAATAATGGGTTATGCAGATGAGTATTTATGTAACGAAGGAGCAACAATTATTGGAAGAAAAGGAACTATAAATAGACCAATTTATGTGAAAACAAAATTTTGGAATGTTGATACCGCATTTGGTTTTTCACCCTTCAACGAATTATTAGAAAGCAAATTTTTATTTTTCTTTTGCCAGAGTTTTAATTTTCAAAAACTTGACAAAAGTACCACTATTCCAAGTTTAGCGAAAACCGATTTGCAAAAAATTGAACTTCCGCTCCCACCCCTCAACGAACAACAAGCTATTGTAGCAAAAATTGAAGAACTCTTCAGCGAATTAGATAACGGTATATCCCAACTAAAAACCGCGCAAGCACAATTAAAAGTTTACCGCCAAAGTTTGTTGAAATGGGCTTTTGAAGGGAAACTTACATCGTCTGAATTAGGATCCCTAGGATTTAAGGATGATACGATTTTAAAAAATCAAAGAAGAGAGAAGAAAAAAATCTTACAATCTTCTAATCCTAAAAATCCTAGTTCAGACAAAGGGGAATTGCCGAAGGGTTGGAAGTTATATAAATTATCTGATTTAGGTTCTTGGAAAGGTGGTGGTACACCTAGTAAACAAGTAAATAAATATTGGGAGAATGGTACAAATCTATGGGTCACTTCTAAGGATATGAAAATTGGAGTCATCAATGATTCCATAAATAAGATAACAGATTAAGCAATATTAAAATCTTCTGCGAATAGAATTCCAAAAGGTGCAATTTTATTTGTAATGAGAAGTGGAATTCTAAGGCACACTTTCCCAGTAGCTATTGCAGGAAAAACTCTAACAGTTAATCAAGATTTACAAACATTGAGTCCTAATGAATTAGCGACTTCTGAATTTATTTATTGGTTCATAAAAGCATATAATAATTAAATCAGGCAGAAATGTAGTAAAGACGGAACTACAGTGGAAAGCATTGAATCAAATTCTTTAAAAACTATCCGTTATTTATTCCTCCTCTCAAAGAACAACAACTCATCGTCTCCGAATTAGAAAGTAAACTCACCGTATGCGATAAAATAGAAGATACAATTACAAACAGTTTACAACAAGCAGAAACATTAAGGCAGAGTATTTTGAAATGGCTTCTGAGGGGAAACTTGTCTGAATTAGGATTTTTAAGATGTTAGGATGATAAGATTATCAATATTAAAAACCAAAATAAAATCAGGCAATCATTTAATATTGCCAATCATAATGCAAACAAAAATCCTAAAATCAATTAATCCTAAAAATCCTAATTCAGACATTGGTATTTGAAGAGAAGTAAAATAAAATCTAATCGTATGAATATATTAAGTAGAAGTGCAATTACAATTTCATATAAAAAACCTTTCATTGATTGGAATAATAATTTAACACCAGACATGACTTTGGAAGAAAATATGTTGGGTGAATCAAAGACCTATCTTACCAATGAGTTATTTGACAATCCCGAAAAAATAGCGAAGAAATATTATAAAGATATTTTTGAAATTGAGTTAGAAGGAATGTGGATAGATGAAAATGATTGGCCTCAAAAAATAACATTCAAACTATTTAAAGAATGGTTTAATTATGAAATTAGTGACTTAGTAATTGATTTATCAAACAAAAGTTTATATGTTTAAAATAGAAGAAACAATTAGCCAAAGTTTGCAACAAGCAGAAACATTAATGCAGAATATTTTGAAGAAGACGTTTGAGGGGAAATTGTCTGAATTAGGATTTTTAAGATGTTAGGATGATAAGATTATCAATATTAAAAACCAAAATAAAATCCTACAATTATTTAATATTGCCAATTATAATGCAAACAAAAATCCTAAAATCAATAAATCCTAATTCAGACAAATGAAAAAAGCAAAAAATAGCTGAATTATTTGGGGTGTAACAACCTGCCATAACCAAGCATCTCAAAAACATTTTTGAAACAGGCGAAGTGCAGGAAGAGGTGGTTAGTTTCATTTTTTAATATACCACACCACATGGAGCAATGAAAGGTAAAACGCAGGAAATAAAAGTGAAAAACGAAATTAAGCATGGCAAAAATTGATTCATTTGTGAAAGAGGAGATTTCACGGCTTTCAAAAACCGATTTGGAAAAATTGGTTATAAAAGCTGCATCAAACAATAGGCAGTTTCACGATTATTTGATTATTAACTATATTGATAAAGTTAATGGAGAAAATGAACTTTTTGAACAGACTAAAAAAGAATTAGAAATATTATTCAGTAAAAATTACAAAGGCTTTTCTGAAGAATTGCAATTAGCAAACATGTTGGCTACTTGCAACAAAAAAATCAATGAGTTTGCCAAGGTATGCAAAGATAAATTGTTGGAAATGGAATTGATAATGTTGGTGTTGGAAATACCATTTTCGATGTCCACCAATCATTTTACAACTTGTTTCACCAGATATAATCAACAGGTTTATCTGTTTATTAAAAAAGCCATTACAATTTTTAAAAACAAGCTGCATGAAGATTTTTACATTCAATTTGCTCCTAAGCTCAATGAATATCTAAATGTATTACACAGAACTTCAAATCATTTAGACTATATTCATTCTTTACCCATATCAATATAAAAATCATGAGCAACAACACCTCTTCCATAGTCTCCAAAGTATGGTCTTTCTATAATCCACTACGTGATGTAGGCGTGGGGTATGGAGATTATTTAGAGCAGTTAACGTATTTACTGTTTTTGAAAATGGCAGATGAATATGCAAAGCCTCCGCATAATCGTAAACTACCAATTCCTAAAGGATACAATTGGGAAAGCTTAACTAGTAAAAAGGGAGCAGAACTTGAATTGCATTATGCTACGTTGTTACGTGAGTTAAGCACTGCGAAAGGAATACTAGGGCAAATATTTACTAAGAGCCAAAATAAAATTCAGGATCCTGCTATGCTTGCTAAAATCATAGATATGATTGATAGCGAACAATGGTTGGTAATGGGTGCCGATGTAAAAGGAGATATTTATGAAAAACTATTAGAACAAAACGCACAAGATGTTAAAAGTGGTGCAGGGCAATACTTCACACCACGTCCTTTAATTCGTGCAATGGTAGAATGTATTCAACCACAACCCATGAAAACTATTGCAGATCCAAGTTGTGGAACAGGCGGATTCTTTTTAGCTGCTTATGATTATATTGTAGAAAATAATAAACTTGATAAAGCACAAAATAAGTTTCTGAAATTGGAAACGTTTTTCGGAAATGAAATTGTTGCAGGCACAAGACGATTAGCATTAATAAATTTATTCTTGCATAACATTGGCGATATCGAAAGCGATAATTTTATTTCGCCTGCAGACGCATTAATTGCTGCTTCTCCTTCAACTTACGATTATGTTTTAGCTAATCCACCATTCGGGAAAAAGAGCTCTCAAACCTTTACTAATGACGAAGGCGAGCAAGAGAAAGATTATTTAACGTATAACCGTCAGGACTTTTGGGCAACAACAAGTAACAAGCAATTGAACTTTGTACAACACATTCGTTCCATGCTAAAAACAACTGGAATGGCAGCCGTTGTATTACCCGATAATGTTTTGTTTGAAGGCGGGGCAGGTGAAACAGTTCGTAAAAAATTGTTGGAAACAACCGATCTGCATACAATTTTACGCTTACCAACAGGAATATTTTATGCTCAAGGAGTAGAAGCAAATGTTATTTTCTTCGACAATAAACCAGCAAGTAAAAACCCTTGTACAAAAGAAATATGGGTGTATGATTATCGAACGAATATCCATCACACTTTAAAGAAGAATCCATTGAATATCGAAGTACTAAAAGACTTCATAGCTTGTTATAAACCTGAGAATAGAAACAAAAGAAAAGAGACATACAACACAGATACAAACCCTGAAGGTCGTTGGAGAAAGTTTAAATATGATGAAATTATTTCTAGAGATAAAACTAGTTTGGATATTACTTGGTTAAAAGATAAATCACTTGCTGATCTCGATAATTTGCCGGATCCTGATGTATTGGCAAATGATATTATCGAAAACTTAGAATCAGGTCTTGCAAGTTTTAGAGAAATCATGTTGGCATTAAATACAAAATAGCAATCATATAGCGAAAGCATATTTTTAAGCCACTCAAGCCATGTATAAATCAAAGTTTTAAAAGAACAATTAGCTTCATGCAAAAATCCAAATTACGAACTCAACTAACAGTTAAATCATAAGTGACTTTTGAAGAGACATACAGCAAGTTCAGCAAGTTGGTTTTTAACTTGGCATTGCAGTATGTGCAAAACACTGAAGACGCAGAAGAAATTACACAAGATGTTTTTGTTTCGGTTCATCAATCGCGAAATAAGTTTCAACAAAATTCAGAAATCCAAACATGGATTTATCGAATCACAATTAATAGATCATTAGATTTTATAAAAGCAAAAAACCGCAAAAAGAGATTTGCATTGATAACATCTTTGTTTCACGATGACGGCAACGAACAAATTAATCTAAGTCATCATTTTAATCATCCTGGCATTTTGTTGGAACAAAAGGAAGGCTTAGCAAGTTTATTTAAACATATTAATGCACTACCAGACAATCAAAAAACCGTTTTGATTTTGAGTAAGATAGAGCAGAAAAGCCAAACAGAGGTTTCCGAAATAATGAACCTGAGTACCAAAGCAGTTGAATCGCTTTTACAAAGAGCCAAAACAAATCTTACTAAAAGATTAAAAGCTAACGAAGGAAATTAAAAATAATGTCGTCTAATTGAAATAATCAAATAGGAAAAACATGGAAGACTTTTTAAAACCACTTGAAAATATTAAGCAAGTAGAAGCGCCGCCATTTTTATTTACCCGAATTCAGCAACGAATACAAAATGAGTTTGACAATCATGTATCGATGAAATTGGTGTATTCTATTGCCGCCTCATTTGTTATTTTACTTTCCATAAATGCATTTACGATGTTTCAGCAAAATCTTTCATCAAAGGAAGAAGCTAATATTGCGCAAGCTTTCCAACTTATGCCTGATAACAACCTTTACAAATGAACAAGAATAAGCTAATTACCTACCTAGCAATTGGATTACTTATAACAAATCTAATGTTGATTGGATTTATCTTTTTTATTCAACCAAACGCACATCTTCATGAAGGACCCAAAAAAATTATAGCTGAACGACTTCATTTTGACAAAAAGCAAACAGCCGATTACGATAAACTTATAGCAGTGCATAGAGTTGAAATAAAAACAAATGACTCCTTAATTCGTCAAGCGAAAAACAAATTGTATGGTTGTATCACTTCAAATAATTTAGCACTTAAAGATTCCCTTGAAAAAAAATTGGGACAATTGCAAATGGATATAGAAGAAATTAACTACAATCACTTTTTAGAAATCAAAAAGCTTTGCAAAGAAAATCAATTAACATATTATGATGACTTGGTAAAAGATTTGGCTCAACTTTTTGCAAAACCAGGCCAAAGAGCAAAGCATTGAAAAAACTATTCCTTTCATTCTTTTTACTTCTCTTCTCGTTGAATACTTTTTGTCAGGAAACGGGAAGTATAAAAATTTCATGGCATGAAAGATTTAAAAATATCCCCATCATTTTGCACGAATCCGTTTATCCTATTGAAAATGGAAACACTATAAAATTTGAAACCCTTAAATTCTATATTTCGAACATTCAGTTATTCCAAAATGATGTTGATGTTTACTCCGAGCCAAACAGCTTTCACTTAATTGATGTTTCTGATACATCATCGCAAAACATTTTTTTAAATCCACCACATAGAATTAATTTCAATAAAATAAAATTCAATCTTGGAATTGATAGCATCACTAACGTTTCTGGTGTGATGGGTGGTGATTTGGATCCAACGAAAGGAATGTATTGGACGTGGCAAAGTGGTTATGTAAATTTCAAAATGGAAGGAACTAGTACTGCTTGCATGCCACCAAAAAATGATTTCGAATTTCATTTAGGAGGCTATCAGTATCCATTTAATTCATTGCAAAAAATAGAGTTGAAAACAAGTTCAAAAACGAATCTCAAAATAATTTTGGAACTCAATAAATTTTTCACTGCTATTGATTTGACAACGCAAAAGTACATTATGTCGCCTTGTGTTGATGCGGTAATTTTTTCAAAGCAACTTGCAAATTGTTTTAGTGTAAAATGAGAAAGTATGCTATCTTTTTTTATTGTTTTATTCTTTTCGCTTTTGTAATAAAAGAAAGTTATTTTAGTGTTCCGGAAAATTTCCCAAAACCAGTTTACGATTTTTCTAATAATCCATTAACGGAAAATAAAATTCTGCTTGGTAGAACTTTATTTTATGAACCAATGCTTTCAAAAAGTAATACAATCTCGTGCGAAAGTTGTCATTCACAATTTTCTGCCTTCACACATATTGACCATGCTTTAAGCCATGGAATACATGACAGCATCGGCAAACGAAATTCACCGGCGTTAATGAATTTGGCTTGGCAAAAATCTTTTATGTGGGATGGAGCAGTCAACAATTTGGACATGCAAGCATTGGCACCCATCTCACATCCAGCCGAAATGGGGAGCTCTATTAATGAAGTAATTGCTAAGTTAAATGCCTCTGTTAAATATCGAAAATTATTTTATAATGCATTTGGAGATAGTGCTGTAACAGGTGAAAAAACATTGAAATCCATTTCGCAATTCATGCTCACTTTGGTAAGTGCTAATTCAAAATATGATCAAATAATGCGTAAGGAAATGAGTTTTACAGAACAGGAAGAAAGGGGCTATTTGCTATTCAAAAAAAATTGTTCTTCATGCCATACTGAACCCTTATTTACGAATGGCAATTTTGAAAATAATGGTTTGCAAATGGATTCATTGTTGATGGATATCGGTAGGGTGAAAGTAACAAAGCAATCTGATGATTCATTAAAATTTAAAGTGCCCTCACTCCGAAATATTGAATATTCCTATCCTTACATGCACGATGGAAGATTCAAAAAATTATCTGATGTTTTGAACCATTACACCAAAGGAATTCATCAGTCAAAAACCTTAGCACCACAATTAAAGAATAACATTGTGCTTACCTCAAACGAAAAGGTTGACATTATTAATTTTCTACTTACCCTTTCAGATAAAGAATTTGTTTTCAATCCCCAATTTCAATATCCCAAATAAATTTCTTTGGGATGCGAAGGATTCAAAAAATTAAATCGTCTAACCATTTTGTACTATTCAATCTTATTAATTAAATAGTACGTATCAAAATAAAAAAATGAAAAATACATTTCTAACAATCGCAACAATGTTTTTTATAACATTGGCAAATGCACAAACCAATCCAGCCATAAAAGGTTGGTTGCAAAACAACACTATTACTGCAAGGCATTATGTATCGGGAAGTTCAACTGTGATTAACGATGCTTCACTTGTAAATTGCCAACAGGTGCAGTATAACGCAACCAATGTTTATGTAACCACTACGGGTTTGCCAAGTTATGTTACAGGTCCATTTTTAGATGGCAATCCTTCATTGGCTACAAATCAAAATGCTATATTTAAATTCCCTTTAAATCCTGTTCAAAATACTGGAACTCCCACAGCAACGACAGGAGGAAATATTGGCGTGTTTATCAATGGTGTTGCTTTATTTGATTACAGAGACGGCGTTGCTTGGAACAACACAACGATGTCATTGTGTGGCGGACCTGGTAACCCACCGTGCTCAGGTGGAATGGGAGCGACACTAGCTTGGAACAGAGATGCAATACTTGCTGAAAGAGGCGGCTTTGATTGTGCAAAGGCTCACCCTGCAATGGGTAATTACCATCATCACCAAAACCCAAGTGCATTTAATTTAGACTTGGTTGTGATTTCAACTATTTGTAATTTGTATAATGCAGATGGATTATATGCTATTGATAGCACTGTTCATTCACCGCTAATTGGTTTTGCGTACGATGGCTTTCCAATTTATGGTGTTTATGGATATCAAAATGTAAATGGCACTGGAGGTATTGTAAGAATGAAATCAAGTTATTCTCTCAATACAGGAACTACAAGAGCATTAGGTCCGAATGTAAGCACAACATATCCATTAGGATATTTCAGAGAAGATTATCATTACACAGCAACATCAGCAGGAACTCCTGATTACCTTGATGAACACAATGGAAGATTTTGTATTACTCCTGAATATCCTTCAGGCATCTATTGTTATTTTTGCACAGTTGATGCTAATTGGAATTCAACTTATCCCTATGTTGTAGGTCCAACTTTTTACGGAACAAAAGTAGCTGCAAAGGTTACCTCCGTTCCTAGTGGAACTACCACTTATACTTCAACTGTTGGAATACCAAGTATTGATTTAAATGCTGCGCAAATAAATATGTTTCCAAATCCTACTAGCGAACTTTTAATTATTCAATTAATAAACATCAATAAAGAAAATTTAAAAGTGGAGTTGTTGGACATCAGTGGAAAATTGATCGAAACCACGAGTTTGTTGCAAGGCAGCACCATTGCTTATTTTGACACCAAAACTTTATACAGCGGTCAATACCTGGTAAAGATTTCAAATAGCAATGTAGTAACCACTAAAAAAGTTGTGATTATCAAGAATTAAAACTTCGGATCAAGTTTCTAATACATCATTAAAATAGTATAGTGGTGTATTAGAAACTTGAATCCATCTCTAAAATAAAATCGAATATTTTTAGTAGTATTTAAAATGGGAATACTAATTTAAGAATCACAACAATTATTTAAGTAGTAACTCACTCTTGCAAATCGCAAACTTTTTATTTCGAATATCAGTTACTATTACTTCTAACTTATCGGCGTTGTTAAGATTATTTTTAGCAATAGGAAGTAGTTGTTGAACATGGTTTTTAAAATCAGATTCCAATTTGTAATGACAGGTGGAAAAGGAATCCAAAATATTATTTTTATAAAAGTTCACTTGATATTCTAAGTTGTTCGTAGAAATACGGCCACCATCAGCAATTAAATTGACACGAATAAATTTTAATGTGTTATTGTAATCCACTAGCGTATCATCAAGTATAAGTTGGAATGAATGTGTAAGTGTTAAACTATCAAAACTGTTGCCTATTAAAGGGGAATACAATTCATTTTTGAAATTAAAATAGTGTCTGTTAAGTGTATTTTGATTTAAAATAATTTCGGTCCATTTTATCCAACTTGTGGAGTCTAATTTAGTTCCTAGCACTTTAATTCTATCAATATGTGCCTCTTGCATAACAATGCTAACACACGAATCAGCACCTTTAAGTGATGAAAATATTGTTGATTCAATTGATGTACACCAGCCTGTATTTGCAAAAGGGACCTGCTCCACGTTTTCGTCTTTAGCAATTACTTTTTGTAACCCTAACAATCTACTGGTTGAACATAAATTTTCAAGCTGTTTAATTCGTAGCGTAAAAGGTATTGCTGCAAGTGTTATGTTGTTGATGTGAATGATAACAATCACCATAGAGAGCAATAAGCTAGAAAATAAAAACACTTTATTTTTCAACTTCGTTAAACCATAGGTAAAGGGAATAACAATCAGACTTGTAAGTGGAAGTAACATACGCTCCGAATAATTTGTGACTACTTGGAAATGATGTGTACATAGGATAATAATTAAAAAAATGAAAATGCTACTCAAATAAGCGACTACTACTTTCTTTTCTTTCCAAAGGATTATTGTTGTAAGAAAGAATAAAGTTACGAGCCCTTTTAGGTCGCGTATGAACAGCATTAAAAATGAAAAAACATAATTGAGATCTGTTAAATTTTTAAATTGTCCATAATCATTAAAGATAACTGGATAGAATGTTTTCTGTTGATCATATTTATCAAGCATCATAAATTTTAGAATGCATAAAACAATAAAACCAATCCAAATAAAGAATGTAGTTTTAATAGCACGTTGTTCGAATGTCCAATAGCTAAGAATAACTGCAACAGGATAAAATAGTAAAGGGTGAGAAAAAATTAATATCAATAGCGAAAGCACAATTGCACTATTTTTAAAACGAAAATCTCTATAAAGTAATGCGTTGAAAATAGGAAGGAATGCTAGTCCCTGTAAAAGTTCGGTAACGGGACAAAAGAAAGAATACGTAACAGCGACACTCAACGTAAGAATGATTCCTAGTCCGCAATAAACATCTTTTAAATAGTAGATAGCAAATAGAAATAAAGCATAATAATAAAGTATATCGCCAAAACTATAAAGCATTAGGAGATGAACCAATGAACTATTTAAATGAATTCCAATTAGTGGTAGTACTTGAGAAACAATGGCTATCGGTCGCAAGTGCGCAATGAAAAATGTTTTCGTATTTATTAATTCCAAGAGGTAATGTGCTGCATCGTACGAATGGCGCTCTTTGAAAAAAAGTAAAGCCAATATAAAAAGAGTAACAAAAAAGAGATGTCCAAGAAGTACGATTAGCGTTTTTAATTTAGACATGTAGCAAAGTAAATAAAAATTTTAGTAGAAGCAAAAAAGGGAGACAAATCTGTCCCCCTAAAATTTAATATGCTTAATTATTAGACTAAATTATTGTTAATTTAATTTGTCGAATTGCGTTACCATTACGAAGTTGTAAAAAATAAATCCCCTTCTGTAAATTGTGAAGAGCTATTAATTGTTTTTCATTTGTTATCTGTGAAGTTTTTTGTTGCCAAATAGTTCTCCCAGAAACATCCAATACCGAAATGGATAAATTATGTGTATCCACATTTTTTAATTCGAGATTAAAAATTCCTGATGATGGATTTGGGAACAACGTTACAGTTCCATTTAAATTAGTTGTTGGAGTAAGCCCTACGGTATTTTGTATGCTGATGTCATCAAGAGATAAGTCACTTTGAAATCCTACACCTGTTATTCCCCTGAAACGAATATTGATAATTTTACTTGTATAGTTTGACAATGATAAATTACCCTCTAACCATTGGTTACCTTGATCACCAGAAATAGGAATCATTACATCGTTTGTCCAATTGCCATCTGCATATACATCTAAGTGTAATTCTCCCATATTAGTTCCATACATGTGATACCAAAATGATAGATTAGGATTTAAAACATTTGTTAAATCAATACACGGACTTGTTAAAATTGCTAATTGTTGATCACATCCACCAGATGCTTCTAAGTAAATATAATTTCCTGTTGCTGTACCTAAAGTATGATCAACATCAGGGCCCGTATTTGCAGAAGGAGTGGGACCTTCATTAGTACGAAAATCGATGTTGTCCTCAATTCCATTTACTGAGTTTATCCAACCATCATTTAATCCACATATAGTAACGCCACAATCGGTCGTGGTATTACATAGCGTAAAAGATTCGAAATCTTCCAGTAATGGAATAGTAGAAAGTGTTCCGTTAATAACAGTAATATTTGTTGTAAGCGTATCATTAAAACTATTAAGATCGCCAGAGTAAGTGGCCCAAGTTTTAATAGTATGCAATCCAGCAGTTGTAATATTTATCGGAACAGTGAAAGTCCAATTAGTCGTTAAGTTTGGTGCAATTGTTACAGGAACAATATCAGAAACAACAAAATTTCCATCCAATTGTAAACTAACTGGAATATTATTAATAGCAGTTTGCCCTGAATTTTTTATTTCTATGTTAACAAATAAAGCACTATTGATTTGACAATCTAGTAAAGTTCCTGGTCCTGGATTGATGGAATTTATTTGAACATCTAAAGCTAATGGACAATTAAAAACACCAGCTACTTTTTGTATCGCTAAAGCGCGACGACCATTAGAACCGTTTGATGCTTTTGCACTTACACTATACCAATAATCTAATGTTGGATTGGTATTATAAAGTACAATGGAATTAGAAATTGGATTTGCTATTGGATCCATATATTTTGTTCCCAAACTATAAACCGTATATCCTGTGGAACCTACAACAGGATCCCAAGTGAGTCTAATTGAATCAGGACAAGCCCAATCGACAATAATATTTTGCGGAAGATTCATAATAGTAAAAGTAGTATCACTAACGTCGATAAAACTACCACGACTTACACGTACTAATGCATCACCAGTTAAGGTATTTGGAACAGTCCATTCATATTGTAACGTTTGATCATTTACTGCTGCAATAGTATTCCACGAACCGCCATTGTCAGTTGAAAATTCAAGTGTAAAATTTCCTAATCCTTTAACAGCATCCCAACGAATTACTTCAGTTTCATTTGGAACAAAACCTTCACCGCCTTGAGGATATGTTAATGTTATATCACTTGTTCGAAATTCATAAACGATATAATATTGTTGCGGACCAAGCGGAATAGAGGTGCCATTTACATTGAGAGTATAAACTCCTGCTGATGGATTATCAATCGTAACTTGTTCCATGTTGTTTAAGGTATCAACACCTCGAACAGCAGGATCATTTAAAGTAATTGCATTGGGTGTAGGATTTAATATCCATGGATTAAAAATAGCAGATGATGGATCGGATAAAGTAATATCAAGATCATTTACTAAAGCTTTTGATGCAAGCGCTGTGCCTTCTGGATCATTCCAATAAACCATAACACGCATTTGATTCACTCCAGCAGGAACTGTTATGGTATGCGTATTAACTCCTGCGTTTGAAATACTATCTAAAATATATCTACCGTCTTCAATTGTTTTTAAAGCACGTAATGCATTTACTCTGCCCCAACCGTAAGTATAATCAGGACCAGGATTTCCAATGTCTTCTGCACTATTTAATAAACTAGCTTTTATTAATGCAGCATTTGGATTTTGATTTCCATTTAATGATTTGTATGCTTGATAAAGTTGAGTAAGGATTCCTGCAATTCCTGGAGATGCAGCAGATGTTCCTCCACCAACTTGATAGGTGTTATCTTGATCGGTTGAAAGTTGACCTAAACCATTCGAACAAATATCAGGTTTAACACGACCATCAGATGCGGGACCTCTACTACTTGAGTTGTCAAGTATTTCAAGCGCACTTAAGTTACCACATGAAATAACATTTTTTCCAGTTTTATATCCGCCGGTTATATTTCCCCAACCAGCACCAGCACCATATTGACAATCACCACCACCATTATTTCCTGCAGAAAAAACAAATTCTAATTGCGGATTTTCATGTAACAACTGATCACCAAATTGTGTGTCAGTAGAATATTCGTTGCACCCTTGTGAATAAGAAGTAGAGCAAATGATAGTTCCTAAAGTATCAAAATTATTTACTGCATTGATGATGTGTGGATAACCATTGATATCATAAACATGTAAATAAGCGCCTGTACCCATTCCACGAATTGTTGGATCAAGGTTACCTCCTCCAGCAAGAATTCCAATTGTCATATCTCCATGAGAGCCACCAGTGCCAACAAGATGATTGGTTAATCGTCCTTGAAAATCAATATGCGGACCTACTTCTCCATCATCTGCTAATCCCGCAACAACTCCACTACCATCGTAATGACGACCTGTTGCATAATCACTATTAATTACATTGGAACGATGAAGACTTCTGCCTTTAGTATCTTCTGGAGTAGCTGGTGCAGCAATAGAATTAATATAAAAAACCCAACTCTCTGCCGCTAATGTATTTAAATTTTTATTGTTGATGCGTAAAGTAATTGTATGATTTGTTGGATTCACACTAAGAATTTTTCCATGATTCATTGCAGTAGCTTTTGCCGCATCACTAGAAATATTTTTTTGATATTGAACAATTATATCAACAGTATTTTTTTCATTCACGGCATAAGAAGAAAAACCACCTGCAATATGTGTACTTATTTTTTGTTTTGCTTCTTGTTGAATGATAGAACGAATATTGAAATTTCGTAATTGTTTTCTATCATACCCTTTAGGGATTGCCACCATAAAAGTATTGGAAGGAATATAATCCAATAAGAGTAATCCACTTTTTTTGATCGATTCTTTTTGTGCAACGTTCGGCAAACTTTCAAACTGAATGAAGCGGTAATAATATCCGTTATAAACATCTTTAGCTTTTGGTGAAAGCAAGAATTGTTCAAGGTTGGATGATGGTTGAATTGCTCCACTTTGAAGTTTAATACGATAATCCTGTTGTGCAGAAAGAGGATTTGAAGAGATCATCGTAAGGATGAGCAAGCCGAAAATAAATTTTCTCATAATTAGTATGTTGATTAGTTTGATGAAAGTAAATAAAATATTGAAGCTATTCGGTAAAAAGTAGTTTTCTTTTGGCAATTTTGCAACGATGTCGAAGTTATACATAGTGCCAACCCCAATTGGAAATCTTCAAGATATTACATTGAGGGCGCTTGAAGTTCTAAAGTCTGTTGATATTGTTTTGGCAGAAGATACACGCACTTCTAAATTTTTATTGCAACATTATGGTATTGAGAAACGAATTCTTTCTCATCATCAGCACAATGAACATCAAGCATTGAAAGAAGTAATACGCTTATTGAAAGAGGGAACAAGTATTGCCTTGGTTAGTGATGCTGGTACGCCTGGCATAAGTGATCCTGGATATTTATTGATTCGAGAATGTGTACGTGAAGATGTTCCAGTAGAATGTTTGCCGGGTGCAACTGCTTTTGTACCTGCATTAGTGATGAGCGGAATTCCCTGCGACCGTTTTGTGTTTGAAGGATTTTTACCACAAAAAAAAGGAAGACATACCCGATTATCAGCATTAAAAGAAGAAAGTCGTACTATCGTTTTTTATGAATCACCACACAGATTAGTAAAGCTTTTAGAAGAATGTTGTGAATATTTTGGTCCAGAAAGAATAGCTTCTGTTTCACGCGAACTCACCAAGATGTTTGAAGAAAATAAACGTGGAACGGTAGAAGAATTAAAGATTTATTTTTCACAAAAAACGGTTAAAGGAGAAATCGTTGTTGTTGTTTCTGGTAAAGAATAGAGCATTAAACCCTTTTGTTTTAGTGGTTGCTCTTAAAATGTAGATCTTATAATACTTACAGTCAGACCTTTGATGCTCTAACAATCCTAAACAGTTGTATATACAATAGTTTGTAGTATATTTGTATATACAATTAATGTTATGAAAAGTAAAATAGAAACAATCGTTAATCGTTTTGCTTAATCAAAGGCATAAAAAAATGAAACTACTACAAGAAATTTCCCTTAAGAATATGGTATTAAAAAACAGAATGGGCATTCAAATATGATTTCGAATGGCATGTATTTTTTTGTGAATATTGATTTACTAGAAAGATTCTTAAATAACAGTTCAATGAATATTCTCAATAGTCTACTTTGTATTCAACTGGTGAAATAGCAGAAAAGGGATATACAGATTATCCTATATTAAATGGAGTTATTAAAGCTTAAAAAATCTACACATAAATAAATTACTTACACAATTTAAAACGCAAAAAAATGTCTACAACAAAATGGATCTCAGATCCAACACATTCAGAAATTGGCTTTAAAATAAAGCACTTAATGATTACCAATGTTTCAGGAAATTTTGGCAAGTTCAACGTTGAAGCTGAAGCAGCAAATGATGATTTTCAAAATGCAAAAATTGATTTCACTGCGGAAATAAATTCAGTTGATACGGGAAATGAAAAACGAGATGGTCATTTATTAGCACCAGATTTTTTTGATGCTGAAAAATTTCCGCAAATGAAATTCAAAGCAAGTAATTCGGAGAAACTTGATGCCAACGGAAATTATAGTTTAAATGGTGATTTAACAATTCGTGATGTTACGAAACCAGTTCAACTAAATCTTGAATTTGGTGGTATTGCAAATGATTCTTATGGAAATACAAAAGCCGGATTTACTGTAACGGGAAAAATTAATCGCAAAGATTTTGGTTTAGTATGGAATGGCACCATGGAAACGGGTGGATTATTATTGAGCGAAGAAGTGAAGTTACATGCAGAAATACAATTAGTAAAACAAAAATAATGTGTAGAGGGCTATTGAAAAAAATAGCAATGCGTTTGATTCCCCGATGAAGAGTAATTTTCATCGGGTCTTTTATTAGAGCAGATATTCTTACGCTAAATTTTAATAAAAAAGGGTTCTTCCATTAAGAAGAACCCTTTTTTATTTTCTATAAAAAAATTAGTTTCCTGCTATTTTCATCTTTTCAAATGTATGATCATCGAATGCTTGCATTGCTTTAATTAGGAAAGGATTGATATCATTGATGATAACATAATATGCATTGGTGTTCCAAAGGTCTCTTGCAATCAATGCACGTAATTGTGTCTTGATTAACTTCTCCGAAGTTGCATATCCTTTCTCGTCTTTTTTCACATTTTTCTTCTCAGCTAAAGCCATGAATTTGTTCATGAATTCATCAGTAAGTATAAAGTTTTGTTTGAAAGCAAAAACATCAGTGTATGATTTTAAAAGTTCAGCACGATGTTCATCAACATACGCATACGTGAAATCATTCAATACACTTTCTCTTCTTAAATTATCATAATATTTGCTGCTCATACTTGTATCTAAAGGAATAAATACATCAGGCATAATTCCACCACCACCGTAAACTATTCTACCTGCATTGGTATTGTATTTTAAAGAGTCGATAAATTTAATGCTATCAGGACTATATAATTCACCATGAGTAAAACGATTGCTTAAATCCATTTCATAGTTTTCATCACCGGGCTCATAATGTTTTTGAATACATCTTCCTGATGGTGTATGATAACGAGCGATAGTAAGTCGAACAGCAGAGCCATCAGGTAATGGAAATGGTTTTTGTACTAATCCTTTAGCAAATGTTCTACGTCCAATCACTAATGCTCGGTCCCAATCTTGTAAAGCGCCCGTAACAATTTCACTTGCAGAAGCGGAGCCTTCATCAACTAATACAATTACTTTTCCTGTTTCAAAACCACCTGCACTTGTTGCATACGAATCTTGGCGAACAGAATTTCTACCTTCGGTATATACAACTCGTTTTCCATTTGATAAAAACTCATCAGCTAGTTCAATGGCTCTATTCAAATATCCTCCACCGTTACCTGTTAAGTCAAGGATAATACTTTTCATTCCTTGTTCTTTAAGTTTTGCTAATCCTTCTTTAAATTCATCAACGGTGCTATCAGCAAATTTGCTAATTTTTATATAGCCAATTGTTGGTGAAGCCATGTATGTTGCGTCGACACTAAACAAAGGAATTTTATCGCGCGTAATCGTATAATCCAATAATTCTGGGCTACCTCGACGAGCAATAGCAACTTTTACTTTTGTTCCTTTATCTCCACGCAATTTTTTTAATACATCATTATTTTTTATACCGATGTTGGTGACTTTTGCATCATCAATTTTTACAATGCGATCACCAGCACGAATACCTAATTTTTCGGATGGTCCACCAGAAATAGTTTGTGTAACCATAATGGTATCATCCAAAATATTAAATTGTATACCGACACCTTCAAACTTTCCAACTAACGGCTCGTTTGTTTCTTTTAAATCATCAGCAGAAATATAAATAGAATGCGGATCTAATTCTTTCAGCAAAGCACGAATAGCATCTTCTGATATTTTTTTCTGGTCAACAGAATCCACATAAGCATATTGAATCATGTTCAACAATGCATCAAACTTTTGTCCTTGCTCTGTACTTTGAGCTTTCACTGTAGGTACATTCAAACAAAAGGTAAGTCCGAACACAAAGGCAAGGAACTTTAAATTAATTTTTAGTTTCATATTTTTCGACATTTCCATTAAGTTTCGATTTTAAATCTAATGGAAGAATGGTATTTATTTTTACAGCAAGTATACGAAAGCCTACACAATTACAGTAAGCAAAGAGAGAGCAATTTCGCACATTTATAACGTTGTACTTTATAGAATGTTATAATTACATATTTTTAATAGAAGAGGATCTGTACTTTGATATGCAAGACTCACAATAAATTCATCATTTGCGTAAGTTTCCAATTGATATATTCTTGAATCCATTTGATGGCTTTCTGATGTTGTATCCAAGTTTTTTAGGTTATCATTAATTCCAGATCCATTTGCCTTTAGAAGCGCTTCCTTTCTTGTCCAGATTGAGAAAAAAGATAATGGCGATTTTTCTTCTGATAAAAGTAATTGCTCATTCTCATGAAAATGCTGGTCTGCAATCGGCATGAAAGGCTTAAAGTCTTTTATGGTTTCTATATCAACTCCGATGGGATTAGGCCCAAAACTAAAGGCTAAGTAGGTTGTTGATTTGCTAATGTTGAAATGGAATGGTAATGTATCCAAATAATTTTTTCCTTCTTTTGTAGTTTTGAGGTTTAATTGATCAAATGGTTTATTGCAATAATTACTTAACCAAGTATTCAATAAATGATGTCTCCAAGAATAAGATAACACATCTTTTTGTTGATGGTATTTTGTTGCATGAAGATTTTCGATAGTGGTTAAATTATAGTATTCTAATCTTGTCGAATTTAATTTTACAATTACTAATATATTTTCCAACACTGGATTAAATAGCAATGGGTTATTTGCCGTTGGATGATAGGGTTTAATTTTCAACGCGGCGGATTGCATTTCTTTTAGCAACATGTGATAATGATTCATTAACAATTTTTGCGAGCTCAAAAACATAAGGCTCCCAGAAAATAGAATTATGATCACCGGGAATGACATGTACGTCAACTTTTCCGTTGGTAAAATGTTTCCATCCTAAATCATGTGAAAAAGTATTGTTAAAAAAACCTTCTTGAGCACGAACAAGTGTTAGATCTATATTAAACTTTTCAATTTTATAATCAATCATCGCTTTGTAACAAGCCTCTTCAATATTTCGAAAACTTGCAGCAGATTCTTCGCCAATAAGTTCTACCATTTTATGTTTATCAAGCCACGATTCTAGTTCAGTTTCCTGATGACTTCCACTTTGATTTGTTTTTTTATTCAGTTTAGATTGAAGGTACTGTTGACGTTTTTCATTGTCGGATGCGATAAAATTTGCAGCACGTTTAATAAGCCGTTCTGCAAACAACTGAACACCTTTAATTTGTTTCATTCCAGTAGATAAAAATTCCAATTCAGAAACGGCTTCTACATCAAATAAACAAAGAAAGCTAATTTCTTTTCCAAGTGCTTTTAATTGCAATGCCATTTCATAGGCGAGGTAACCACCAAATGAACCTCCTGCTAATGCATAAGGTCCTTCTGGTTGAAACTTTATAATTTCTTTTATGTGATGTGCTGCAATTTCTTTCATGTTAGACAGTGGTTCATCTTTTCCATTCAAACCTATTGCCTGTAATCCATAACTAGGTTGATCAGGGTGCAATAGTTGAGCAAGTTCATAATACTTGAAGATATTTCCACTAATACCATGAGCAAAATATAACGGCTTTCTAGTTCCTGTTTCTTTAATGACAACAAGCGGATTCCAAATTAAATCACTAGGTGGTGTATCATAAAGTTTACTTAGCGATCCAATTGTAGGATTCGTAAATAAAACGGCAAGTGGTAATTTCACCTTTGTAAGATGTTCAAGTTCTACCATCATACGAACTGCTAAAAGGGAATGCCCTCCCAACTTAAAGAAATCATCATCAAGAGTAATATCATGAATATTGAGAATTTGTTTCCAAACTTCTGCAATAATTTTTTCTGTATCATTAAAGGCTTGTTCTTTTAATGATTTTTTTATCAGATCGAAATTTATTTGTGGATCTGGTAAATTTTTTCGATCAATCTTTTCATTCGGTGTAAGTGGAAATTTATCTAATAGTGTATATGTATTTGGAATCATGTAGTCGGGTAAAAATGTCGACATACTTTCTCTAGCAGCAGTTGCTAATTTTTTTTGTAATTCATTTTTGGAGATACTTCCATCGTTTAAATCGGAAATAAAATAAGATGCAAGATAACTATCACCAGTAGATCCTTGACGAGCTACTACAACACCTAAACGAATGTTTGGAGTTTTATTTAATGCGGCTTCAATTTCGCCTAATTCAATTCGGTATCCACGTATTTTAACTTGATGATCTAAGCGGTTTAAGAAATGTAAATTTCCATTGGGATCAACGATTACACGATCACCTGTTCGATAAATATTTCCTTCATCAAAGGGATTAGGAGTAAATTTTTCAGCATTTAATTCAGGACGATTTAAATAGCCGGCAGATACACCATCACCACCAATCCATAATTCTCCCGCCACTCCTAATGGACAAGGTATTCCTGTTTCATCAACAATATATAATAAAGTATTTGCAATTGTTTTACCAATGCTCATTCCTCCATTCACGATATTTTTAAAATCTGTTTCGTCAATCTTTTTTATAGTTGACCAAATAGATGTTTCAGTTGGGCCATATAAATTCCATACAGCTAAATTATTTCCAAATAATCTTTCTGCAAGTTCAAAACGTAACGCTTCACCTCCACATAAAACATTTAAATGTTTGGCGCCTTTCCACCCAGATGCTAAAAGCAGTTCCCACGTTGTTGGTGTTCCTTGCAAATAAGTAATTGGAAAATCTTGAATTGTTTTATCAAGCCATGTAGCATCCATTGATTCTTCTCTTGTTGCAAGATGTACACGTGCACCACTTAGCAATGGCAAGAAGAATTCAAGCACTGAAATATCAAAAGAAATAGTAGAGATCGCAAGTAATGTATCTTCAGGTTTTATGTTGAAGCGTTCTTTTAAATCCACCATAAGATTTACAACACCATTATGTTTTACCATTACACCTTTTGGTTTTCCTGTCGAGCCAGATGTATATAGTACATAAGCCAATTGATTTTCAACAACAGGTACTGGTTTAAAAGATCCGTTTGGAATTTTCTCTAATGCAGTAACATCAAAATTTAATATTCTTTCGGTTGTTAATTCTAAATCAACGGCTAATTGATTTGTTGTAATAACAATTGGTGCTTGTGAATCATCCAACATTAATCGCAAACGATCAGCAGGGAAACTAGGATCAAGGGGAACGTATGCTGCACCAGCCTTTATAATTGCAATTAGCACCATTGGTAACTCTACAATACGTGGAAGACACACTCCTACGAAATCACCTTGTTTAATTCCACGTTGTTGTAATAATGCAGCGAGTGCTGTTGAAAGAGAATCTAATTGAGCATACGTATAATTTTGGATACTACTCGAAGTGGCAATTTTATTTGAAAATGCTAATGCCTTTTCTGAAAATAATTCATGTATCCCTTTTGTGGAGGGATAGGGTTTAATATTTAAATTGAGCGCATTTAATACACTCACTTCATTTGTTGTCATGTTAGAAATCGTAATGCAATTTTTAATGGGTGATTATTGATTGTCGAATTGATATTCAGTATTGGTAAAATATCTAACTCGATTTAACTAACTATTGTTTTTGAATTAATAAATTTATACTGTTTCCATATTAAATAAATTGCAGATGCTTTTGTGAATCATCTAAACATAATTATAACGTACGAATTGTATAAATTATTTTTTCTTGGCAAGATGATTAAGGGGTTTGTTAACTGTTTTAGCTAATTCAAAAACATTTGGTTCCCAGAAAATCGAGTTATGATCACCAGGTACAACATGAACATCCACTTTTCCACTTGTGAAATGTTTCCATCCTAAATCATGTGCGTAAGTATTGTTGAAATATCCTTCTTGCGCACGTATTAAGGTGATGTCGCGATCATATTTTTTTATTTTATAATCAGTCATAGCTTTGTAGCAAGCCTCTTCAATATTTCGGAAATAAGCAGCGGACTCTTCACCTATTAACTCAACCATTTTATGTTTGTCGAGCCACGATTCTAAATCATAATCAACATTTCCAGCACCTTGTTTACTTTTATTTCGCATCTTGGCTTGAAGATATTTTTGACGTTCTTCTTTATCAGCACTTATAAAACTTACTGCGCGTTTCACAAATCTTTGAGCAAAAAGTTGGGCTCCTTTTATTTGTTTCATTCCTTTTGATAAGAATTCAAGTTCTGATGCTGCATCTAAATCGAATAAGCATAAGAAGCTAACTTCTTTTCCAAGAGCTCTTAATTGCAACGCCATTTCGTAAGCGAGATAACCACCAAAGGAACCTCCTGCTAGTGCATAAGGACCTTCTGGCTGAAACGAAATAATTTCTTTTACATGATGTGCTGCAATATCTTCCATTACTGATAGTGGCTCATCTTTTCCATTTAATCCAATAGCTTGTAATCCATAACTTGGTTGATCATTGTCGAGCAGTTGTGCTAATGCATGATACTTGAAAACGTTGCCACTAATTCCATGTGAAAAATACAATGGTTTACGACTTCCTGTTTCTTTAATGATAACTAAAGGATTCCAAATTAAATCTTCTGGTGGTGTTTCATATAATTTACTCAGTGCACCAATAGTAGGATTGGTAAATAATACTGCAAGCGGTAATTTTATTCCAGTAATATGTTCCAAATCAACCATCATTCGTACAGCAAGTAATGAGTGACCGCCTAACTTAAAGAAATCATCATCGAGTGCTATTTCTTGAACATTTAGAATTTGTTTCCAAACGTCAGCAATTATTTTTTCAATTTTACTAAACGATTCTTCGGATACATTACTTCTTGTTATTTCACGATTTATTTGTGGATCAGGCAATGCCTTTCTGTCGATCTTATCATTTGGTGTAAGTGGAAATTTATCCAATAACATCCAAGCAGTAGGAATCATGTAATCTGGTAAAATTGATGACATGCTTTCGCGTGATGCTTGAATCAATTTTTTCTGAAGATCTAATTTAGGAATTTCAATGCCATTCGTTTCTGCAATAAAATAGGCAGCAAGAAAATTATCTCCCGATTGATTTTGTCGTGCTACAACAACACCTTGACGAATACCTGGTGATTTATTTAGTGCAGCTTCAATTTCTCCTAACTCAATTCGGTAACCACGTATTTTTACTTGATGATCAAGGCGATTTAAGAAATGAAGATTTCCTTCTGTATCAACCGATACTCTATCACCAGTACGATAAATCATTCCTGAAGTAAAAGTATTCGGAATAAATTTTTCCGCATTTAATTCTGGTCGGTTGAGGTATCCAGTTGAAACACCATCCCCACCAATCCATAATTCTCCAGCAACACCTAATGGACAAGGTTGTCCGAATTCATCTACAATATATAATTGTGTATTGGCAACAGCTTTACCAATGCTAACTCCACCATTACGTGTATTATGAAAATCACTTATCTCTATTTTTTTTATAGTCGACCAAATAGTTGTTTCTGTTGGTCCGTATAAATTCCAAACAGCTAAATTTTTACCAAAAAGTTTTTCTGCTAGTTCAACACGTAAAGCTTCTCCTCCACATAAAACTGTTAAATGTTTTGCACCTCTCCATCCAGATGTTAAAAGTAATTCCCATGTTGCGGGAGTACCTTGCATATATGTAATTGGATATTCTTGAATTGTTTTATCTAGCCAAGTAGCATCCATTGCTTGTTCTCTAGTTGCAAGATGTACACCTGCTCCACTAAGAAGTGGTAAAAAGAATTCAAGAACAGAAATATCAAATGAAATAGTTGTTATTGCTAGTAAGGTATCTTCAGGTTTAAAGTTAAAAGTTGTTTGTAAATCAGTCATGAGATTTACTACCCCACTATGTTTTACCATTACACCTTTTGGTTTTCCTGTTGATCCAGAAGTATAAAGTACATACGCTAATTGATCCGCAGAAAAAGGTACTGGAACAAATAAATCGGTAGTGAAATTTTTTAGTTCTTCTTCATCAAAATAAAATACTTGTTCAGAAGTTAATTCAAGATCTGCTGCTAATTTTTTTGTTGCTATTACTATTCCTGCTTGTGAATCATCTAACATTAATCGTAATCGATCGGCAGGAAAATTCGGATCCAATGGAACATAAGCGGCGCCTGTTTTCATGATTGCAAGAAGCACCATTGGTAGTTCGACAACTCTCGGAAGGCAAACGCCAACAAAATCACCTGGCTTTACACCTCGTTGTTGTAGTTGAGCTGCAATCGCAGTTGATAAACGATCTACTCTACTATAAGAGTAACTATTGGCATTGCTAGAAGTAGCAATTCTATTTGGGAATAAGGTCGCTTTCTCTGAGAATAATTCATGTATCCCTTTACTTGTTGGATAGTCTTTAATATTCAAATTCAGAGTACTTAATACAACCTGTTCTTTTGTTGTCATGGCAGAAATCTTTGCAATCTGTTGTGTGGAATTCGTAATCACTTGTTGCATTACATGGATGAATTCTTGCATGCGCAATTCCATCATCGATGTTTCAAATAAATCAATATTATAAGTACATTCTAATAATAAATTATTACCATTTCCTGAAGCATTTAGAAACAGCTCAAAATTCTCATAAAAACGTGGGTTTGTTGAGAAGTCAAAGGTAAGACCGCTAAACTGAAATCCATCTGTAAAACCGATATCAACATTTAACACTACTGGCACTAATGGTATTCGGGAAGGGTCTCTATTTATATTTAATTTACGCACTAGATTCCCAAAGGTAAATTGTTGATGATCAAAAGCATCAAAAAGGTAGCCTCGTCTCTCCTTTAGATACTCTAGAAAGGTCATTTGGGGATCTAAGCTAGTTCTGATAGGTAATAAATTCACGCAATGACCAACCAAATTATAAAGTCCTTCAGCGCTTTGTCCAGATGATGGGAGTCCTACTACTAACTCCTTTTGACCTGTCACTTTGTATAAAAACGTCTCAAAGATGCTGAGCATAATTGTAACAAAACTGGTATTGGTTTTTTTTGCTAGTTCTCGTAAATCTGCTACCGTTTGAACTGGAACTGGAACATCAATACGATGTGCATTGAATGTACGGAAAGATGGACGAAGCTTATCAATTGGGATATCAAGTTGGGGAATTTCCTCTGCAAATTGATTCAACCAATAGGATTCAGTTTGTGAATACTCACCTTCGTTTTGATATTGATCTTGCTTTTCGGCAAATTCAACAAAGTTATTTGCAGTTGGTAATACAGGTGATATATTTTCAACAAGTGCAGAATAAATTTTCCCTAAATCTTGAAGTAATAAACTAAGCGACCATCCATCACAAATTATATGATGTGCAGTAACGATAAAAATAGTTGATTGATCAGAGAGAATTAAAATCTTTGCTCGAATCAAAGGCCCATTTTCTAAATCAAATTCATCATGTACTTCTTGTTCTTTTATTTGTTGGATAAAATTTTCCTTCTCTGTTGCTGTTTTCTTTTGAAGATCATTAATTGAGATTGTCACTTGCACTTTCGGAGCAATATGTATTTGAGTACCATCTTCACTAAAAGAGGATCTTAACGCATTGTGACGATCTATTAAAAGATCGAACGATTTTTGAAGAAATAGTGTATTAAGAAATCCACTGAATTTCAAAGAAACAGATTCATTATATGCGCAGTTGGCAGCCTTACCACCTAACTTTACAGATACAAATATTTCACGTTGAGCTTCTGTTGAAGGAGCACAAATAGGAAGCGGAGCGAATGGATCAAAATCTACCTGCTCTAATGAAAACGCTTTTTGTATTAATTCCATTTTCAAAATAAATCAATTAACATTAACCTTCATATATTTTCCTGGACGATCCGGATCTGGAATAAACCAACTAGGCGTTCCATCGGGATTCTTTCCTAACATTGCACCATCAACGGGTGGTATTTCAACAGCATGACCATTTAATTTATTATGACCATTTCCATTTGCATAAATCGGTTTTATAGTTGCTAAAACTTTTCCTGGAATAAAGCCCAGTTCCATTAATTCGAATAATGCATCTTTAAATTGTTTGATGATAAATGTTAAATCATCTTTACTATGTCCTTCAGTTAAGAAGCAAGGAAATCCATCATAAATGTGAACACCTTTAAAACGCAATAAACAATAAAGCAAATCAATATTTGGCATATCAGCATCGTATTTTGGTTTAAAAAGAGAACCGAAATGAACGAGATGAAATGGTATTTCTAATTGATGACAATAATCATTTACTTCTTTTTCTAATGATTCGGTCATTGCATTTAATTCTTGTTGCAACGCTTCACCTTTTTCTTTCATGTGCATGAGCGAGGCTTTTGCAGCAGCTAATGCAAAGGGATGTCGAACAAATGTTCCTGCGAAATAAGTTACACCAACTTCAGGTACGGAGTTATCACCAAATTGCCAAAAGCCTCCATCAAGAGAATCCATAAATTCTTTTTTACCTGCAATAACGCCGATAGGCATTCCACCTCCTACAATTTTTCCATAAGTGCCAAGATCAGCTTCAATACCATAGTACGCTTGAGCACCACCTTGTGAAATTCGGAAGCCTGTAATTACCTCATCAAAAATAAGTAATGCTCCTGCTTGCTCAGTTATTTTTCGAACTTCTTTAAGAAATTCTGTTGGATGAAAATCAGCGCGACGACTTTGAACAGGTTCTACTAAAACAGCCGCAATTTCATGTGCACGATTACGAATTATTTCTAATGCTTCAGGAGTTCCATAATCAAGAACTAACATATTTTGAACTGCTTCAGGCATGATACCAGCAGCAGCAGGAACTGATTTTAATTTTTTTGAACCGCGTAATATTACTTCATCATTGATGCCATGGTACGAACCATTAAAACTAATAATTGTTGATCGTCCCGTTACAGTTCTTGCAATACGCATAGCTCCTAAAACGGCTTCCGATCCAGTATTGCAAAACCCTACACGATCAAAATGTGTAAACTCACAAATAAGTTTTGCAACCTCACCAGCTAACTCATGTTGCGGACCTAATTCATATCCTTTACTCAGTTGTTCTTCGAGTGCTTTAACAATGAATGGTGGATTATGTCCGAACATATTGGATCCAAATCCATTCAACACATCAACATATTCGTTGCCGTCAATATCCCAAACTTTTGATCCAAGAGATCGATTTACAACAGGCTGATAAATTAATTCTTTAATCGCTGGACGAAATCCTGTTACAACGCGAGGATCGGCAAGATGTGCACGATGTTCTTGTGTAAATGATTTCGATTTTTTTGTTTTTTCAGTATAAGCTGCAATAAATGTTGATAACCATTCTTCTTGGTCTTTAGAAAATTTATTTGTTATTACTTTTTCAATTCGAGCAATTGCACCAAATGGTTTTTTTAATTCAAGTTGTTCTTCATGACTAATTACAGGATCATTTTGTTTGGGTTGACTATATATTAAGGAAGCATTTTCAGGTGATAAATTATTTTTTTGTCCAGACATCATCATCATCTGTTGCATTAATTGCATTTGCTGTTGCATGAGCATTTGCATATTAACATTATCCGAAGAAATTGGCTGCATTTGTTGTGATGCTAATCCACTATTTTGATTCAACGAATTACTTCCTTGTGTATTGATGATATAATCTTTCGCTAAATTTTGATCAAGAAATGTTGCAAGATCACTTAAAGAAGAAAGGTCTTCGTTTAATTGACGAAAGCTAATTTTTATTCTATATTTTTTACTAAGTGTTAATGCTATTTGTGTTAAAAATAGCGAGTCCAATCCTAATTCAATAAAAGAAGAAGAAGGATCAGCATTCGTCATTTCAATGCCGGAAGACTCTTCAAGAATACCGCAAATTTCTGCGATTAAATTATCTTTACGATTACTCATAGTTTTAATTAATGTATCGTCATTTTGAATGGGCGCTGAAATTATATTTGACGAAGTAAGCTCTTCAAAATTTGTTTTATAAGATGATTGCATCACTGAATTTTGTGGAGGATCTAACCAGAAACGAACATGTTCGAATGGATAAACAGGTAGCGGAATACGTTTACGTTTTTCAAGGGAATAAAAGTTACTCCAATCTATTTCAATTCCTGATAACCATAGTTGTCCGATAGCTGCTAACATATTCGTCCATTCAGCATCATTCACTGCAGAATCACCTAAAGAAGCGATTGCTCTTTGTGACTTTGGATCGATGGATTGTTGACGTGCTAAAGTGCTAGCAGTATTTCGCGGTCCTAACTCCAACATCACATAATTTGGATGCTCATTCCATACTGATTTTATTCCATCAGCAAACTTTACTGTTGCACGCAAATGGTTCGCCCAATACATTGGATCAGTTGCTTCCGAATCTTGTAACCATTCTGTAGTTACAGTACTAAGAATTGGAATTGATGGCGCATTTAATTTCACTGTTTTAACAGCATTTGCAAATGGCATCACAATCGCATCCATCATTGGTGAATGAAAAGCATGAGAAGTATATAACGGTTTGCAAATAATTTCTTCTTTTTCTAATTGCTGTTGAATCTTTGTAATAGAATTTGTTGGTCCTGAAATCACACAAAGCAAAGGGCCATTTATCGCTGCAATAGCAACATCATTACTTAAATATTTTTCAATAGCTGTTGCTGATAATCGCACAGAAAGCATAGAACCTCCTGGTAAATCTTGCATCAACTTACTTCGCTTTGCAACTATTGTTAGCGCATCTTCAACAGTGAAAATTCCAGCAATGGTTGCAGCAACAAATTCACCAATGCTATGTCCGATTAATGCAGCAGGTTGTATTCCCCAACTCATCCATAATTGTGCTAATGAATAGCCAATAGTGAATAAAGCAGGTTGTGTATAATACGTTTGTTTTAATAAATTTTCTGCATCTTCATTTCCTTCGGTTGCAAATAAAAGTTCTTTAATATCCCGACCTAATAGTGGTGTTAGAATTTCTGAACACCTATCAACAGCTTCGCGAAAAACAAGCTCATCACGATAGAGATTTGATCCCATACCAACGTACTGTGAACCTTGTCCTGGAAACATAAAAACAACACCAGAAGATTTTTGTTTCATCAAATGTTTTGCAGATCTTTTAGGATCAGCATGTGTTAATTGTGCAATCGTATCTTCAACGGATGAAACGGCAGCGAACCAACGATGATTGAACGAATGTCGTCCTGTTTGAAGTGTAAATGCAATATCTGCTAACGAAGTATTAGGCGACGATTCAAGATATTTTTTTAGTTGATCAACACGCATCACTAGCGCTGATTCTGTTTTTGCTGATAGCTCAATTAAATGTTT
>JBBRAW010000004.1:0-74144 GCA_038206385.1 Bacteroidia bacterium | reverse complement strand
GCTTCAATCGGAATATATGCCATTAAATCCAATTGACCTTTTTCAGTAATCAAAATATCATTTTCAATTCTGATTCCAAGATTTTCTTCAGGAATGTAAATGCCGGGTTCGCAGGTGAAAACCATTCCGGCTTTCATGGGTTCGTATTTATTTCCGATGTCATGCACATCCAATCCAAGAAAATGGGAAGTGCCGTGCATAAAATATTTTTTGTAAGCAGGTAAATCAGGATTTTGTTTTTTAATATCTTCTTGTGTTATCAAACCTAATCCGAGCAATTCTGCTTCCATAATTTTTCCTACTTCAACATGATATTTTTCAATTGTGTTCTCGGGAACAAGCATTTTTGTTGCAGCCCGCATCACACGCAACACAGCATTATAGACATCACGCTGACGCGGAGAAAATTTTCCGTTTACGGGTACGCATCGCGTTAGGTCGGCAGCATAGTTGGCATATTCACATCCGAAATCCATCAGTATCACATCACCGTCTTTACACTCCTTATTATTTTCATTGTAATGCAAAACACATGCGCTGTAACCTGAAGCGATAATCGGATAATAAGCATGGTCGGTGGCGCGATTGCGAATAAACTCATGGATTATTTCCGCTTCTATTTCATATTCCATCACACCCGGTTTTACAAAACTCATTACTCTGCGAAAAGCTTTTTCAGTAATGTTGCAGGCAATCTGCAGTTGTTTTATTTCCTGCTCTGATTTTATTGAACGCAATTGCGCCATCAGCGGACCGCTTCTTTCAAAAGTGTGTGATGGATACTTTTGTTTCCATTCATTGGCAAATCTCAAATCACGGTATTGAACAGGATTTGAGTAACGGTCGTTTTCATTAACGTTGAAATAAACATTTTGTACGTGATTCATCAGCATCGGAACAATCATATTGAATTCGTCCAGCCACAAAACCATTTTGATTCCCGATTGTACGCGCGCTTCTTCGATGGTGTATTTATGTCCTTCCCAAATCGCAATCTTTTCATTCGTTGCACGGAGAAATAAAATTTCCTTGTATTGTGGAAGTGGTGAATCAGGAAACAACACCAAAATCGTCTGCTCCTGGTCAATTCCTGTCAGCCAGAATAAATCTGAATTCTGGCGGAACTTAAACGTGCCGTCACCATTGCGCGGCATTTCATCATTTGCATTAAAAAATGCAATAGACTTTGGTTTCAGTTGAGAAGCATAACGCTTGCGGTTTTCAACGAATAGGTGTTTGTCAATAGATTCGTATTTCATATTTTTGTTTTATGTTTATGACGAAGGCATCCCTTCGGGAAAATTGAATGTTCAAAGTTAAGAAACTGTTCGGAAAGTTTTTAAATTGACCCTGAAATAACACATTAACATGTAAATTTGCACCTTAAATTTTTTAAGCATTTAAAATGGAAAGCATGGCAGCCAATATTCTCAATTCGTCTCTTGGAAAAAAATATGCTATGGGCATCACCGGCTTATTTCTTATTTCTTTTCTCATTGTTCACTGCTCCATCAATGCATTAATTTTTTATAATGATGGAGGTGCAACCTTTAATCTTGCATCTCATTTCATGGGCACAAATATTATTATCCGTATTATGGAAATTGTTTTATTTATTGGTATCATCTGGCATGTAGTTCAATCGCTGGTTCTTACCATTAGCAACAATAAAGCACGACCAATAAAATACGATCAGTTCAACGGAACAGCTAACAGCAAATGGTATTCGCGCTGGATGGGTTTGCTCGGCACATTGATTTTAATTTTTCTTGTTATTCATCTAAAACATTTTTGGGTGCAGACACGATTCACCGGTCTTGACCATCCTCCCATGATCATTGACGGAAAGGAATATGAAAATCTTTACGCAGAAATGATAGAAGTTTTTCAAAATCCTGCGGTAGTGCTAATTTATGTTTTAGGAAATATTTCTCTTGCTTATCATTTAATGCATGGATTTCAATCTGCGTTTCAGTCATTGGGATTAAATCATAAAACATATACACCGGTTATTAAAATTGCCGGTATTGGTTTCTCAATTATTGTTCCTTTTGTTTTTATCATGATGCCAATATCCATATATATGAATTGGGTGAAATGAATTAAAAAATGAATGTTGAGCGGCAAATAAATCACTGGATTGCTTCAAGTAATGAAGATATGGAAATTGCGGAAGTATTATTTAAAGAAAAAAGAGAAATACATTGCTTGTTCTTCTGTCATTTAGCTTTAGAAAAAATGATTAAAGCATCGGTGACTAAAGTATTACAAAAAACTCCTCCTCATATTCATAGTCTTATTTCATTATCCGGCAAAGCAAATATTGATCTTGATGAATCAACTAAAGATTTTTTTACCGCAATGAATAATTATCAGCTTGAAGGCAGATACCATGGTGAAGGATACAAGCGACCCGGTATGCAAAAAACTACTTTATATTTTAATTTGACAAAAGAAAAAATTGAATGGCTCAAAAAGAAATTATTGAATTAATAAAAAAATATATTTGGCAACTGCGATTGAAAGGGCTTACAATTAATGAAGCTATTCTTTATGGAAGCTATGCAAGAAACCAGGCGAATCAGGACAGCGATATTGATGTTTTGCTGCTATCTGATTCTATTGATTTCAATAATGAAAAAAATATTGGATTAATCTGGAAAACTGCTTATGAGGTGGACCCCCGGATTGAACCTTACGGAGTTTCTAAAAAAAGATTTATTGAAGATGATTATTTACCCTTGTTTGAACATATTAAAGAAGAAGGGGTCGCAGTTAAAGCATAAAGCATTTTGAAATTATGAGTTCACTTGAAAATAAAATCCCTGACGGACCACTCGAAACAAAGTGGACAAAATATAAATCAACGACCCCATTAGTTAACCCTGCCAACAAAAGAAGTCTTGAAATAATTATTATCGGTTCAGGATTAGCAGGAGCATCTGCAGCATCTTCACTTGCAGAGCTTGGTTATAAAGTAAAATGTTTTTGTTTCCAGGATTCACCAAGACGTGCACATTCAATTGCAGCACAAGGTGGAATCAATGCTGCCAAAAATTATCAGAATGATGGTGACTCCACTTACCGTTTGTTTTATGATACAATTAAAGGAGGTGATTACCGTGCGCGTGAAGGAAATGTTTATCGTCTTGCTGAAGTAAGTGCAAATATTATTGATCAGTGTGTTGCACAAGGTGTTCCCTTTGCACGTGAATATGGTGGTTTATTAAGCAACCGTTCTTTCGGTGGAACGCAAGTGCAAAGAACTTTTTATGCAGCAGGACAAACAGGTCAGCAGCTTTTACTTGGAGCATACAGCTCTCTGGAAAGACAAATAGGAATGGGTTCGGTAAAAATGTATGCGCGTCATGAAATGCTGGATGTTGTAAATATTGATGACAAATGCAGAGGCATTATTGCACGTGATCTTATCAACGGAAAATTAGAAAGGCATTTTGGTCATGCAGTTTTATTGTGCACAGGCGGTTATGGAAATGTATTTTATCTTTCCACTAACGCAATGGGATGTAATGTTACCGCGGCATGGAAGGCGCATAAAAGAGGAGCTTATTTTGGAAATCCGTGTTATACACAAATTCATCCTACCTGCATACCTGTGAGTGGTGATCATCAAAGCAAGCTTACCTTGATGAGTGAATCTTTGCGAAATGACGGAAGAATCTGGGTGCCTAAGAAAAAGGATGATACAAGAAAACCAAATGAAATTTCTGAAGATGAAAGAGATTATTATTTAGAAAGACGTTATCCTGCTTTCGGAAATTTAGTTCCGCGTGATGTGGCTTCGCGTGCTGCAAAAGAAAGGTGCGATGCAGGTTATGGTGTAGGTGCAAGTAAGATGGCTGTCTATTTGGATTTCACTTTCAGCATGAAACGTTATGGGACGGTTGAAGCAAATAAAAAAAATATTCACAATCCATCGGAAGCGGAAATAATTTCTCTTGGAAAAGAAGTTGTAAAAGAAAAATACGGAAACCTGTTTGACATGTATAAGCAAATCACAGGTGAAGATCCATATCAAATCCCGATGCGCATTTATCCGGCTGTGCATTATACAATGGGAGGATTGTGGGTTGATTATAACCTGATGACTAACGTGCCCGGGCTATATTGTTTAGGCGAAGCAAATTTTTCAGATCACGGTGCGAATCGTTTGGGGGCTTCCGCTTTGATGCAGGGATTGGCAGACGGATATTTTGTTATTCCTTATACAATCGGTGCGTATCTCTCCAATGAAATCCGCACAAAAGAAATTCCTACTGATCACGAAGCATTTGCCGCAGCAGAAAAAAATGTTAAGGATACGCTGGATAAACTGATGAATATAAAAGGAACAAAATCAGTTGACCATTTTCACAAACGTCTTGGAAAAATAATGTGGGACAAATGCGGAATGGCACGCAGCGAAAAAGGTTTGAAAGAAGCAATTGAAGAAATAAAATCACTGCGTGTTGATTTCTGGAAAGATGTTCGCATTCCGGGAAATCAAAATGAATTTAATCCTGAATTAGAGAAAGCCGGTCGTGTTGCAGATTTCCTTGAACTCGGAGAACTCATGTGCATGGACGGATTAAACAGAAACGAAAGCTGCGGAGGACACTTCCGCGAAGAATTTCAGACTGAAGAAGGTGAAGCAAAACGCGATGATGAAAACTTTGCGTATGTTGCAGCATGGGAAAATAAAGGAAATAATAATTGGGAATTGCATAAAGAAGAATTGAAATTTGAGAATATAAAGATTGCACAAAGGAGTTATAAATAATGACTAAAGAGTTAGAAAAAATAATCAGCACGCTTAAATCTAATAAGCAATATTTACATGAAAAATACGGTGTAAGTGAAATCGGAATATTCGGATCATACACCAGAAATGATTTTACAGAAAAAAGTGATGTTGATATTTTAATAAATGTGGATCCAAAAATCGGCTGGTATATTATTGACCTTGGTGATGAATTGGAAAAAATGTTGAACAAGAAAGTTGATCTTAGCACCACAAGGCAGATTAAACCGCATTATTGGACCTTTATAAAAAAAAATATAGTTTATGTCTGAGCGGAATGATTTGCTCATCATTAAAGATATGATCGAAATGATTGAAAAAATAGAATCATTTACTTTTAATATGTCGCTCGCAGAATTCCGAAAAGATGCTAAGAGTATTGATGCTGTATATTTAAACATTTTACAAATAGGTGAACTTGCCAACCGGTTGTCAGAGGATTTCAAAGACAATCACACGGATATTGATTGGTTTCGTATCCGCGGTTTTCGAAATAAAATTGCTCACGAATACAAATCTCTTGATGTTGATTTAACTTATGAAATTATTAGAAACCAACTTAGCGGGCTGAAAATATTTCTGGAAAAATTAGTTTGATTTACAAAACATGAACCTCACTCTCAAAATCTGGCGTCAAAAAAACAAAGATGCAAAAGGCGAATTCAAATTCTACCAGGCGAAAAATATTTCCCCTGACATGTCTTTTCTTGAAATGTTTGATGTGCTGAATGAAGAATTAATTTCAAAAGGAGAAGAACCTATAGCATTTGATCACGATTGCCGCGAAGGAATTTGCGGAATGTGCAGCATGTATATTAACGGTCGTCCGCATGGACCTTTGCGAGGAGTTACAACTTGTCAATTACACATGCGTTCTTTTAGTGATGGTGATACAATTGTAGTTGAACCCTGGCGTGCAGCTTCTTTTCCCGTGATTAAAGATTTGGTTGTTGACCGAACTGCTTTTGACAGAATTATTGCAGCCGGAGGATTTATTTCAGTGAATACCGGCAATGCACAGGATGCAAACAACATTCCTATTCCTAAGAATGATGCTGATGATGCATTCACTGCAGCAGCATGTATAGGATGCGGAGCATGTGTTGCAGCTTGTAAAAATTCTTCGGCAATGTTATTTGTTTCTGCAAAAGTTTCACAGCTTGCTTTATTACCGCAAGGAAAAGTAGAACGAAAGGAGCGTGTTTTGAAAATGGTTGCTCAAATGGATGAAGAAGGTTTTGGGAATTGTACCAATACGTATGCTTGCGAGGCGGAATGTCCCAAATTAATTTCGGTTGAAAATATCGCACGTATGAACAGGGAGCTTCTTGCGGCAAAGTTTTTCTAATTTGCTATAAAATTTTTATTGTTTCGCTGCTGAATTTTTTTAATTGCGGAAAAAATTCTTGAAATTCTTTTTCATAAAGAAAATAATCTTTTTCAAGAAATGCAGCCGCTTCCTCCATTTTAGATTCAAATTTTGCTCTGCGAGACATTCCTGTCAGTACTCTGTTGATTCCTTCAAGTTGTCCATAGCCTAACAACCAGTCGTGTTGAATCATGTGGGGAAGCATATTTTTAGTTTTGTCAGGAAGGATGGTTAAATTATTTTTCATCAGTGAATAAACATCGTTCACATATTCTTCAAGAGGCTGTTCATGATAAACATTCCAGTTCTTTGCAAGAAAATGATCATAAAAAATATCAACAATTACCGGAGCGTATTTATGAAAATGAGGGCGTAATCTTTTTTTGCTTTCTTCAACAACAGGATGCGAATCGGTAAATGCGTCAATCAAACGATGCAACTTTATTCCTTTTATTATTCCTTCATTGTAATTTGAAAAATGATTTCCTTTTATATGATCAGCAATAAAATTACCAATCATGATGTTAGGATTATTTCCGCTAAGATATAAATGTGCTAAATAATTCAAAGTAAATTTTTACAGGTAAAATTAAATTTGAATACTAATTTATGTGATAAATAAATCAGTATTCAAATTATCAAATCGGTAATTTTTTCAAACAAATAATTTGCGTTGCAAAAAAATTATACATGATTAACTTCTTCTTCATAAGCGCTCATATCAGGGCACGTACAAATTAAATTACGATCACCAAAAGCATTATCTACACGCTTAACAAATGGCCAGAATTTATTTTCAGCAACCCATGCAGCAGGATACGCAGCATTTTTTCTGCTATATGGATGATGCCATTCATCAGCAGTAACTTCTGCTGCTGTATGTGGAGCATTCACCAATACATTATCCAAACGATCTGCTTTGCCTTCTTCAATAGCGCGAATCTCTTCACGTATTGCAATCATCGCATCCACAAAGCGATCTAGTTCATGCAACGACTCACTTTCTGTTGGCTCTACCATTAATGTTCCAGCAACAGGAAATGCTACTGTAGGTGCATGGTATCCATAATCCATTAATCGTTTTGCAATATCTGTAACTTCAATTCCTGCTGTTTGTTTAAATGCTCTACAATCTAAAATCATTTCATGCGCAACATGTCCATTTTTTCCTTTGTATAAAATTGGATAATGTCCTTCTAAACGTGCCATCATATAATTCGCATTTAAAATTGCATACATCGTTGATGACTTCACACCTTCTTTTCCGAGCATTCGAATATAACCGTAGCTGATTAATAAAATACTAGCACTACCCCAAGGAGCAGCACTTACTGCTGTTCCCTTACGCTCTTTTCCTAAACTAATAATTGCATGGTTCGAAAGAAAAGGTGCTAAGTGAGCAGCAACACCAATGGGTCCCATTCCTGGTCCACCACCGCCATGAGGAATAGCAAAAGTTTTATGTAAGTTAAGGTGACAAACATCAGCTCCAATCATTCCTGGACTAGTTAATCCAACCTGCGCATTCATATTAGCGCCATCCATATAAACTTGGCCGCCGTTTTCATGAATTATTTTTGTGAGCTCACGAATACCTTCTTCAAACACTCCATGTGTACTTGGATAGGTAACCATTACTGCGGCAAGAACATCTTTATTTTTTTCAGCCTTCTCACGAAGATCATTGATATCAACGTTTCCATTGTCATCACATTTTACAACAACAACATTCCATCCTGCCATAACAGCGCTTGCTGGATTTGTTCCGTGTGCCGATTGAGGAATCAATACAACATTACGATGTGATTGTCCTTTTGAATGTAGATAACCATGTATTGCCATTAAGCCTGCATATTCACCTTGCGCACCTGAATTCGGTTGAAGAGAAACCGCATCGAATCCAGTTATCAAACATAAATATCCTTCCAACTCACGAATAATTTGTTGATAGCCTTTTGTTTGTTCTACGGGAGCAAAAGGATGGATGCTGCTCCATAATGGCCAACTTAACGGCATCATTTCGGAGGTTGCATTTAATTTCATGGTACACGAACCTAAAGCAATCATCGAATGATTCAATGACAAATCACGGTTCTCTAATTTTTTTATATAACGTAACATTTCTGTTTCGCTATGATGTTCATTAAAAACAGGATGTGTAAAAAATGCTGTTTTACGAGCAAGGCTTAATTGATCATTGATAACAGGTTTTATTGCTAAATCAATTCCATTTCTTTTGTAAGTCAATCCACCAGCTTGAGCAAAAATTTGAATGATTTCTGTAACATCATCATGCAAGGTAGTTTCATCTAATGCAATTACAATATGACCATCTTTTGTGTAGCGAAAATTTATCGCAGCTTTATCTGCAGCAGCATGAATCGCATCTTGTTTACTTCCAGCGAAAACTTTAATGGTATCAAAGAAATTATCATACACAATTTTATAATCCAACTTTCGCAATCCTTCAGCAAGAGTTGTAGCACGCAAGTGAATAGTTTCCGCAATCGCTTTCACACCTTCAGGACCGTGATACACTACATACATCGATGCCATCACAGCAAGTAAAACTTGAGCAGTACAAATATTTGAAGTAGCCTTATCACGTTTAATATGTTGCTCACGTGTTTGCAATGCCATCCTCAAAGCAGTTTTACCAGCGGCATCAACACTCACACCAATAATTCTTCCAGGTATGTCACGCTTGTATAATTCACGTGTAGCAAAAAAAGCTGCATGTGGACCACCATATCCTAACGAAACACCAAATCGTTGTGAATTCCCAACAACAACATCGGCACCCCATTCGCCAGGAGGTGTTAATAAAACCAACGACATAATATCGGTTGCAACAACAATACGAATATCATGTGCATGACAATTAGCTGTTAACTTTTTATAATCGGTAATCTCACCATCCATACTTGGATATTGCAAAATAATTCCGAAGAAAGATTTATCTGCAGCAAAAGATAAAGAGTCGCCGATAACTAATTCTATTCCTAACGGTGCTGATCGTGTACGAAGAATATCGATAGTTTGAGGATAGCAATTATTAGCAACAAAAAATTTAACTGCATTATTTTTTTGAGATTCTTTGCTACGCGAATGAAACAACATCGTCATCCCTTCAGCAGCTGCGGTGCCTTCATCTAATAGAGAAGCGTTCGCCAATTCCATCCCCGTTAAATCGCAAACCATCGTTTGAAAATTTAAGAGTGCTTCCATCCTTCCTTGAGCAATTTCAGCTTGATAAGGAGTGTATGCTGTGTACCAACCTGGGTTTTCAAGAACATTACGTTGAATAACACCTGGAGTGATTGTATTGCTATAACCAAGTCCAATGTAAGAGCGGTATATTTTATTTTGAGCGGCAATACTTCTCAGTTCACGGAGATAACTAGCCTCATCCATTGCCGCTGGAAGGTCAAGATCCTCCTTCAGCCGAATATCGGAAGGAATAGTTTCGCTTATTAGTTGATCAATAGATGTTACTCCGATAACCTTCAGCATTTCAGCAGTTTCGTGAGCATCTGGACCGATGTGTCGGCCGGAGAATTTATTATGCGACATATACCTATAAAATAAGACTGCAAAGTTACAGATTAGAAACGCTTAAACCTTCATATTGTTCATTATTCAGATAATTGTTAATTAGTAATTTAATAGGTGAATTGAATTATTAGCTGAAAATCATTAAGGAGAAGATTTTTGATAAAGGAACTACAAAACATTGGTGGTTCAGTTAAAAAAATCCTTAGTTTTGAAAGATGAAGAACAAGCACATTCTAATTGGTTTTGCGGTATTTATTCTGATGAATTTAATGGCCTTACATTCAGAGGCTCAAGTTAAAATCCTTATGATTAATGGCAAAGTGATAGATGCTTCAAGTTATTCGATAGGAGACCTTTACATTACCTATAAAAAACCGGGATCTAGCAATGCACGAAATAGAAAAGTAGACCGTTACGATGTGTTTTCCATTGTAAAAGCGGATAACACGGAAGAGATGGTTTACATGCCTGATAGTCTTGATTTTTCAATTGCAGAAGCAAAAGAGTATATCAAAGGGGAACAAGCAGCACATTTATATTATCGTAAACCAGCAAATAGTATTGCTGCTGCTGCAATAGGAGTTGGGTCGAGTGTGTTATCTTTTTATGCACTTCCTGTTCCGATGATTTACAGTGTAATTATTGGCAGATTTAACTCTAAAAACCTGCAATTGCCATCGAGTTACGACAAACAGTTGTCAAGCACAGAACCATTTCGACTAGGTTATCAAAAATCAGCACGTAATATTAAAATTCAGCAGAGTTTGAAATGGGGTTATATTAGTATGGGAATTAGTCTTGCGGCTATCATTATTTACGAGAAAAATAAATAGCAGAAATTTCAGAAGTGGAGATTGCTAATAGTGAAGTATACCAAATTAGTTTCAGTAAGGTAATTTTTTTTATTTCGAATTTATTTAAGCCATTCATTTCATAAAATAATTATTGAATTGAAAATTTTCAAAACAACCAAAGTTGAGATGTTAACAAAAAACAACTTTCGGATCATTCATCAATGCATACTCGCCTTAACGGCTGTTTTTTACGCTTCATCAACATCACTACAACTTTTTAATATTTGGCCTTCATGGCAATTGTTACTTTTTTTAGGTTCAGCAACATTGCTTGCATATCGAATAGCTCATTGGCAACCTGTAATTACACGAATGCCATTTCAAATCAAGCTTCAGGCAAAATACAATAAATTTGTATTATCATTTTTAGTATTAATAGTACTTTTCACATTGGTTCAACTTCCCGCTTCTGCAAAAATTGGAGCTTTTATGATGGGTTTAATTTCTGGATTATATTTTTCACAATGGAACATTCAAGGAAAATTAAAAAGTGGATTGCGATCTATCCCATTAATTAAAAATATGTTACTTGCATTTGTTTGGTCGACAACAACAGTTTGGTTTCCTGCGCATCAATCGGGATATGTAGGAGGGGAAATGTATTTATTTACTTCGAGATTCATTTATATACTGGCAATATGTTTTGCTGTAGATCTTCGGGATCTTGATACCGATCGTAATCAGAATATTAAAACACTTCCCGTTATATATGGTTATCAAAAAATTAAAATACTTTGTGTTATACTTTTGTTACTTTTCTTAGCGTTAACAGTTGTGAGATCAGCATTTGTTGAAATTCCATTTCGTACAATTTATAATGATAGCGTGTTAATAGGTTCATCAATCATAACCATTTTAAGTTTATTCTTTCTCAAAGAAAAAGATTCTTATAATCGTTATACTGTATTGATGGATGGCAATATGTTCTTGCAATCATTCCTGCTTGTAATATGAAAATATTATCAGAACAAATTAACAACATTTTAGTTTTGAAAAAAGCAATTTTGAACTATCCAAGTCCTTCTTCTCAATCATTCTTTCAATCATAATGGATAATCGCTCGAGCCTATTTACATTTGTTGTAATGTTACGCGCTTTCATCATTCTATTAGTATTAACACCATTCTTACTTCATGCATCTTCACCGAGCATGAGAGTTCCTTTGGCGCCGTATTTTCAATTGGATACTTATTATTCTTTTATTGGAAACAAAAGTGCAGATGTATGGGGCTTTAAAGCGGGGGTATCTTACAAAAAAAAATGGCGTATTGCTTTTGGATATAATAAAATCAAAGCAGACATTATTGAAAAGGTAGTATTACCGAAATCAGAATGGAATAATACGTACCATATCGACCATCAAGTTTTAGCACAATTATATTTACGTTATTATCCATTGATGGCTGAATATATTTTTTATGACAAAGATGCATGGCAATTAAGTGTTCCAATGAGTTTGGGATATGGGAAATCTTATTTTCAGTATTATGATAAATCGAATCACCCGAGATCAATTTATAATCATGGTGTACTGGTTCATGATGTGGGATTAAATGCCTCTTATAAAATTATAAAATGGGTAGGAATAGGCGCAGGAGTTGGAATTCGATTGATGCTCATTAGTAATCCCGAGGTAGATACAAATTTCAATTCGCCTATGTTTTCATTTCGTGTTAAATTATATTTAGGTGAAATTGCAAAATCGTTATTTCCTGAAAGTAAATTCATTAAAAAATACAGCAATTGATTTATAGTGTATGGATGAAATTTTTGCTGATGCATTCAGATCGCTTAACTATCTTTGTCGCCGATGAACAAAGTTAGTTTCGACGAAATTTACATGGGTTTGGCAGTTAATCTAGCCAAGAAATCACACTGTGTGATGGCGCAAGTAGGGGCAGTACTCTCAAAAGATACACGAATTGTTTCACTCGGATATAACGGCCCTCCAGCAGGAACACACAATTGCGATATTGAGTGGCCCGAAACTGGTTGTCCGCGCGATCGCAAAGGTGGTTGTTCACTAGCACTACATGCAGAAGCGAATGCGATTTTATATGCAGCAAAAAATCAAATTACTTTAGAAGGAGCAACTTTATACGTTACCTTATCACCATGTTTGCCTTGTGCAAGAATAATTTATACAACAGGAATTAAAAGAGTAGTTTATAAAGATTCGTATGCATCCTACAAAGGTATAAGTGTTGAAGAAGGAGTTGATTTTTTACAACGCTTTGGTGTTGATGTAATACAGTTTAAGATTGAAGAAGCAAAATAATATGAGCGATACTCCAACAGGAAAAAAAATATTCTTACCACTTATTTTTGGATTTATATTAGCATCAGGAATTTTTATAGGTAGTAAAATTGTTCCTGCACCACGAGCGAATTCTTCCAATAAAATATCCGATATTCTTGATTACATCCAACAAGAATATGTTGATACAGTAAATCGAACTCAACTCATAAATTCCTCCATCGAAAAAATGTTGGAGCAATTAGATCCTCATTCTGCTTATATTCCTGCTGAAGATTTAGCATCTGCTAACGAACCATTAGAAGGAAATTTTGAAGGTGTAGGAATTGAATTTCATTTGCAGCAAGATACTATCATGGTGGTAACCGCTATCTCTGGAGGTCCTAGTGAGCGTGTTGGTGTGATGCCCGGCGATCGTATCATCAAGGTAGATGGTAAAAAGATGACAGGCACTGCTATCACCAATGAAAAAGTTTTTAAAGCGCTTCGTGGCAAAGGAGGAACTATGGTTACAGTTTCGATATTCAGAAAAAATTCTCCGAAATTTCTTGACTTCAAAATCACACGAGGAAAAATTCCCATTTATAGCGTTGATACGTATTACATGGCCGATCCCAAAACTGGCTACATAAAAATTAGTCGATTTGCCGCTACAACGTATGATGAGTTTATGGTTGCAATGAATAAATTAAAAGAGCAAGGAATGCAAAAACTTATCCTTGATTTAAGAGGTAATCCAGGAGGCTTTTTAGATGCAGCTACGAAAATTGCCGACGAATTTTTGGGAGGAAAAAAAATGATCGTTTATACACAAGGTAAATCACGACCACGATCAAGTTATTATGCAAATCAACCGGGAATTTTTGAGAGCGGTAAATTAATTGTATTAGTGGATGAAGGTTCTGCTTCTGCTTCAGAAATTGTTTCAGGTGCTTTGCAAGATTGGGACAGAGCAACAATTGTTGGACGACGATCTTTTGGAAAAGGATTAGTACAAGAACAAACAGTTTTACCTGATGGATCAGCAATTCGATTAACCATCGCACGCTATTATACGCCTACTGGTAGATCAATTCAAAAATCATATTCGCATGGTATTGAAGCTTACGATGAAGAAGTAATAGATCGTTACAAACACGGTGAATTAGTAAATAAAGATAGTATTCATTTAGTGGATAGTTTAAAGTTTCATACTCCCGGAGGTAAAACAGTTTATGGTGGTGGTGGAATCATGCCTGACGTGTTTGTGCCTCTTGATACAACGTATGAAAGTGAATACATGAACCGATTATTTGCAATGGGATTAGTAAATCAATTTGCCTATAATTATGTAGATACACATCGTGATTATTTAAAGAACTTCAAAAATGCTGAAGCCTTTAGAACTACTTTTCAAATTGATGACGCTATCTTAAATGACTTTACGCAATTTTCTTCGAAAGAAGGTGTTGTTAAAGATGAAAAGGGTTTGAAAAAATCAGCACCCATGATTCGCAATCAGCTGAAGGCGTATATCGCACGATTGATTTGGCAAAATGAAGGACTTTATCCTGTACTTCATGATATGGATAATGCCTATAAAAAAGCATTAGAATTGATTCATCAACCTTCATGACAAAGCAAGAACGAACATATTTTTGGTTCGTTGTTATCTTGATTGCATTATCGAGAGTTCCCTTTTTATTTTATGGTTTTGGTTCAGAAGAAGATGCTTGGGCATTGCCATTAGTCGCTGAGCGAATTGCCAAAACTGGAGTTTATGAAGTATCACGTTTACCAGGACATCCTTTTCAAGAATTAGTATATACTTTGATTTGGAATTCGAGTTCAATAGTATATAATTTCATTACGCTTTTCATCAGTACAATTGGTATTGCCTGCTTTATATTAATGCTGAAAAAATTCAATATTAAAAATTGGCTTTGGGCAGGAATAGGAGTTGCGATTACACCAATAATTTATATCAATTCCACAAACGATATGGATTATATGTGGGCTATGGGATTTATATTGATCGCATTTTATTTTGCTGTTCATAATCGAAATGTTTTTGCCGGATTATTTTTAGCATGTGCAATTGGTTGTAGAATTACATCTGGGGCAATGGTAATTCCACTTTGTTTATTGGTTTGGCATTGCGCTGAAAAAGAATTGCGAATTAAAAATATTGCTAGAATAATTTTTTGCACTTCTCTCTTTACTTTGATAATTTTCATTCCTGTATTTCGTAATTATGGATTAAGCTTTTTTACTTACTACGACCATTTTCCGCCACCTAGTTTTGCAAAATTTTTTTACAAAGGGGTTATAGCTGTTTGGGGGTTTATCGGAGTACTTGCACTTTTGATAAGTATTTTATTCGTCGTTTATAAACGTAAAATATATTGTGAAGCAATCTTAAATACTAAAAATAGAAGTAAAGAAATCTTGACGATAAGTATGCTTACAATATTTTTATATGGATTATCATTTATGCGTTGTCCTCTTAAAGCCGCATTTGTAATTCCATTAATTCCTTTTGTTTGGATGGCATTTACGCTACTCATTTCTGATCGATCGTTTAAAGGATTGGTAGTACTGATGGTTATTTCAACTTTTACTTTTGGGATTAATTTATCCGATCCACTACGAGGTTCGAAAGAAAGCAATTTTAGTATTCGAAAAAATATTGCTAGTCAAAAAGTGGCTATTGATCCATTCGTTGGTTTATTGATGGCCGACATTACAAAGCGGCAACAACGTACTATGTATGCAACAAATGTTTTATCGAAAATTTCATCCATAAAAAAACATACTTTAATAATTGTTGGATGGTGGAATGCAGATCTATTGGTACTTCAACGTGGGCACGAAAATCACTTTGTGGAATTTGCATATTATATTGATGAACCAGATCTTTTAAAATTTCAAAATGCTAGTTATGAAATATTTTTTCTTCCAGAACAAGATACATTTAACGACCTTCGTTACCAGAAAGTTTTTACAAAACGATTTGCGAAATTATTTTAGCGCAAGTATTAGTTAAGGCTCTTATCCTTTTAATGAAGGTTCATAGGCCAATACTTTCTGTTTCCATAAATCTGGAATTGGAATCGTTTTATTGGTATCATAATCAAAACAAACCTGAACTGATTTTCCTTCTGCGGCGATAATTTCTTTACCATTAATGATGCGAATAATTTGATACCCTACTTCAAAACTTTTCATTCCTAAATGAATAATTCCAGTATAAACCCATACTTCATCCGTCAATAGAATTGGGTTTCTATAATCTATTTCCATGTGAGCAAGAATAATTCCTTGCTTGCTCCAGTTAATCGTTTCATTCACCACTTCATTAAAATAATGAACTCTAGCAATTTCGAAATAGGTGAAATGGTTCGCATTATTGACATGGCCCATAGCATCTACATCTTTAAAGCGAATTTGAATTTGCGTTTTATGTTTGTACATGAATGTGTTTTTTGTTTGAAAGTGCGAATATCGGTATTATTACAGCAATGAAATGTTCCCTTATTATCATCAAAACACGAAATAGTGTTATAAAGCATAAGGAATGATAAAAATAACTTTTAGAATGCATTATTGACCTCTGCAATTTAACTCATTTATTATCTTCGCATAAATTCCGCACTCATGAAAAAGATATCTATTATCCGAATAGGAACTTTGGGACTTTGCTTCCTTCTGGTTTCAATGTTTTATGGCTGCTTTAATAGCATTGAAGGAAGTGGTCCGATCATCACAAAAAGCAGAGAAGTTGGTAATTTTACGAACATTACGCTAGATATTGATGCAAAAGTGACGTTGGTAATTTCAGATTCCGCGAGTTGTGTAATTGTTGCACAACAAAACATTATTGATAATATTGAAACCAAACGAAATGGGGACAATTTACGTATTAAGTCAAAAAATAATTTCCGTTGTGATAAACAAGTAGAAATCACCATTTCTACTTCGAATTTGGAGGAAATAACTATTAATGGTTCGGGAGATATTCAGGGGATGAATCCTATAAAAGGAAACGATCTAAAACTTTCAATAAACGGATCAGGAAATATTACGTTAAATACATCAGTTGCGGATCTTGTATCAAAAATCAATGGTTCTGGTGATATCATAGTTTCGGGAAAAGCTGGTCACCATAAAGTGGAGATCAATGGATCAGGGAATTTAAAGGCGTATGATTTAATTACAGATATCTGCAAAGTAAATATCAATGGCTCTGGAGATGCTGAACTAAATGTAAATAGTAACCTCGATGCAAGATTAATAGGTAGTGGAAATATTACCTACAAAGGAACTCCAACGATAAAATCTGAAATTACTGGTAGCGGTAGTTTATCAAAAAAAAATTAAAATAACCCCAACATGAATAGTAGAAAATATCTGTTAACAATATTATGCTTCGCTATTTCTCTAACTGTTTCTGCACAAGAAAAAGCAAAAGAGAAACCAAAGGATAAAATTACATTAGTAAATGATACGGTTTATAAAAATGGTATTGGACAATTTACAGTACGAACAAGAGGTTCAAAAACGAATACCAATTTTGCGTTACATACATTCGTTTCATTTGATAAAAAGATTCAAGCGATGATTTCTATGAAATTGGTAAATGACACCATGCGATTCACCGGTCGTTTTCCTGAAATATTAGTTGCATACGATTGTTTGTATCCTAAAATTGATTTGCAAACGATTTTAGAAAGCTACATAAACAATAAAATTATGGTGAATGGAATTGCAAAGAAAGAAGGGTTAGAGCTTTATTGCAAAGAACGGAATCTGCCAATTCGTACAATCGTAACTAGAACAGTTAGCAAGCCCGGACAAGATGCGAAGCGTGATAGCATTATGGCTATCCGAACAAAAGAACGTATGGCAAAGCAGTTTAAATTTGATCTTGCTAATAAAAGTAAAAAAGATGTAAATGTATTTTTAGGAGATACTACTGCATCCCCAAATAGAATAAATAAACCATCAGAAATTCCTTTTCGTCAAGGTCGTTATGAGCTGATAAAAGCCGGAGAAACAAAACAATTAATTGGCTTTGAAGGAGAATATGTTTGTATCACTGATAGCCTTCATAAAATTTATGATCTACATTTATTAAAGAAGGATTTGAAGTCACTAACAGTAAAAGGTAAGGCTACAAAATTTGATTAAGTAGTCCTTATGAAATTGTTATTTTTAACTTCGAGGTTTCCTTATCCTCTTGAAAAAGGAGATAAATTGCGTGCTTTTCATTTAATTAAAACGTTAAGCAAACATGCCGACATTTATCTTTTTGCAATTAATAATCATGAGCCACATGCCGATTGGGTGAATGAACTTAAACCTTATTGTAAAGAAATTAAGACGGTAGTAGTAAATCGTAAAGACTCTTTACTTTCTATGTTTAGAATTCTTAATAAGAGAAGTATGCCTTTTCAGGTAGCCTATTTTTGGAAAGAAGAAGCAATGCAAGAGCTCCTATCATTCTCACTGAAATTTCAACCCGATGCAGTATTTTGTCATTTGATAAGAATGGCGGAATATGCGAAACAATTAAATATTCATCCATCAACGCTCGACTATATGGACACTTTTTCGATGGGGATGAAACGAATGGTTGCTACTGCTGATTTCTATTTAAAATTTCCCATTAGAATAGAAGAAAAGCGTTTAGCACGATATGAATATGCAAGCTTTAAATATTTTGATCAACATTTAATTATTTCAAAACAAGATCGAGATTGTATTCCACATCCAAGCTTTCGGAAAATTGAAGTTGTTGCAAATGGTGTCGACTTCGAATACTATCAACCACAACAATTGGAAAAAAAATACGATTTACTTTTCATAGGGAATATGTCGTATAAGCCAAATATTGATAGTGTGATTTATGCAGCAGAAAAAATTTTACCCGCATTACATAAATTAAACCCTTCAGCTACATTGATGATTGCGGGAGCCAATCCTACAGCTGCCGTTCGCGACCTAGCTAATAGGTATGTTACAGTTAGTGGATGGGTAGAAAATCCTAGAATTATTTTGAGCGAGTCAAAAATTATGGTAGCACCAATGCTAATAAGTATTGGATTGCAAAATAAAATCCTTCAAGCTATGGCAATGAAGTTACCATGTGTGATATCAAAGCTTGCTAATAATGCAATTGGAGCTCCAGAAAACGAGTGTGTTTTAGTTGCTGATAATCCAGAAGATTATGCTGCTAAAATAAATATGCTTTTAAACGACGAATTATTACGTACCACAATTGCAGAAAACGCATATAAGTTCGTTGCCAATAATTTTGATTGGGAAAAAAATACAGAAAACATAATTCCATTTTTTAAAAAGGAAATTGATAAAATCAACAGTGAAGTGCATTGATTTTTTCCATCTTATCTTTTCAACAAATTTATATCAAATGTATTTATGGATTTTCTTTTAATTGATTGATTTCATTTTGAAAAGCGATAATTATTTCTCCAATTATTTCATGAAGCTTAACAAGATCATTTTTCATTTGTTCAAGAGTTCTCCTCTTGTCTCGATAGCCTTCAATATTTCGAATTGTTTCTTTTAAACTATTAATTCCAGCACTATGCAGAGTTGGTTTAATTTTATGTGCAAGCGTACTAATAGAATCCATTTCTCCTTTATCAAAATGATCAAACATTTTATCAACGATAGGGGGAATAGTTTCAATAAATAGCACTAACATTTTGCTAATAAAGTTGGGATTGTCACGCGCATCTCTTCTAAGTAATGAAAGGTTATACAATCCTTCATACGTTGTTTCTGGCCGCTTACGTACTGGGAATCGAGGTTGTTTTAAGGAGGCATTTATTTTTTCTTTGCCATCAAGATGGGCTACTATTTTTTTATAAAGTGCTTCTTCTTGAAAGGGTTTTACTAAGCAATCATTCATTCCCTCCAACACAAACTTTTTATGCGCTTGCTTTGTAGTATTTGCTGTAAGTGCAATTATAGGTAATCGTGCTTTTTCTTTATCTTTCATTCCACGTATCAAATGTGTTGCTTCTACACCATTCAATTCTGGCATTTGAATATCCATTAAAACAATATCGTAGTTATTTCGCTCAACCAATTCAACAGCTTCTTTTCCATTAGAAGCGATATCAATTTTAAATCCCCAATCTTGTAACATCGCTTCAGTGATAAATTGATTTACGCGATTATCTTCAGCAAGTAAAACACGTAAAGTACCAAGTTGTCCCGGGGCAATTCGCTCTGTTGATTTTACTTCAGGAATATCTTTTGCTTTTTTGTATGGAATATAAAATGTAAACGTACTTCCCTTTCCTGGTTCGCTAATAACACCAATTTTTCCTCCTTGTCTTTCAACTAGATTTCTCGAAATAGTTAATCCGAGGCCCGTTCCTTCTTGCAAATTAGATTTACTACTTTGAAGTTGAGTAAAGCTTTCAAAGATCTTTTCTTGTTCATCATGAGCGATTCCTATTCCAGTATCTTTAACTGAAAATTCAATTGTTAAATTCTCAAGGTCTTCATCAATGATACGATGTGTAAGTACTACTTCTCCTTGTTCGGTAAATTTAATCGCATTACTTATTAAGTTCAACAGAATTTGATTTAATCGTAATGGGTCGCCTATTACCGCTGGAAGTGGAGATGCACCAATTATATGACGAATAAATAAATCTTTTTCTTCCGCTTTATACAATTGTGTTTGTACAACAGTATCAGCAACTCGAGTTGGATCAAAAACAATTTTGTCAAATGATAATTTACCCGATTCCATTTTCGCAGTATCCAAAATATCATTGATAATAACTAACAAGTTATCAGCAGTACGTGTAAGAATATCCATATAACTTCTTTGCGTGGATGATAATTCCGTTTTTTGAAGCAACCGTGCCATTCCTAACACGCCATTGATTGGAGTTCTTAATTCATGACTAACATTAGCCAAAAAATATTCTTTTGTTCGTAACGATTCACCTGCACTAATATTCGCTTGGATTAATTCTTGTTCAAAATTTTTCGCCTCCGAAATATCTAATATTGTTCCAAACAATCTCGTCGCTTCACCAAATTCATCTTTACCAACTTTTCCTCTTGCATTTACATGTTTAATTTTATTTACTTTCAATCGAACCTTAAACTCAACATCGAATGGCCTTTCTGTTCTTGCAGAAAGTGATATAATTTTTTTTATTCTCTCTCTATCTTCAACATGAATTGTTTTATAAAAATCATTAATTGATAACGACAATATATTTGTATCAAGTTCCCAAATCTTATATGCCCCTACCGACCATTCCATTTGATTTGTTTTCAAATTAATCTGCCAAGAACCGAATCGTGCCATCTCTTGAGCTTCCAGCAATCGTTGCTCACTTAATTTTAATCTTTCCTCGTTGTTTCTTCTTTCAGTAATATCTAAAACGGTTCCATAAATTCTAGATGCGGATCCCGATGAATCTTGCTCAACAAGAGCACGCGAAAACATCACTTTGTTTACACCTTTAAATGTTACTATTCTGTACTCGATAGAAGTTTCTTCACCCGTATTAAGCGCATGCTCCATTGAGCTTTCCATCTTGCTGCGATCCTCGGGGTGAATTGTTAAAAGATATTCTGAAAAACTTGGCACGGGAAGATCCTCTTCCAAATCCCACAACTTATAATGACCCGCAGACCAAATATTTTTTCCTGTTTTTAAATCGTATTCCCAACTTCCTACTTTTGCAAGTTCTTGTGCTTCGATCAATCGTTGCTCATTGAGCTTTAAAATTTCTTCTGTCTTTTGCCTTTCAGTAATATCAGCCATACTACCAACAACTTTTATTATTTTACCATCATCATCAAAGTGTGGCTTATTAATAACATGTAACATTTTCACTTCCTGGTCACCACAAATAATTCGATAATAAATTTCAAAAGGTTTATCTCTTTTAGGTAATATCTCCATCATTTCCATTAAATAATCCATATCTTCTGGATGGATATACTTTAAGAATTCATCAAAACCAGGAGCACCTAATGCGGGATCACGTTTAAAAATTTTAAAACTTGCTGGCGACCACTGAATTACATTCGAAGCAACATCGAAACTAAAACTTCCCATTGATGCTAATTCTTGGACTTCATTTAATCGCATCTCATTTTCACGAAGTAAGTCCTCATTATTTTTTTCAATCGTAATATCTCTAACTGTTCCAAAGAGACGATAAACTTCACCTGCATTACTGAAAATTGGTTTAGTCATACTTCGCAAATATTTAATCCCTGAAGGCAGTATCAGCCGAAAATCAAGAATCATTTCTTTACCACTAAGTTTAGTATTCTCAATAGCTTTTTTTAATGCTACTGCATCCGTTGGATGTATGCTTTTATAACTCTCTTCCATAGTTGGTAAACCAAGGTCTTCATCAAGTTCCCAAAGTCTGTACATCCCTGTCGACCATTCTATTTCTCCTGTTAAATAATCTATTTGCCAATTACCAGATTTTGCTAATTCTTCAGCTGCAATTAAGCGTTCTTTATTATTTCTATTGCGTTCATCGGCAATTCGTCGTTCTGTAATATCAGTTGAGATACCCAAAACCTTAACACTTCCTTCTTGTTCAATCAAAGGCACTTTAATAGTGTCGAACCATATTGTTGATCCATCAATTTTAGTAAATGGCTCATCTCTTCGAATAGGTTTTAATGTGTTGATTACTTCGTGATCAACTTTTGAATAATCATTAACCTCTTCTGTATTACTATGAACTTCATCATTTGATCTTTCTATCAATCCATTAATATCGGTGTTGAATAAATCAGCCATTGCTTTGTTTACCAATATGAATCGACCTTCGTAATCTTTAACAAAAATTAAATGTGGACTAGTATTCAAAACCTTATCAATGAAACTTGTTCTAGTATCTAATTCTGTACGTAAAGCAACATGTTCGGTAATTTCAATGCCATATCCAATCACAAAAGAAATCTCACCAAAGCTTGAAAATACAGGAGTAAGCCTTCGTAAGTAATGTCGCTTTTGCCCAGAACGATCTACCATTGTTTCCTCCCATTCTCGCTCTCTCTTTTCCGTCATTACATTATCAAAAAATTCAAATCTTTTTTTTGCGATATTAATATCTACTTTTCGATAATCACAATATTCAATATCTGTTTTTCCAATAATCCACTTTCTGATTTCTGGATTTTTTATCGCTTGTGGATTAACATATATATACCTATGTTCTAAATCTAATACAACAATGTCTCCTGGCAATTCAGACAATATTGATTCAAAAAAAATCTCTTTATTACTTAGTGGCATTTGAACTTTTTCTTGTAATGAAATTAAAATTATTGAAATTTGTTTAGAATTTTTTTTCTTTTAACAAACGGTAAATCGTCGACTTTCCTACATTCAGTTTTTTTGCAACCTCAATAACATTATTTTGATAACGATTTAAATAATGCCGTATAATTTGCAATTCATATTCTTCTAATGTCAAATCTTGATCTAATAAACTCACTGTTTGTTGGATAGAATTAAACGTTATATCCTCTTGGTTAATCGTATTTCCATCAACCATAACAGCAGCGAGTTCCATTATCGCTTTTAACTCACGAACATTTCCAGGATAACGATATGCCAATAACTTCTCTCTAGTTTCATGTCCGATATTCTTAATAGAAAAATTATTTTCTAAACAAAAATTATCAAGAAAATATTTTGCAAGCAATAAAATATCTGTTGATCTTTCGCGTAATGGCGGTAACAAAATTGGCAACCCTAATAATCGATAATACAGATCTTCTCTAAAATTGCCTTTCTGTGTTTCTTCTGCTAAATTTTTATGAGTAGCAACAATTATTCTTGCATCTATTACGACCACTTGATTGCTTCCAATTCTAGTAATTTCTTTTTCTTGAAGCACTCGTAAAAGTTTCGCCTGCAAACTAAAATCGAGTTCTGCAATTTCATCCAAAAACAACGTTCCTTGATGTGCTTCTTCAAACTTTCCAATACGTCGCGCAATCGCTCCTGTGAATGCTCCCTTTTCATGTCCGAATAATTCGCTTTCGATTAAGTCTCGCGGAATAGAGGCTACATTTACGGTAATAAATGGTTTCTTTGCACGTGTCGAGTTAAAGTGGATTGCTTTTGCAACAAGCTCCTTTCCAGTTCCTGTTTCTCCCGTTAAGGAAATAGTGATATTCGTTCTTGCAGCTTTTCCCACCAGATGATAAACCTGTTTCATCGCATCACAATTACCAATAATCAGATTTGATAAATCATATTTTAGATTCATTTCCGAACGTAAAAAATCTACTTCTTTACGTAACTCAACATTTTTACGAATATTATTTACGGTGTTCCATAAACGTTCTCTTGTTTCATCATCTTTCACGAGATAATCATAAGCACCCTTATGAATCAAATCAATTGCTGTAGCAACGTTCTCTTGTCCCGAAATAACTATTACAGCAGTATTTGGCGATTCTAATTTTACACGCTTAAGTACTTCGCCACCTTGCAAATCAGGTAATGAATAATCTAGGGTAATCACATCAGGTTGAAGATGCAATTGGCTTATAGCTTCCCTTGCTGATTCAAATCTTGTAACCTCATAATCAGGATTCATTGTAAGGTGATGAACGAGTAGCTCGCCATACCATAAATCATCTTCGATAACGAATATTCGAAAATTTTTTTCTTCTGACTTTGGTTGTTCAACTGACATAAGTTTTCAAATTTACTACCAAATCCGTACATATTGCGCAAATACTATTTATCGTTTTGAAATATTTTACATAAGTATCCATATTAAGTTCAATATTCTTGAAAACAACTTATAGAAACCTTTGAGTTAACTACATTAGCCGAATTCTAATGGAGATCAAACACGACCCTTATTCAGCATTACGTTTTCGTGAGTTTCGCTTTTTTGTTACTGGTAAATTAATTCTAACAGTAGCAGTTTTAATGCAAGAAATCATCGTAAGCTGGATGATCTACGCACAAACCAAAGATCCATTTTCCCTCGGGCTGATCGGACTCACAGAAGCTATTCCTGCATTATTACTCGCGCTTCCTGGTGGGCATCTCGCTGATCGTTTTAACCGACGTCATTTAATGATGTTCGCAACATGCTTAATGTTAATAGCCTCTTTTATCCTCACCTTATATGCATATTATTGGACCAGTCATGGAACTTGGCCAGCCTATACCGTAATATTTATGATTGGCGTTGCAAGAGGTTTATACAATCCTGCACAATCTTCCTTTTGGACGCAGTTAGTACCACGAGAAAACTATGTAAATAGTTCCGTTTGGAATAGTAGCATGTGGCAAATTGGTGCGGTAACAGGTCCTGCATTAGGTGGTTTGTGTTATGGATGGATTGGACCTGGAGAATCATTAATCATTGTTTCATTTTTGATTTTAGTTACCTTGTTTTTTTATTCATTGATAGGAAACAAACCAATTCCACCAGCTATAAAAGGGGAGACCGTTAAAGAATCATTGCAAGCAGGATTGAAATTTTTCTTTTCACAGCCAGTATTAATTTCCGCCATCACACTTGATTTATTCGCTGTACTCTTCGGTGGTGCGGTAGCATTGTTACCAGCTTTCGCCGATCAAATTTTGCACGTAGGACCAGAAGGAACTGGGATCTTGCGTTCTGCACCAGCTGTTGGTGCAGTCATCATGTCGGTGATTCAAGCTTTTTATCCACCAAGAAAAAATGCCGGAAGAAAAATGCTTTTTTGCGTAGCAATGTTTGGCTTTTGTATGATTGGATTCGCATTGTCAACTGTTTTCTGGATTTCATTTGTGATGCTATTACTATCTGGAATGTTTGATAATGTTAGTGTAGTAATTCGATCTACAATTTTGCAAATTTATACTCCCGATCAAATGCGAGGAAGAATATCTGCGGTGAACAGCATCTTTGTTGGAAGCTCCAATGAAATCGGTGCATTTGAATCTGGTTTAGCTGCTCGCCTTTTAGGATTAGTTCCTTCTGTAATTTTTGGTGGAACAATGACATTGATTGTAACTGCAATCACAGCTAAACTTGCTCCAGTTATGAAAAAGTTGGATCTGTAAGTTGACTTTTTTAAATAAATGATTTTTTGTCTTTCGATTTTGATGTGTTGTAAATAATTAATCGTTATCCTATTTTGTTTTGTCACTTTCTTTTGGTGTGCAAAAGAAAGTAACTAAATAAAAACACACAAGCGTAACCAAAAGTTTAGGAACTACCACTAATCATCTCGATAAATTTCGTTACATAACTCTCCACAAAGTAGCCCTTTGCCGTAATTCGCCACATAGTGGTCCCTACGGGATAATTTTACACATCGTGGCCACTACGTGGTAAATTATTTCAGCTTGACCAAAACTTACTTTATTATGTTCAAGTTTTTCACTTGGAAATAAGCTCAAAGCAATCAAACTAAGGATTAAGGCGAAGCTTTATCTGCAAAATAATTGTGAATTATGAATTGTTTTTAAATATGAAGTGCTCTATTTGCTGTTGCGGCGAGGCATGCTTCTTTGAATGCTTCAGTATAAGTTGGGTGTGCGTGACTCATGCGACCAATATCTTCTGCGGAAGCTCGAAATTCCATTGCAACTACTGCTTCAGCGATCATGTCTGCGCAACGTGGTCCGATCATGTGAACACCTAGAATTTCATCCGTTTGTTGATCTGCTAAAACTTTTATTAGTCCATCAGTATCCATACTTGCACGTGCTCTTCCACTAGCTTTAAAAGGAAAAGATCCAGTTTTATATTTGCGTCCACTTTTCTTTAACTCTTCTTCGGTGTAACCTACTGCGGCAACTTCAGGCCACGTATAAACAACACCTGGAATTAATAAATAATTGATATGCGGTTTTTGTCCAACGATTGATTCTGCAACAAACACTCCTTCTTCCTCTGCTTTATGAGCAAGCATTGCACCTTTCACAACATCACCAATTGCATAAATGCCTTTTACATTTGTTTGCAGATGATCATCAACAACAATTTTACCGCGTTCATCTTTTACAACACCAGCATTTTCTAATCCTAAATTTTCTGTGTAGGGAGAACGTCCAACACTTAACAAACAATAGTCACCAACTAATTCGATTTCCTTTTGATCTTTATTATTTGTTGCCTTCAACTTTACTTGCGTCCCTTTTACTTCAACGGCAGTTACACTATGTTGTAAATAAAATTCAAAACCGATTTTCTGTAATGATTTTTGCAACTCCTTTCCCATAGTACGATCCATCGTTGGAATAATTGAATCGAGGTACTCCACTACACTCACTTTACTTCCCAAGCGTGCATAAACAGAACCTAATTCTAATCCGATTACGCCGCCACCAATTATTAATAGTTGCTTAGGAATTTCATCGAGTTTTAAAGCTTCTGTTGATGTGATGATACGCTTTTTATCGACGGTCACACCTTTCAAGGATGCAGGTTTTGATCCTGTAGCGATAATTGTATTTATCGTTTTTAAATCTTCTATTTTCCCATCTTCTTTTGTAATTCGTATTGTTGTTGCATCTACAAAAGATCCAGTGCCAATAAAAACATCAATCTTATTTTTTTTCATCAAAAAATTAATGCCATCAACAGTTTGTTTAATCACATCATCTTTGCGTTTTAACATTTGCGAAAAATCAATTGATAATTCTTTCACATTAATGCCGTGAGTAGAAAATTGATGTGAAGCTTGATAAAAATGTTCGGAAGAATCTAACAATGCTTTTGAAGGGATGCAACCAACATTAAGACACGTTCCACCTAATGATTTATATTTTTCAATCAATGCTGTTTTCAATCCTAACTGTGCACAACGAATTGCAGCCACATAACCACCAGGTCCAGATCCGATGATTACTACATCATAATTTGCCATCTATTTAATTTTTTTAACGGGATACAAAATTACATTAATCTGCATCATCACTTCCTTTTTTTCAAGCTAATTATTACAAGTAGAAGTAAAATAGGAGCCGATAGATAAACAGCAAATCGCCCTAAGTAATCTCCGTATTGAGAATAAAAAGTTTGTTTGTTATTGAGGTTCAAGTCCTGACGAATAGCTGTAGGCACCCACCAATTAGTAGCTTGTGAAACATCACCAAGTTGATTTATAAAACAAGAAGTCCCAGTATTTGCAGAGCGCGCGATACTTCGTCGGTGCTCAACAGCTCGCAATCTAGCATATTGGCAATGCTGACGATATCCCGGAGTTTTTCTCCACCAACCATCATTCGTCATGATGCAAATAATGTTGGCTCCTTTTCTAACGTATTCGCTTAAGTAATCACCATAAATTGATTCGTAACAAATAACAGGAGCAGCAATTATTGAATCACCAGTAAAAACTGAAGGATGCTCTTGAATACCTAGACTTCCACTTGTTCCACCGAGATCAATTGCAAAATTTTCGAAATACTTAAAGAACTTTGGGAAAGGCATTTTCTCTACTCCTGGAACCAATTTAGATTTATGATGCAATTGAATTATTGTATCCTCTTCAATTTGCATAGCAGCATTATACGCATCATAGAAACCAGCACCACTTGGAAAAGGACGAGCGGTTAAACTCCTTGGTTGGTTAGGATAATAAATTTGATAAGAAGTTAATCCTGTTAAAAATCGTAAGCCAGGAAATGGATAAATGAACGTACGAATAGTTTCAATTTCGGGAGTATGATTTAAATTTTGTTCCCAAATACCGTCAGGCAATGCTGTTTCAGGACTAATTAACAATCGCGTTTTTGATGTTACGAATGGTGTTGCTAATTTTAAAATCTTTTCGAGTTGCCATTCATTACCAGCACCTGAAAACTTTTCATTGTATGGATCAACATTGGGTTGCACTACAACAATTTCAATTGGATGAGATTCTTCTTTGTAATTTATTCGGATGAGTGCAGATATTAGTAATGGAATTGTTATTACTGCTGATAACAAAATAATTTTTGCTTTACGTTTACTATTTTCAGCAAGAATTATTTTTACTATTAAAATATTTACCAACAACACCCAAAATGTTCCTCCTTCTACTCCAGTATATTCATACCATTGAACCATATTTATCCAAGAAGCAAACCCATTTCCGAATGTTAACCAAGGCCAACTTAAATCCCAATTGAGATGAAAGTATTCGAAGGCGATCCAAAAAATTATCAATGCTCCATACGCAAATTTATCTCCAAGTTTTTGATGAGCGATATGAAACAATTGAAACGTTAATGACATCAACAAAGCATTTGCAAAAATTGCTCCTGCTGCACCAAAAGGACTTGCAAAATAAATCCACCAGGTAGTTAAAATATTAAATAATAAAAATCCTAAATAGCTATACCAAAACAAATTTATTTTCCTTCCTTCCAATTTTTCTTTACAAATAAAATCTTCTACCAAAAGAAGCGGAACGAAAGCGATAAATAATAATGGAGCGAATCCATTTGCTGGCCAAGCGATCCAGAATAATATCCCAGTTAAAGTTACAGCAAGAAGACGTCCTGATTTTGTTTTAAGTAATTGCATCGATGCAAAATTAATATTAAATCATAATTTAAATGCTCGTGCAATTCTTTTTTGATCGTTAATTGATGTAATCGCAAAACTTACTAGTAAAATGGGATAAATTGGAACACGAAATCGCGCACTTCCCGTTGGGCCTGTTAAAAAAGCAAGGTAGAACACCATCAAAGCTAGCGTAATTCGGATACTTTTTAATATTTCATTATTGAAGAGAAATCGTATGAAAAAAATCAGCAAAAGCAAATTCAAAATAAATACGAGTAACAAATATGCAACTACAGCTTTTGGAAATGAACTTAAATAAGATGTTGCACTAGAAATTCCGCCATGATCATACGAATTTTGCAATGTATTAACCGCATTTTGATCCAAATTTATTCCAGTAAAAAAAGTGTAAAGATCCCATCGACCATGATCGAGAAAAAATCGAAAGACTCCTTTTAGATGCAACGATAAATAAGCAATTGGTGATTGGGTAATATAATGCAAGCACTGTTGATCAATAAATCTTGTACGATCGGGATATGATAATGTACCTGCCATTTGTTGCAAACTATCTACTTTAGCAACAGCAGACTTCTCATCCATTTGCTTACTTAGCAACTGAGGAATATTATAATTTATCATCAATTTTCGTTGTATACTAGAAAACTCAACTACAGAAGTATGATAATAATTACTACCTAAAATAATTACAATTGTTGATAAGGGAATAAAAGCTGTTGCTAATATTTTCGAAGAAATTTTCTTCTGCATCACTAAAATAATTAGTCCTAAGGTGCTTAGTAAAGGGAAAGCATACGCTATAGGTTTTATTAATAATGCTGATGTAATTGAAAGTTGATGATAGATGAGATGAGATTGCTTAAAATCCTTTAAAAATTTTATTGCGAAATAGGTTGCTAGCATCCATGAAGTTTGAAATAATATTTCCGACATAATCATATTCGCATAGATAAATTGCGAAGCAAAAAATAACATCGGCCAAAGAAGTTTTATACTACTAATTTTTTTTCCTGTAATGTTTTCAAATAATAACATTGCAAGAATACAATTGTAAAAACTCAAAATATTTTGAATCAATAACGGAAGCCATTCACCGATGAAGGGCCAGTTGGTGATTGATAAAAACAATCCATACAAAAGTGGACGTTGGCTAAACAATGCTGGATCGATTGGCAATAATAAGTTTCCACAATACCAAGAACCATGGCTGCGAATATTTATCGCTTGTTGTAAGTATTCGAGAGAATCTTTAAGGTGAATATTTCCTAAAAACAATGCTAGACAAAAAAACACGAGATGAATCAGTCCTAAAAATATCCAGCCAGAATTATTTTTTACCAATTTGTTATTGTTTGTTTAGAATATATCAACTAAAATAATCCCCGACAAATTTAGTAATTTTTAGCATGAAGCAAGTTATATAAAGAATCCTTAATCAAATCAATTTATATTTTCAGAATAATTCCATTTCAAATGAAATAATGTTGATTTTTGCTCAGTGGAACTTACATTAAAAGCCTATTCATTTTGTTTGAAATTTACGCATCCATTTGGGATTGCACATGGCACGCGTAATTCAACGGATACACTATTTGTGACCGCATCCTTTGATGGAAAAACTGGCTATGGAGAGGCAGGTTTGCCTCCTTACCTTGGTTACGATGTGAAAGAATTAGTTGCAGGATTTAATAATTGGTTTCCAAAAACAACAAATGATATTTCAGCAATTACAGAAGTATTATCACAATTAAATAAAAGCAACAACTCAATTCCAACACCAGTAAAAACAGCAACAGACATTGCATTACTAGATCTTTGGGGAAAGTTATCAGGGAAACCAATCCGCGATTTATTAGGAATTCCACCAGGAAATAAAACGTTATGCACCTTTACTTTGGGAATTAGTAGCATTAATGAATTGATTGGAAAAATAAATGAAGCACCAGAATTCCGATTGTTCAAATTAAAATTGGGAGGCGAAAATGATCATGAACGAGTTGAAGCATTTTTAAAAAATAGCAAACACTCTTTTTGTGTAGATGCAAATCAAGCATGGAAAAAAGTAGACGAAGCTTTAAATGAAATTGATTGGCTTAAAGAAAAAGGGTGCATTTTTGTTGAGCAACCTCTTCCAGTTTCCATGAATGATGAAATGGCTGAGCTGCACTCAAAAAGTTCGTTGCCGATTATTTTAGATGAATCCATACAAAACATTCGTGATCTTGAAAACCTTTATGGAGTTTGTCACGGGATAAATGTTAAGCTCACAAAATGTGGTGGAATAAATCCTGCAATGGAACTTATTCGAAGAGCAAGAAAATTGAATAAGAAAATTCTTGTAGGATGTATGTCAGAGAGTAGTTGTGGAGCTGCTGCGGCAAGTCAATTAGCGGGTTGGGCAGATTGGGTAGATCTTGATGGTCCTAAATTAATTTCCAACGATCCATTTGCTGGAATCATTTATCAAGATGGTGTTTTGCTACCGAATACAATTGCTGGATTAGGAATTACAATTGTTAATGATTTTACAGAAATAAATTAATCCCATTTTTTCACAGGATTAAAAACTTTCTGCAACATAAAAACATCTAAATATTTTCCAAATTTTTTTCCGACTTCTCTTAAAATTCCGATGTTCTCGAAACCTAATCTTTCATGCAAATAAATACTCTTTTCATTTCCTTCCGTAATCCGCGCAAGCAAAGTATGTAAGCCAACTTTTTCGCCTTCCATCGTTAACATTTCTAACAATAATTTTCCTGTTCCTTTTCCTCTGTGCTCTTTTTGAACGTACAAAGAAACTTCAGCAGTGCAATCGTAAGCTACTCTATCGCTCCATCTATTTAATGAAGCCCAACCAATTACTTCGTCGTGAAATGTTGCAACCAATACTGGATGCATTTCATCATGCGCCTTAAACCAATTCAATCGTTCTTCTACAGTTTTTATTTCTGTATCAAACGTTGCTGTAGTATTAAGAATTGCATCATTATAGATTTCGGTTATTGATGGAATATCTTTTTCAGAAGCTGGGCGAATTGATTGCATTAAAATAATTTTTATGATTAATAAATTATAGGCTAAGGTTATAAATTTTTCTTTAGTAATTAGCAATCCCACAAAATTATCTTAACAATTTTCAATAAACTATTTATCACTTTTTCATAGACATGTAAATCATTATCTTTGTGACATGGCTAAAACTAAAACCGTATTTTTTTGTCAATCATGTGGCGCACAAACTCCCAAATGGATTGGGAAATGTCCTTCGTGTAACCAATGGAATACTTATGTGGAAGAAGTAATTCAACCTACGAGCGATCATGGTAAGTGGCAGAGTGATCAGCCGCGTGAGAAAAAAAGTGTGAAGCCTCGTTTAATTACAGAAATAAATCTTGAACAAAGTCCGAGAATTGTTTTACCAGATCAAGAATTAAATAGAGTTTTAGGAGGAGGATTAGTACCTGGATCATTAACACTTTTAGGTGGCGAGCCTGGAATTGGAAAGTCAACGTTAATCTTGCAGATTGCAGTACATCTTCCAGGGAAACGTGTTTTATATATTTCAGGGGAAGAAAGTGAACAACAAATTCGTATGCGAGCTGAACGCGTTGGCAAATTACAAAGCGAATGTTATATCCTCACTGAAACTACTACGCAACAAATTTTTAAGCAGATTGAAGGATTGCAACCAGATATCGTAATCGTTGATTCTATTCAAACACTATATTCTGCAACATATGAATCTGCACCTGGAACGGTTTCACAAATTCGTGGATGTACGGGAGAATTATTACGCTTCGCAAAAGAAACTGGAACACCCGTTTTACTTATTGGACACATCACTAAGGACGGTACGATTGCAGGGCCGAAAGTTTTAGAGCACATGGTGGATACAGTTTTGCAATTTGAAGGAGATCGTCATCATGTTTATAGAATTCTTCGTGCAATAAAAAATCGATTTGGTTCTACTGCTGAATTGGGAATTTATGAAATGCAAGGTGCAGGTTTAGCAGAGGTAGCGAACCCTTCAAAACTTTTACTTTCACAACGTGATCATTCATTAAGTGGAACATCAGTTGCCTCTACTATGGAAGGTGTTCGTCCGTTTTTAATTGAGACGCAAGCATTAGTTAGTTCAGCAGTTTATGGAACACCGCAACGCACAACAACAGGATTTGATTTAAGAAGATTACATATTCTTTTAGCAGTTTTAGAAAAACGTTGTGGATTCAAATTAGCAGCGAAAGATGTATTTTTAAATATTGCGGGAGGAATACGTGTTGAAGATCCAGCGATTGATTTATCGATTATTTGTTCGATACTTTCATCGGCAGAAGATATTGCAATTGCAGCTAACATTTGCTTTGCAGGAGAAGTTGGATTAACGGGTGAAATTCGCCCTATTTCACGAATAGAATCACGCATTAATGAAGCTGCTCGATTAGGCTTCGAAAAAATATTTATTTCTCGATATAATCTTCAGGGATTAGAGTTGAAAAAAGATCAAACTATAGAAATTGTTCCTGTTGGAAAAGTGGAAGAAGTATTCACGAATCTCTTTGGATAATTTAATTATCATTTTGCTTCCTAACAATAAACTCCTTCGATTTCCCTTTAGCAATGGAAAGTGTATGCGAATTGCAATTCGCAAATCTGCCAAGTTTAGCTTAAAGTAAATTGCATTTATTTATATCAATATTTTTTAATTACTTCCTTATATTTTTTCACCATTGCAGTAATACTATCTCTTTCTTCTTTAGAATAAATTTTATACGAATTATCTAACGTCAAAAATACCGGACTTAAAATTAGATCCTTTTCATGCATCATTGCGGTATCCTTTGGATTAATGCGAATCTCTTGCGACATTAAAAACTGTGGAGTAATTATAGTTTCATTTTTTATTTGCGCTGAGGCTGATAGTGAAATGAAAAGGAGTAGAAGGAAGAGAAGATTTTTCATTTTATTGTTTTTCTTGAAACTTGTTTTTTTTATCAATTTAATTATTAATTCTGCATAATCATCGTAATCATTTCGTAATTTTTAATTTTTAATCAGTTTACCAGAGCTCAAATACATTTTACTATCATCATAAACATGCACAACATACATTCCATTTGCTAAATCATTTAAGTGAACTAATAATTGCGTAGTACTCCAATACAATCTTCGTTTTATAATTAATTTACCAATGCTATTGTAAATTTCTAGCCAACCATCTTTGTTGTTTAGGAAATGATAATTGATCCATAATTCTTCTTTACAAGGATTGGGGTTGATACGAAGATCCGCACTTTTAATTGTGTTATCTATTATCCCGGTTAAGCTATCGCAAATACTCCCTACAACAGGACCTAAATGATAATTGGGATGATTAGGAACGGTACCATCGTTAAGCACAGGTAATTGTAAACCATGTTGTACTACATGGCATGCTACACCTGCGCTATCAGGATACTCCACATAATGCATCACATTGTTTGAGTTGTAAGTAGCAATGTATAATTTGTTATCAGGTGCTAGTTGTTGTAAATTAAAGTAAGTGGCAAATGGTGCATAGGTAGAATCCCACTGCGCAACAATTGTTTTACTTGTTGGTACATTGGTTACGTTTAAATCAAACTGATATAGTCGCGATTGTTGGCTTGCATATACTTTTGAACCATCTGGTGAAAAACCAACTCCGAATCCACTCAAACTATCATTAATAAATGCATGAATATTATTACTTAAAATTCCAGTACAGCGATCAAAATCAAAAATATCAAGCCCATTTGTTGCATCATATCTTGCGTATTTAGAGCCTTGTCTATTAAAAGCAGACTGCCCATCTGAACCAACACGTACTCCAATAATTTGTTTAGTTATAAATTGAATACCTAATGGTGTAACTAAGTATATGTAATATCCTGGACGCCCAAACTCAGGAACAATCACCCACCAGTCTCTTCCATTTGCATGTTTGCATGCGACTAAATTACCTTGCCCTAAAGAATCAGTTAATAATATTTGATTTTTAATTTCAACATCACCTAATCCATTATCTAATAGCATATTAATAATGGAATTATACAAATGAGTAGGAAATTGGTAACTCCCAGGAAGTATGTCTATTGTTTCATGGAATAAATAATATTTCATCGAATCACCAGGATCAGGAATTATTAATGCTCCTTGTGTCAAAGGGAAACCATAATATTGCCAACTGGGGGTGTAGGTTCCGGGGCTAAGCCCTCTTCCATTGGGCATGGTATCATCAACTGCATTGGCAATGCATGCACCGTTGGTATAAAACAATAAATTGCCATTGGTATCTGTAATGTTAGCATGTGTAATCGACATATTCATTGTTCGAGTTGAAATAGAAATAATTGGAGCACCACTTTGAAAATCAATATTAATTTTCCCGTTAATAGCACTTTGCCCATACCCCAACATCCATAAATTATCGCGTCCTTGCGAATAGCAAATCGTTTTGATAAATAGTACTAAGACAATTATTAATAATTTTTTCATTTAATTACGGTCAATTTACATGCGTAAACTATTTTTTGCTCTGTTATACATTTAACCAAATATATTCCATTTGGCAAATCAACAACAGAAATTGAATTAGTGCTTTTTATTGATTTTATAAATATTCCTTCTGTATTAAATAGGTCAATCCTTTCAATTGGATTATCGTTGTTGCTGTAATTAATACGTGCAATTGTTTGCGAAGGATTTGGTGTAATAGTTAAAACTGTATTTGTTTTTAATGATTCAATATGAATTCTACATCCGATATCAATCGGTTTTTAATTGTGAATCCGGTAGATATCGGATCAACCTTTTTTGGATTTATGAATTGCTTTTCCTTCTCTTCGATTTAGTGAATATAAAATTCGTTGTGTGAAACTTATGAATCTATAAGATGACCAGTTAAATAATTGTTTAAAAACAGATTTAGAATTTTTATATTCTTCCATATCTATTTCGGTGCAATGATCACGAATTAGTATTTTCAGTTCGTTAGTAAAACTAGCAGCAAAATTATCATCTAAAACGTCGAGGTTCATCTCTACACTCATAAATTCACTAAGATGATTTAAGTTGTGAGATCCAATACTTACCCACGAATTATCAATCACACAAACCTTTGCATGCAAGACGGCATCATTGTATTCATAAATTCGGATTTTATTTCGGAGTAATAGATCATATAAATAAGTGATTGCATTTTTTATAAATGGAACATCGCTATTATGTGCTAGAACAATATGAATTTCTCTTCCTTGCCGTGCAGCATACGTTAGAATTTTTAATAATCGTCGAGTAGGAATAAAATAACTAGCAACAATAATGATTTCTTTCTGAGCATTTCCGAGCATATATTTATATCCAGCAGAAATTTCATTTTTACCTCGAAGCCAATCATTCTGACTCATGCGAACTAGAACGGGATCATTTGAATTGGTATGCTTAGGAGAGATTTTTTTTCTAGATGTAAATCTTCTTTTCCAAATCTTATTACAAAATGCATCCAATTGTTCGCATACTTTACCTTCTACAAATAAAGCATAATCGAGCCAAGGTAAATGTTGTGAGTCGCCATGGTATTTATCGGCAATATTAATTCCACCTACAATAGCTTTCTTTCCATCTGCAACACAAACTTTAATGTGCAGTCGTCTTGCAGATTGTGTAATTCCTGGGAAGGGGAGCGGTGAAAAAAATCTAAAAAATATTTTTGCTTCTTTTAACATTTCCTGAAAATCATGCTTCAAGCTATGAGAGCCAAATCCATCAACCATTAGATAAACTTTTACACCTCTATTTGTTGCATCAATTAAAGCAGTAACAATTTGCTTTCCTGTTGCATCATCATCAAAAATATACACTTGCAAATGCAAAATATTTTTCGCGGAATCGATGAGTTTTATTAAGTCTTCGAAATATTCATTTCCACTATGAATAAGTTTTATCTCATGTCCAGGTAAATAATTTCTTTGCGCCATAAAAAATTTATTTATTCGTGAAAATAAACGCGTTTTACTCTTTCCGATATTCCTGTCAACACTTCATAAGGAATCGTATCCGTTTGTTCTGCTAAATCTAAGATAGTATAATCTGGTCCGAACACAATTACTTCCATACCTTCTCGTGCTGGAATACCTGTGACATCAATCATCGTCATATCCATACAAACACTTCCAACTATTGGCGCGAACAATCCATCAATTAACATTTTGCCAACACCATTTCCTAAACGGCGACTTAATCCATCGGCATATCCAACACCAACAGTTGCGATTGTTAAATCTTTTTGTGCAACAAATTTTCTACTATAACCGACCGACTCACCAACTTTAATATGTTTAATTTGAGAGATCGTTGTTTTTAATGTAGACACCATTTGAAGTTGGCGTTGTTCGTGCGAACTTGATGCGATACCGTGTAAGCCAATACCTAAACGAACCATTTCAAATTGTGCTTCTGGGAAACGAAGTATTCCACCAGAATTTAATATGTGACGTAAAATGGGATAATTAAAATGAGATTGTACTGTTGCGCTCATAGCTGCAAACTTTGCAATTTGCTGACGAGAAAAACTATCATGTGCAATTTCATCACTGGCAACTAGATGAGAAAATACAGATGCGATTCGAATATTTTTATTGTTCTTCAAACGAATTATTAATTCATTCAATTCACTTTCTTCAAATCCTAATCGATTCATTCCTGTTTCGATTTCTATATGGATTGGAAATTTATGTTGCAATAAATCTTGTGATCTTCTACGTAATGCTTCTGAAAAATGATTAAGTACTCGGAAACTATATATTTCTGGTTCGAGGCGATAGCTGATCATTGCATCAAAACTTTGTTCTTCTGGATTCATCACCATAATAGGCAATGTGATTCCTGTTTTGCGCAATTCAACGCCTTCATCAGCATAAGCAACAGCGAGATAATCTGCACGATGAAACTGTAAAACATTTGCAATTTCAAAGCTTCCACTTCCATAAGAAAAAGCTTTTACCATCACCATCAATTTAGTATCTGACTTTAATCGTGAACGAAATAAATTTAAATTATGAATTACTGCATTCAAATTAATTTCTAAAATTGTTTCATGAGCTTTTTGCTGAAGCGCCTTGCTAATTCTTTCAAAACCGTACGATCTTGCTCCTTTAATCAAGATTGTTTCATGAGAGAAAGAAGAATAATTTAATTCGCGCAAAAATTCATCGGTATTATCATAAAACGATTTATCGAGATTAAATAAATGTTTTTGACGTGTTATAGAAGGTCCAATTCCTATTAGTCGAACAATCTGTTTCTCGTCTAAAAGTTTTGCAACTTCTTTGTATAAAATTGCTTCATCCTGTCCGCTTTGCAGGATATCACTTAAGATAACGGTTCGTTTTTTATGTTGCTTTTGTTGATTTAAAAAATCGAGTGCAATCGTTAGTGAACCTAAATCAGAATTATACGAATCATTAATAATTGAACAATTATTCACACCTTCTTTCATCTCTAATCGCATAGCCACAGGGCTTAACAATTCCATTCTTTCTACAATTACTTCTGGAGGATAATCTAAAAACAAAAGTAAGCTCCAACAATGAATTGAATTTTCTATTGATGCTTCATCAGTAAAGGGAATACGAATACTTATAAAATTATTTTGATAGATTCCTTGAATTTCGGTTTCATGTTCTTGCTTTGAGATTCGTCCGATTTGCAAATCAGCTTTCGATTTTCTCGACCAAGTAAACGTGCTTAAATTGCTTGGCAATATTTTCGATTGTGCTATTTGTTCTTGAATTCCCAAATAATCTTTACAATAAATTAATTTTCTTGCGTGCGCAAAGAGTTGTAATTTTTCATTGATCTTGTCGGCCTGATTCGAGAAATTTTCATCGTGAGCCAATCCAATATTTGTAAAAATTCCAATCGTTGGCAGAATCATTTTTTCAAGTTTCTGCATTTCACCTGGCTTGGATATTCCGCCTTCAAAGATCCCTAATGTATCATCGGATTGAGTAAGCCAAACAGAGAGCGGAACACCAATTTGCGAGTTATAACTTTTAGGGCTACGAACAATATTATAATCTTCGCGAAGCAATTGAAAAAGCCATTCTTTAACAATTGTTTTACCATTACTTCCAGTGATACCAATTATAGGAATGTTAAATTGTGAACGATGCCAAGCAGTTAACTCTTGCATTGCTTTGAGGGTATCATCTACTACAAGGTAATTACAATTTTGCGTTGGAAGAATTGCATTTCTATCACTGATAACGAAATTACGAACACCTGCTTCAAATAAATCCAAAATAAAATCATGACCATCTCTACGTTCACCTTTTATAGAAAAAAACAGTGAAAGGTCTGCATTACTTATTCGGCGACTATCCGTTACTAAATACATTATTCCTAAATGATCGGAATCATTAATTATCAAATCAGCATTTATTATTTCTGCGATTTGTTGAACGGAATAACTTTTATGTGGCATAATTTAATTAAGTGCTTTTCACTTGATGAGTTTCATTTGAAACACTTCTCATCTTCTTCACAAAGCATGAACGGCAAAGTGGAATATAACTTTCTTTTTCTCCTAAAACAATTAATTCTTCATCGTGTGTAGTACGAAAGGAGTGATTCGCAAGATCACCGCATATCATACAAATTGCGTGAACTTTTGTTATGTAATCTGCGATGGCTAAAAGCATTGGCATTGGTCCGAATGGTTTACCTAAATAATCCATATCTAATCCTGCAATAATTACGCGTGTTCCATTATTTGCTAATGTTTCACAGACATAAGGAAGTTGATCATCAAAAAATTGGGCTTCATCAATACCGATTACATCGACACCATTTCCGAGCAATAAAATATTGGAAGAAGAAGGCACTGGAGTACTTGGAATTTGATTAGCGTCATGCGATACTATATTTAATTCATCATAACGACGTTCGATCGCTGGTTTAAAAATCTCGACATGTTGTTTAGCAATTTGCGCACGTTTTAGTCGTCGGATTAGTTCTTCTGTTTTACCAGAAAACATACTACCAGTTACTACTTCAATCCAACCCTTTCGTTGGGAATTTAATTTAGTTTGTTCAAGAAACATTTTCGAGGATAATAATGCTCTAAAATTAATGAAAGATTTAAAGATTGGCTAGTTCGCTGAATGTCTGTTGAAAAATACAGATATAACTAAGAAGATCAATCATATTACCTCTGAAAACGGTCTATAATTTATCAATATTATTAACAAATCGACTTTAAGAAAATTCAAATCTTTATCAATAACATTTCAAAAAGTCAGAAATCGACGCATTTTAGGATAAAAAAAAGAGGAGTATTCCACCAGAATACTCCTCTAAATACATTGAGAATTTTGAATTATTGAACAATTATTCTGCTCACTTGTCGTTCAGCACCTTGAGTAAAAATCACTTGATACAAGCCAGGTAAATAATTATTTAATGACAAATCAATAGCTTGTAAACCACCAATAAGATGTATCATATTTTGTTGCATCATTTTTCCTGAAAGGTCGTAAATAGATACAGAAGATTCTCCTGTTGATTTAGCATCAATCATAATTCTAACATTATCATGTGCTGGATTTGGGAAAGAAGCTAATGTTTGAATTGAAGAATTCTCAATTATTCCAGTTGCAGAAACAGCAGTTTTCGTAAAATAAAAATTTCCATTTGCGCTACCACCAAATCCAGTAAATACCATTTTCCATGTATTCCGACTACGATCTTTTACAAAATAAATTGTTGAATCTTCTATGACATACATCATTAAAGTTTGATTATAATTTTTCCAGTTAAATCCAATAGAATTTATTTCTTTACTATACGTTAAACCATTATCGGATGTTGAAGCGGTATCAACTGGATAAGCTTTTGCAACGAATACACTGTCGTTACTTAACACACCTGTTACAGAATAGTAACTCCCAGGAATAACATTTGCTGATTTATATCCTTCAAAACTTAAGTCCCAAGCATTATAAACTGGTTCACGATCAATATCAACACCATTTACTAAAGAGTAGTATGCAAAAAATTTATTTGGGAATGCTGATTTTATTATTGTATCAGTTATTTCATTTGTTCCATCTAAATTTGCGTAACGGAAAATGTAATCATAAGTAAAACCATCTAACTGAATTATTTCAAGTTTTTTATAAACAGTATTATTAGCAAGACTAATAAAATAAACTGAATCACCAGTTATGATATGCGAAACTTGATCATATAATCCCCATCCTAAATCAAAAAGATTTGCAGGATTATTCGTTGTATTAAACGCACCATTATTCCATGTGGTTTCTGAATTATGTAATTCATTAATTGAATTTAATACACCAGTAGTATCGGAGGTAGCCATCGATGACCAATCGCCAACAGCTTTATTAGCTTTCCAAACGTGCACATTATTTTTTGCATTTGTAGTGATGGCTCCGTAGCGACCACGCAATTGAAAACCTAAATCCCAATCTGTATTAGACACTGAACTTACGGTACCTGAACTCATTTGATAGAATGTACGATTAGTATATCCAGGTTGAATAGAAACTGTTTGACTAACTTGAGCTTTAACATTAAATGCAGAAGCAACAACTACACAACAGAACAACAATGTTTTTTGAAGTAAACTTGATTTCATGATTATTAATTGAATTTATTTTATTGAGATTAATTTTTTTTACATACGTTGGTACTGAAAAGTAACTGTACCTCTATTTCCTTGCGGATCATAATAATCTAAGATTCGCAGTTTATAATAAAATCCTTTTTTATCTTGAATAATAAAATACAAATTGGGTGTTAGATAATAATGGTTATCATTAATAACATAATACTTCCAATCGTAACCAATTATATCTGCTTGTTTACTAAACAAATATTGGTTCATATAGTTTGCGTTACAGCTATCGAAAGCTACATAATTAGGTGTTGAATCCAATTTATTTTTACATCCTTGCACATCATTCCAAACATTAAGAAGCGCACCAGTAACGGTATAATGACGATATGGCGATGATTCAGGATATTCAAAATATTCATGCGTATATCGAGTGAAAACAAAATCCCATTGATCTTTAGGTGGAGCGACCTGAACAACTTTTCCACCATTATCAAAACTCAAATACATTAACGAATAAGTAGTGTCCTTAGGCACATCAATTTCAACAACGCCATTGTTATCACAATTACTAAATCGAACACGATATTTCTGATTAGTTACTGATAGAATTTGAAATTTTTTGTAACGGTCATTACCAAGAATTTGCGTACCTCTATCAATATAAAAAACATTACTAATATTATTTTGCGTAGCCGCAGCTATCCACCAGTTACCAATCGCTGTACTGTCGGGATTTAATTTCTCTTGATCGAAGCGCCAATGTTTTCCAGAAGAATCAGCGACAGAAATATCTGCTAAGCCAGTATTGCAAGCAAACATCATTCTTGCGTTATTAAGATATACTCTAGTTCCTTGTGAAGATGCTTCAAATGCAAGATCATAGGCATGCATGTAATCACGAGTAACGATACTGTTATTTCCTAAGCTAACATACGCTTGGTACTCAAAATTACTGCCTAGACTTACTGATTGATGCTCGAGCGATCCTGGAGAAGGCAACACAATAGCAGTATCTTCCTTTTCACATGAAGCAAAAAAGATAATTGAAATAAAGAAAATAAATAAATTATTTTTCATCATAAAGCGATTCCAATTTTTACAAAACAAGTGGTTCCTGTTCCTATAGAGGTTTCATTACTACCATCACTATGCACACCGCTCGACTCATAAGCATTTACTTGTTTAACATTTAAAATATTTTTGATGCCGAGTGTAATATTAAAATGATTTTTATAAAACTGTTGACGAACATTTACATCCAATAATTGATATGAATCGTTTTCAAAACGCGAGATACTTTCATCAGTATTGATTCGATAAACAGGTTTTTTTCCAACTCCTTTCCATTGGGCAGAAAAAGTAGTTTTAAATTTACTAAACGTATAGTCAACCGACGCATTGTATTCGGGGAACCATGCAATATCCGTTTGCTTTGATGTAGCACCAAATGATTCATGAACACCAGTGTAAGAAGTCCCAGCAGATAAATGAAACCGCGATAAATTACATTTAAGCGTAAGCTCTGCTCCTTTGGAATTAAAATTTTCAATGTTGGTGTATTGATATAATTTAGTTGAAGCATCGGCTTCCACTAAAGAAATTCTATTTTTAATTTGACTATAAAAAACAGAAGGTTCAGCCATAATTACAACTTTCTTCCAAACTTTTTTATATAGAAGAGATGCAAGATAATGCATTGAATTTTCCGCCTTTAAATTTGGGTTTCCATGTACATTGTGATTGCTATCTTCGAAATCAAGAAATTGTTCTTTAAGGGAAGGCGCTCTAAATCCTTTGCTCCATGATAAACGAATTTCATACAATTTAAAAGGCTTATAAAGTAAATTGACAGAAGGTATTAATGGGGCATCATAATTAGTATTGTAAATTGCACGAATAGCTGGATGAATAGATAAGATAGAAATTGGTTTGTACTCGACACTACCGAACAATGCATAATCGATAATATCATGGTTGTTATTATCAATTCGAGATCCTTTTGCTGATTCAAAATTGTAATCAATACCACCTAACAGTGATACTTTCTCAAATATATTATCATTAGTATAATTTAATCTAGCAAAAACCGAATTGAATGTTGTAGTGTCATTATCTAATTGACCATTGATAAGTTGTTCTGATAAATCAACCATGTTTTTTACATAACTATTTCTGATGTGCTGATAATATGAATACGCACCTGTTAATTGAAATGCACTTGTCTCACTAAAAGATTTGTTTATTGAAAATTGACTATTAGTTCGAAGAGTAGTAAAATAATTATCAAATGCTTTTGCGGAATAGGGAGTAACAATTGGAGTACCCTTATCTGTAATTTTATCTTTATTAAAATCAGATTGAATACTCCATTTCCAATTTTTGATAACACTATTAAATTTTATATTGCCAAAAAATTGTTCTTTAGGTTTCCACAATTGATTTCGAGTAGTTTCATCTTCGTTCCATCCATCAAAATAATTTCTACCACCGCTAATCATCAACGAAGATTTTCTGAATCCCCAACCTAAAGAAGCATCAGCATTATATTGGCCGTTACTTTCATAATAAGAATTTAATCCCACCGATAAATTCTGCTTCGCATTTGTTTTAGAAATAAGATTTACAACACCTGCTAGTGCATCAGTACCATACAAAACCGACATTGGTCCTTTAATAATTTCAACACGATCAATGTTGGAAAGGTTTAATGAGTTAAGATCGATATTGCCATTTTGACGACCTACAACTGGGACACCATCAATTAAAAATTTAATGTTTTCACCGCCATTTCCCTGAATACTGAGGCTCGAACCCAATATTGCGTCATTTGCGATTTTGATATTCAATTCGCTAGAAAGTAACTCCCTTAAATTATTCGCTGCCTTATGTTCAATCTCCTCCCTATTAATAACCTGAATTGAATACACCGAATTAGATTGATATTGTGGCAATAAAGTACCAGTAACAGTCACCTCATCCAAATTTTTCTGCAATGGAGATAAGTAGATAACTTGCAATTCATTTTTAGCCTCCGTTAGCGTGTCGATGTGATATTCAAATCCTGTTGAGATAACTTTACGAACCATCGGAAATCCAATTTGTGGTGATCTTACTTCACCAAGGTTATCGGAATAATAAAAAATCGATTTTTGGTTATCTATAGTGCTAAATATTACCCTTGCACCTTCTAGTGGAAGATGGCTTGGTGTATATAACTTGACGCCTTGCCCCTTAGAATTATACAAGAATCCAAAGATTATAAAAGTAGTGAGTAATACCTGTATGCGAAACACCCTGCGAAAGTAGGTTGCTCAATTCAGAGGATAAACCCAAACACGGCTGACAAATGTCATATTACTCTATTTCTGACAATCATCTGACAAAGCAAATAGATTATTAGAATAATCCAATTAACGACAAGTTGTTGAAAGGATTTATGGAAAACAGGTTTAAAAAGATCAAAAACATGCACATTTGTAATTCAATAATTACAATAAATACAAGCTGTAATAGTTATAACCCTACCATGCTTAACGAACGAAATCGGATCCTTCAAGAAATTGACAGACTACTAGAAACATTTACTGAACAATATTTAAATGCTAGAGAGCATCTAAATATTGTTCCACTTATTGAAATTGATTTGATGAAAAACTCTTTGCAAAATTTATATCAACAATTAGATCATTTAAGCAAGGTACAAGATTCTTCGTTTCGTGAAGAACCATTAGAAAGAGTTGTGAATCATCCAACAAGAGTTCAGCATTCTAGTCATTCCGATTATCCAGAATCAGAAATCAATATACCATCAGATAAAAGTATTGCATTTGCAAATTTGTTACTCGAAGATGAAGCTACAATAATTGAAAATACTATTGTCGAACCTATTGAACAAAATGTTAACCTAACATTTACGGAAGAAAGAATTTCTCAAAAGCATACTCGAATAGAGCAACCGACTATTCATTCAAATAATGAATTTGTTATTAAAGCCGAATTTAATGAATCGCATGTTGAGCTTATAACAGAAGTAGAAAAAAGTGTAGTAATGGAGAAGGAGAAGAATGTAGTGATTGAGAAAAAAGAAACTACAACCATTCATCAATCCGCAACTTTATTTGATCAACCTTCGAGTACAATAGGTGGAAAATTTAAAGAACAAGAAACATTGTACGCACAGATTTCTAAATCACGAAATGACGAAACTGTAGCAGACAAATTACAAAAAAAACCACTCATTAACTTGAAGAAATCAATAGGAATAAATGAGCGTTTTTCTTTTATTAATGAATTATTTTCTGGTAATCAGCAACAATTTAGTGATAGTATTGATAAGATAAATGGATTTACAAATTACGATGAAGCTTATAATGAATTACATAATGAGTTAGCTAGTAAAATGAATTGGAATACGAATTCACCAATTTTTATTGAACTAAACGATCTTATTAAACGACGGTTTAGTACTTAATGAAAAGTATAATTTCTTTCATTATATGTTTTGCGATTTTTGCTTCAATAAAGTTGCAAGCTCAAGACAGCATCTACACGCGCAGTATATTAAATCATCTTACTGATAAATCATTTGCCGGGAGAGGATATGTTAATGGTGGAGATCAAAAAGCTGCTTTGTTTTTAAAAAATGAATTTATAAAAATTGGGTTGAACGCTGGATCAAATAATTTTTATCAAAATTTTTCATTCCCTGTAAATACTTTTCCTTCTAAAATGAGTGTTTCAATTAATGGTCATTTACTTTTTCCTGGAAAGGAGTATATTGTCGATCCCTCTTCATCAGGAATAAAAGGAACTTTTCTTGTAAAGATTATTAATCATTCGCCAACATATTATACATCAGAAAATTTTCGGAACGTCATATTATTAATTGACACTTCTGGAAATGGAAAATCATTTACAACTGATTCCATTCGACTTTGGAAAAACAATCCTTTAAATGCTGTTGGATTAATTTTTATTAGCGAAAAAAAACTTACTTGGAGTGTTAGTACGATAGTAGATTCCTTTTTTACATTTCATATTTTAAGAAATGCTATTCCATCTAATCCTATGCAAATTAAATTGAATATTGTAAATGAGTTTATCCCCAATCATCATACACAAAATGTTATAGCAATTATTCCTGGATCCAGTTTGCCTGATTCTTTTATTTTCATTACAGCACATTATGATCATCTTGGGAAAATGGGAAAGCACACTTATTTTCCAGGAGCAAATGATAATGCTTCAGGAGTTACAATGTTATTGAATTTAGCAAAATATTTTAGACAATCTGAAAATCAACTAAAATACACTTTAGTATTTATTGCATTTGCTGGTGAAGAAGCAGGATTAATAGGGTCAAAGTATTATACTGATCATCCCACAGTAGACCTTCAAAAAATTAATTTTTTAATCAATCTCGATTTATTAGGAACTGGCGAGGATGGCTTAATGGTTGTTAATGGCGCTATTTATACCGAGGCATTTAGTTCATTTGAAAAAATAAATAGCGAACATCAGTATCTAAAAATAATAAGTAAAAGAGGCGCTGCACATAATAGTGATCATTATTATTTTTCTGAAAAAGGAGTTCCTTCTTTTTTTTGTTATACCATGGGTGGGATCACTGCCTATCATGATATCTATGACAAAGCAAATACATTACCTCTAACGAAATACAAAGAAGTGTTTTCCTTGTTGCATGACTTTATTAAAAGTAGATAATACACAATCCTACATAATACAAATACCTAGTATAAATTAGTCCAGTAAACTTGTGCTTTTTAACCAATACTTTTTCTTTTATCTTTTATTCCGTTTCAGTTAAACGTAGTTGATGTCGTTCGTCGTCGCACCATACTACTACATTATACAAACCTGCATTTAACCCAAATTCTTTTCCTGAAAATGGAACAGAATAACTTCCTTCATTTTGTAATCCTTGTTGGTATTTTTTTACCAATTTTCCACTCATATCAGAAATTTCAATAGTAACAATTGTTGGTCGACTAAGAATATATTTTATTGTAGTAGCTACATTATAAGGATTTGGATAAGCATTTAAAATCACAACACCTTTTTCATGAATAATTGCAGCAACAATTTTGGAATACGAGTCTTTGCCATTTAAATCAACTTGATGTAGGCGATAATAATAAAGCACATTTGCACTTACATTCTTATCTTCGAAATTATACGTGTTCAGTGTAGTTGAATTTCCATTTCCAGCAGCATTTACCCAACCAATAACTCCAAACTGATCAGGCTTTATTGCACGTTGAATCTCGAAGCCTTTATTATTTTTTTCTGTAGCAGTCATCCATGTTGTCATAATACTATTGCTCCTTGCTTCTGCAATAAAGGATAGTAATGTAATAGGCAATGCGGAATTCCCTTGTGCAATTCCAAAACCAATAGGAACGCCGTTTGAATGTGTGTTCCCAATACCATTTCGGGTAACGGAAGTAATAGCGGACGATATACAACTTCCACTTACTATATTAGGAACGAACCATGATCCACTATTTACACTTTCCATAATTGAAAAAACATTTGACGGATTAGTATAGTTTGTATTATACAATGTCATATTCATATCAGCTTGTCCATTTCCTTGTGGAGTTAAATTCCAATAACCATTGTCTAAAGAAATTGAATTAAATTTAGGAGTACAAGAAGGATCTTGTCCTAAAGAATTTGGTAGTGTACCAGAATAATTATTAAATGTCATTGCCAAACTTGAAATAGTAGGCGTTGCACCTGCGTAAAAATTTAAAGTAGCACGTTGAAATCCTTTGTTAGCATTACCTACAGGAAATTCAAAAATTCGTGGCGACTGAGCAGGTGGTAGTGATCTTCTAAGAGTGCCTTCAACATAACTTGTTGCATTTCCTGCATTGATAGCTAAAGAAGAACTATTAGTTTCATTTACTTCAAAGTTATTTGTAGTTATAATTTTTCCACTACTAAAATTCATAATGCCATTCGTTCCAACATTCATATTTGATAGCAATAAAATTCCTGATCCAGCATGAAGCATCGTTACAGAATTTATTGTACCAACATTAAAATATGTTTGAGTTGAATTACCACTAAATGTTAGATTACCATTATTACCAGCAATAAAACTTCCGCCATTATTTGCAAAATTTCCTTTTAAATTTATCTTCTTTCCATTACCATCAAGCGTACTTGATGCATCAGAAATTATTAAATTAGCATTTACATCTATATCATTAGACAATGTTGCAGTTCCTCCTGTTTTTGTAATTACAAAATTTGAAAATGCATTACTACCTATTAAACTTCCATCAATATTTTGATTTGAATTGCCAGTGAATACTATCGTTGAATTTCCTTTCGCATTTAACACTCCTGAATTAGATAAATTCTGACATAATGTTAAAGTAATATTAGGATTGATTGTTAAACTTGCTCCAGCATTTACCGTTAACGACTTTGCTGTACTGCCTGATGCATTTATTATTGGTTGATTTGCAGATGCAGAAAGTATAATTGCGTTTGTTGCACAACTAGGCAGTGCGCAACCTCCCCAATTTTCAGTATTAAACCAATCGTTATCAACTCCACCTGTCCATACAACTGTTGATGGTGTTGGAGTATAATTTATTGGCGAGCTGTTACTAAATTCTAATCTAAATCCAGAAACAGAATTTGAATAATTTGAAATTGCGATTACATAAACCTCTCCAGCTATTACAGGTAATTGTGCTTGATTAGCAGCTCCAAATCCTGGATATGCGGGGTTATCTAATCCATTGCTAGCACCATATAATCCTGTAACTCCAAGAAAACTATAATTACATCGAATAGGAGTTGCGCCAGCAGAAATTCCTCCACAACTTGTTGCTCCTGTTCCGCTTGTTTTCCACATTACAAAATCATAATCAGTACTTACTAAACTTGGTGATCCTTCCCAATCATTTGGAGTTATAGTAAATTCCATATTGCCATTTGATGCGATTTGAATTTCGTACCAAACAGTGCCACGTTCACCTGTTGAAATGCAATTGGTACCACCACCAGTAAAGTCACAAATATTTCCAAATGTTTGAAAGCCTGGATCACCAACTGTTGTTACAGATTTACAAACTGACAATGCCAATGAGCAGTCTTGACCTGGAACAGCAGGCAATGGATTTGCACCATCTAAAATTGAAATTCCAAATGATCCTGTAAATGAATTATAACCATCAACGGCAACGTAATAGGTATTTCCTGCCACTAATGTTGTAGCTGATATTTGCGACATATTTGTTGAAGTGCCACCACAAGCTGAAGCATTATCATTGCATGAAACATAAGATAAACTTGTTCCGCATGTTCCAGCATAAAGTGCAATTTGTGTATTGCGTAATGATCCTGTTGAAGTTCGGATGATTGCTTTTCCTGATGATGGTGCAACGAAACTATACCAAACCGTATTTACACTATTTGGTGTTATCCAACATGCAGGAACGGGAGGCTCGCCACTACCACCAGAACAACTGTTATCACCAGTAACGGAATTACCAACAGGAATCATAATTGCATTACATGGTAAATCATTTGCAACAGCATTTCCATAAGATGATAATGCAATATTATAATTTGCATTTGTAGGATCAGCCCAAGTATCTACCATAAAATAATAAGTTCCTGCTGCGGATAATGTAACGCTTCCTGTTAATGTGCCAGCGTATGCACCTCCACCAGAACCGATGCATGTAACACCTGCATTTCCTGGTATTCCATTATACACTTGAAAACCTATACTATTTGTGCTTGATGCTGACAACGTAATACCAACACATTCGGAACCTGGAGAATCATAACGATAAACTTTATCTTCTCCTGATTCATACAATGAACCACATGAGCCAGTGGTAAAATTGTTGTAATCATCTCCCATACATGTTGTACTTTCTTTTGTTGCAATAAATGGCAATGTAGAAACTATTACAGGATTAGCACAAGTGGCTCCAGTTAAATTGGATGCTGGCGAAGAGATGTTTATGGAATAGGGGAAACAACTATTATAATTATCAACAACAACATAATAAGTTCTTCCTGCAATTACATATCCACACAATGATTTTGTTCCACTAGCAGAAGTTGAACTTCCAATACAACGATTTCCTGTTGCAGCGCAATAACTTGTTAATGGACAACCTTCAAATAAAAATATTCCTGAATAGGATGATGAAGAAGTAATTCCAACGGTTATATTTCCAGATGATATTGGCGTAAAAGTAAACACTTCATCTTCGCTAAATAAATAGGAATTATTTCCGCATGTCATTGTATTTGCGCTTGTAATTTCATTTCCCTTTCCACAAGTTGTTCTACCTATTGAATTATAAGGAAGACTCGGAATTGCTATTTCAGTTCCAATAGAACAAGTAGAAACAGCAGATGGTGCAGTAATTGTTAAATTGGAATATGTAAAATTAGATGTATTAGACCTTGAATCTATAACTAAATAATATGTTACACCTTGTTCCACGCAAATTGTCATTGTAGGATTTGCTCCACCTAAACTTGATGCAACACATGAACTTGTATTTCCATTTAAAGGGCAACCATTAAACAAATACATACCTGCTTTAGTACTTGAAGTTAATAGTGTAATTGTTACATTTCCACCCGTTACAGGTGTAAAAATCCAGACTTTATCTTCGCCGTATAAATAAGAAGAATTACTACAAATATTCATATTGGAAGCGGTAAGATCATTAACTCCTCCTGCTGTTGAACCTGCACCTGATGTATAAGGTAATGAAGCAACATTCGTTACTCCAGTTCCTAAACCTGTTGGGCACATTGGAGTTGCTAAATATTTATAAGCAACCTTGCCCATGTTATTTTGACTAACACAATTGTATTTTGTTAGTAGTACACGATAGGTTGCAGTAACAGTACAATAAAAATCTAATCGTGCATTTAAGCCACAATAATCATCAACTCCCGCTTGTAAATAATTTCCAAAAGAATTTAACAATGATATTTGCGTATCATAACTACTACTTCCACCATCTACTGAACAGAATGAAAATGAATAGGTATTTCCAGCAGTTCCATTAAAGGTATAATATGTTCCTCCAGCAACGCCATTAACAAATTGCCAAGAAGTTGATGGAATAATATTTGAAGCTAATGTTCCGCCGATACATTGTGCATTAATTTGTTGAATGCAGATAAGTAAACTGAAAATAGTTATAATTCGTTTCATGGTTAGGATGATTCGGTTTTGTTAAATAAATTATTCGATAATGAAACTACTTTTGATTTCATCTTCATTCATACATGCTTTCTTTGCACGTTCTATTGACGTATTTTGTTTAATGTAATAAATTAGATTCATCTCATTCATTACTGACAAAACATTAGCAAGGGATTCACCATTGGTATGCAGAAAAAGCAATTTTCTACTTTCACAAAATCCATCAAAAGAAATATTTTTCATCTCTTTTAGTTTCAATTTTAGTGACGGTATTGTTTTTATTAGATCTGCTCTGGGGATTTCAATTACTAAGTCGCCAGTAACATTTAATGATGAATAATTATCTTGCGCTTTGAGTTGTGCAGATGTAAGAAAACTTAAAAAAATGGTCAAAAACAGGTATAATGGTTTCATAGATGGGCATATTTATGCCTTTCTTACGAAAAAGAAACCAAGAGAGTTGCAGAAATCGAATTTTAGCTACTTATACCACTACTTACTGTACGTTTGGTATTGATTAATTTGAAGAAATGATTATTTTCAAAAACGCTGCCTTTCCAGAAGCATTAACTTTTAGAGTATATAAGCCATCAGAAACATGGAGCTGTGTTGTTTTGATAATTAAATGTTGAGTTCCTTGTTGCAAGTATGTATTTTCTTGAATAATTATTTCTTCTCCTAATGTGTTAAACAAACTCAACATAACGTTTGCCTCTTCGTCAAGGAAATAAGTAATTACAGCCTCATCAGCAACTGGATTAGGGAAAACTGATGCATTCAAGAATCGGCCTTTCAGTTGACAAGATATTATTGGACTAATCGCTGAATTTCCATTAAAATCTATTTGATGTAATCGATAATAATAAAGTGTATTTGTTTTTACATTGATATCATTAAACTGATAATACTTTTGAATATTTGTTGTGCCGGCACCATTTATCCAACCGATTGTTTCAAATGCACCACTAGCATCAAAGCGTTGAATTTCGAAGCCTTTATTTTCTTTTTCCGATGCGGTAGTCCAGTTTAATTGTATGTATGTTGAAAGTGGTTTTGCAGTGAATGATAGTAACTCGATAGGCAACAAACTTGGTCCTTGAGCTATTCCAAAATCTCCAAGTAGGCCTGACATGCTCGTTCTTTTTACGGCAGTTACAATGGAAGGAGCGCAATTCCCATTTGCGATCATCCATCCACTTCCTTGATCATTCATTATCGTGTATTTAGCAGCTGCATTTGTATAATTTAAATTATGAAGCGTGAGATCAAAATCTCCAGAAAAAGCATTAGGAGAAGAAACGAAATTCCATTTACCATTATCGAGCACTGGAGAAGAGTAGGTGATTCCGCAATCAGTAGCTCCTGTTGGTGGAGGCGATGGAGAATACGGTTGAAAGTACGTTACAATATTATCAATTGCAGTTGGAGTTGAGCTATTATTGAAATTTACATTTGCCAATTGATATCCTTTACTAGCTTCACCAACTGGGAAATCATAAGAGCCTTGTGAATTGATTCTTCTTCTTAAAAGACCATTGACATAACTTGTAGTATTACCACTAGTAACAGAAGAAATATTTCTATTTAACACTCTAACTTCAGTAAATGGTGTGGTATTAATTCTTCCATTTGTTAAAGTAAGTATTCCGTTATTTCCTATTTCTAAATCTGAAAAAATAGTAACGCCAGTAGCGCTAGCATTATTTATTTTTGCATTATTCAAAGTGCCAAAATTATAATAATTTTGTGGAGTACTTCCATTCAATTCTAACGTGCCTACAAATCCAGGTAAGTAATTTCCATTGTTTGTAAAATCACCACCTACAAAATGTAAATTATTATTTGCTGAAAATGTAGAGGTGCCATTCGAAATCATAAAATCACCTTTCATCTCAACATCCTTTAATATTTTTACAACACCTCCTGATTTTGTTACTGTAACATTGTAGAAGGCATTTGTTCCTAATAAATTTCCATCTATATTTTGATTGAAAGTATTATTGTTAAAAATTACTGTTGATCCTACACCAGAATTAAATGTTCCTAAATTTGTAAAGTTCTCACATACTGTTAAAGTCTTATTTGAATTTAGTTTAAGTGTTGCACCTGGATTAATTAAAATTGACTTCGCATTAGCGGGAGCATTAATAGCAGGTTGTAATATTATTCCACCATTTACTATTGCATCAAATGAACAGGAAGGGATTGCGCAACCACCCCAATTTTCCTTTTTAAACCAATCGGTATCAATTCCCCCAGACCAGCTAACGGCGTTGAATCCACCACCGCCATAAGTTATTGGTGATGTACCAAAAATAATATCGAAACCCGATGTACTTGTAGCGTAATTACTAACTAAAATTACATAATGTTCACCAGCTAATACATTTATTTGACTAGAAAAGGCCACTGCATAACCGGCAGGATATTGCGGAGGTTGCACACCGTTTGCCGCGCTATATAAACCAGTAATACCAAGTGCACTATAATTACATCTTATAGGCACTGCATTAATTGGTGGTGCGATATCAGAGCATGTTACGGCACCAGTACCTACCGTTTTCCATACTGCAAAATCGTAATCAGTTTCATTACCGACAGGCATTGCAGGGCCAGACCAATCTTTAGGGACAATCGAAAATTCGAGAACACCATTTGTAGCCATTGTTACTTCAAACCATGCTGATCCTCTTTCACCAGCATTCAAACAATTTGCTCCAGAGCCATCGAAATCACAAATATTTCCAAAAGATTGAAATCCTGGATTTCCAAAACTCATGGTTGTATCACATACTTGAATATAATTTCCACAATCTTGACCATTTGATAAGGGAGGCAACGGCTGACTTCCATCGATAGCTAATATTCCAAAACTTCCTGTGAGAATTCCGTAACCATCAACAACAATATAATATGTATTACCAGATATTAATCCTGATACCGTTAGATCTGAACTATAATTTGTAGTTGTTCCGCAAGATGTTGCATCATCACTACATCCTTTTAATGTCATAGATGTTCCGAATGTTCCTGAATAAATTGCAATTTGTGGATTCGTTAATGAATTAGGAATAACACGAACGCGAATACTTCCAGAAGCTGGAGCTACTACTTTAAACCAAACTGTATTTCTTACATTACCTCCAGGGCCCCAACATGCAGGAAGCGTTGCAGGTTCACTTGCTCCTGATGAACAAGTATTTGTTCCAATGTATGAAACACCTAACGTTAATGGTATTGCATTACAAGGAAGATCATTCGTTACACCAACACCAAAAGATGCAATTGAAATATTATAATTTACATAACTAGGTGCAGCTTGATTATCTACTACAATATAATAAGTGCCAGGCGAACTAAGTGTTACAGTACCAGATAATGTTCCACTCACTGCACCACCAGAATTTCCAACACATAATGCCCCAGCAGAACCAGGACACCCTGAATAAACTTGAAAACCTATAGAATTACTATTAGCACCTGTGATTGTTATTCCAATACACTCAGCAGTAACAGCATTATAAACATAAACTTTATCTTCTCCCGATTCGTAAATAGTTCCACAAGAACCTATGCTTGCATTTGTATAATCATTACCTCTACATTTTGTTGTTTCATTTGTTAAAGTATACGGTAATGATGGAATGGAAACTGCATTTGCACATACGGATCCTGGCAAAGAAGATATTGGTGCGTCAATAATTATATCATAATTATTGCATTTAGGATTGGCCCAAGAATCAACAATTAAATAATAGGTAATTCCACTTGTAACATTTGCACAAAGTGATTTACTTCCAGAACTACTTTGTTCGTAACCAATACATGATGTGATAGAACAACTTCCGTTTAAAGGGCAACCATCATACAACATTAAACCAGTTCGTGAACCATTTGACGTAAGTGTGATAGTAATATTTCCTGATGATGTAGGAGTAAAAATAAATACTTCATCTTCTCCACTTAAATAATTTGATATACCACAAGATAAAGTATTTGCCGATGTTAAATCATTTATTTTACCACACGTTGTTCTTCCATTAGATATGTAAGGTAATGAAGCAACATTTACAACACCTGTTCCTAAAGTACACGGAGGCGGTGAAGAAATTATAATATTTGTTGTAGCTGTTTGTAAAGGACAAGCACCAGTTGCAGGCATCGTATATGTAACTGTATAAGAAGCAGCAGTGCTTGATGATGGTGTAACAAGTCCTGTTGACGGTACAATTGTTAATCCTCCCGAAGAACTAAAAGTTCCTCCTAGTGTGCCAGTTAAAATTACTGATTGTGATCCAGTGGAATTAGTACAAAACGGACTTCCGGAATATGAAAGTGTTGCAGTAGGTTTTGAGGTGATGGAAATATTACTTCCGTTATTCGATCCTGTAACTGAAGGAGTACTTGAAACCACTCTTATTCTATAGAGAGTTCCAGTAGGAGTTGCAACAGGAATTGTAGCAGTTATTGTTCCTGATGTTGTAGAAGATAGTGAACCAATATTTACTGGTGCTGCAAAAGAGCCTGTAGCATCAGAAAGTTGCGCTGTGAAAATATTACCTCCAGTAAATGTTCCAGTCTTTGTATAGGGCACAGAAACAGCTGATCCAGAACAAAAATTTAGTGGTGAAATAATTCCAGTAGTAATTGTTGGAGGTGCAGATATTGTTGCAGAAAAAGTTAAATCATCAATACCCATAGCATCATCATTTCCACTTTCATTTGGATCGGTCCATCGCATCCAAAATGTTTGTCCTGGCGCCCATAGAATTCCAGTAACTGTAAATGTTATTAATACTTTATTTGCAGCAGCATTTCCATTCAAGGTAATATCAGAAGAATTATTATTTACAAGTGCAGTGAAATTTAATTGAGTAACATTATTCCATATACCAGTTGTTAATGATGTTGCACTATTTATCGAATATGAAAAAGCATCCACATTAAAAACTGCGGATCCATTTCCACCATCTCTCCACTGTTCACCTGTATAGGATAAGGTAAATTCCGTTAATGTTACACCAGTATTATTAGTTAGTGATGCACCCCATTGCGACTGTAAATTGTTACTTGAATATCCTCCGATAGCGCGTTCGGTAGAATTGGTTGCGCCAAGTAAATAAAAGTCACTTGTATTAGATGATCCATTATCTACTCGATAAGTTGTGTTTGCATTTGAACCAGATTCCACCCATACCCATCCTAATGGTAAAGCAGGAACAGATTGTGTTGTGTTATTTGCTGGAACTGATGATAAAATACCATCAAAAGTTTGATTGTAATTTGAACCTTGTGTTAAATAAGAAATTTGCCCATTCACTATATTGGCAAATGCGATCATGATTAAAACGAGTGGAAATATTTTTTTTATGGAATAATTATTTTTCATTTTTATTCTTTTCGAAAATCAATTTTAAATTTTTACGTGGCACTACTTGTATCGATTTTAAATTTTTAGAGTGTAAAATTTTTTTAACTAATCTTTACTTTTTTTATAAGGACTTTTGCAATTAGCGATTACTTCTGAAGAATTCATATTTTCTTTTAGATATGCAATGTATCCGTTGTCCTCTAAAAATATGGAAACATCTTTTGATGATGTAAATTTTTTCTCATCAAAAGTGAATACCACTAAATCTTGTCCTAAACAATATCCTTGAATTTTCAATCCTGAATTTTTCTTCAATAATTGATTTAATGCCGGAAGCATCTTTTCTTCTGAAAAATTCTTGAGTTCAATTACAGCATCAACATTCCTTTCTGGAAGGCTTTGTGCCTGCATAGAGAAATTTATACTGTTCAAAATGGTTACAAGGAATAACAACCTATAACCAGAAAATTTCTTAAGAGTGCTCATATTTGAAATGTTATTAGTGACAAAATACTAGTATCATCTTATGTTTTTTTAAATTTTATTGTAATTGGCAGAATAGCAGAGGCGAATGGGTAGCATTACTAAGCAAATAACTTATTTTAACGATAGGAATTCGTAAATGGTTACTTAAAATTGGGTGGAAAAGACCCCATTTATGAAAAAATCAGAGCCTGATGAAGTCGTTGTTGAAAGGAATGAATCCAAAACAGGAAAAATATTTACGCTAGTTGATATGACTAAAATGATCTCATAAAAAAACAAATTGTTGAAAAATTACTTATCCAAATAAAGAAATTTCAAATGAGTTTCGCCTCTATTTGATCGAATTAATAAATTATAAACTCCAGGTTTACAAGAATAATGCTCGGGATTAAAAAGCAATTGATTAATCCCAATAGGAAATATTTTATTATTTATCATTCCAATAGTTTGACCAAAAGTATTTATTAATTCAATGGTAAGCCCTTCATTGGATTCATTGTTAAAAGTTAATAATGATTCATCGAATATTGGATTTGGGAATAACGATGCATCATAATTATTCGCTAATAATTTTGCAGACACAATTGGGCTTAACGTTTCAGTGCCATCAAAATCTACTTGCTGTAATCTGTAATAATAATACAATCCATTTTTCACATTTATATCATTGAAAGAATAATTTTTTAGTACGGTGGAATTGCCGAATCCATTTACCCATCCTATATTTTCAAAAATACCATTCTCATTTGAACGCAAAATTTTAAAGCCTTTATTATTTTTTTCACTTGCCGTTATCCATTTTAATTGGATAAAATTATTTACAACAGTTGCATTAATTGACAATAACTCTATTGGTAATGCACTAGGCCCTTGAGCAGTCCCAAAACTTCCACTTAATCCATTCATGGAAGTACGCGTAACAGCAGTAACTGGTGAAACAACACAATTTCCATTTGCAAGAGCCCATCCACCACCAAAATCAGACATTATAGTCCATATTCCTGCCGCATTAGAATAATTCGAATTATGTAATGTCATATCAAAATTACCAGAGGTTGATGTTCCTGTAGTATTAAAATTCCATTTGCCATTATCAAGTGCGGGCGATGAAAAATTAGCAGCACAATTGGTAACATTTAGTGCAACGGGAACAGCACCATACGATTGAAAACTTGCAAGCACATTATCTATTACTGTTGGATTTCCTGCATAAGCAAAATTTACATTTGCCAATTCATAACCTTTACTAGAACTACCAACAGGGAAATCATACGATCCTGTTGCATTGATATATCTTCTTAATAATCCTTGTACATAACTTGTTGCATTACCTGAAGTAGATGATGCTGGTGTACGATTTAAAATTTGTACTTCTGTTGAACCAGATGTAATAATTTTTCCTGTTGTTAAGGTAAGTACTCCAGTATTCGCTAAAATTAAATTTGTATTTGTAGTAACACCAGTACCACTATGTTTCATCGTAACATTATTTACTGAAGTACTATTTGTATACGATTGCGCAGCAGTTCCATTAAACTCTAGTGTTCCAGTTCCTGAAGTATAAAATCCTGAGTTGGTAAAGTCGCCTCCTACTCGATGCAATTTACTATTTGCATCAAAAGTTGAAGTATTATTGGCAACAAGAAAATCTCCACTCATCTCAGCATTTTGCAAAAGTTTAACAGTACCACCAGTTTTATTTACCGTTACATTTCCCATCGTATTAGGAGATACTAAACTCCCATTAAGATTTTGATTTACGTTGGCATTAGCAAATAACAATGTGGAAGTTGGTGAAGCTAGAATGCTTCCATAATTTGTAAAATCCTGACAAATATTTAAAGTTTGACCAGCTATTAAAGTCAAAACTGCTCCGGGGTTTATGATAATAGATCGTGCATTAGCGCCAGCAGCCATTATCGTTGGTTGAATAGAAATTCCTCCGTTAATAATTGCATCTCTTGTACATGTTGGAATAGGACATCCGCCCCAGTTTTCACTTTTAAACCAACTGTTATCTAACCCACCTGACCATGTAGAAGAAGTACCAGTTGAAGCATAAGCGACAGGAGAAGTATTCGAAAACTGAACATCAAAACCTGCAGAACTATTTGAAAAATTAGAAACAACTAATACATAGATTTCGCCAGCGACGACTGGAATAGTACTTAAGTATGCTGTTCCAAAACCAGGGTATTGAGGAGGTGCAACACCATTTACTGCTCCATAAAGACCTGTCACTCCTAGAAAGTCGTAATTACATTTTACCGGAGCAGATCCTGTTGCTATTTGAGCACATGTTACAGCTCCTGCTCCTGCCGTTTTCCATACTGCGAAATCATAATCCGTTCCACCAGTGCTTGGTGAACCTGGCCAATCTTTGGGAATAATATTAAATGCTAATGATCCAGTTGCATTAATGGGTATTTCAAACCAAACAGAACCTCTTTCTCCAGAGAGTAAACAATTTGAACCACCACCAGGATAATCACAAATATTTCCGAATGATTGAAATCCAGGATTACCGAAACTCATCGCAGTATCACATACTGCTAAATAGGTTCCGCAATCTTGACCATTAGATAAATTGGGTAATGGTAAAGAGCCATCAATAGCAAGAATACCAAATACTCCTGCAGAGGTTGTATATCCATCAACCTCGATATAATAAGTTGTTCCGTTCACCAAACCGCTTACTGTTAAATCAGAACTGTAATTTGTAGCAGTGCCGCATCCTGTTGCATTATCATTACAACCTAATAATGTCATTCCAACTCCGCATGTTCCGCTATACATTGCTACTTGTGGATTTGTTAAAGTATTGGGGATTACACGAACTCTTATTTGTCCGGAGGCAGGTGCTTGAACAGCATACCAAACACTATTAATGGGATTCACAGTTATCCAACAAGGAGGTGCAGTAGGTTCACCAGTATTTGTAGCACATACATTTGTTCCAGTTGTGGGTACTCCTAAAATCAAGGCAACGGCATTAATACAATTATCATTTACAGGAGGACCGGCACTACAAGGGTTGTATAAACACATAGAAAAAGTTCCATTGTTATCATTGCCGTACTCCCAAAAGCGAATCCATATTTGTGTTCCAGGAGCTAAATTTGAAATAGTGAGCATTGGCATTAATCCATTTGCACTACCATCATCATCACATGCTACTTGTGTGAGCGCGCCGCATGATCCTGTGTAAACAGACATCCCACCATCTAAAATAACACCAGTATTCGAATCAATAATCAACAATCCTGAAGCAGGAATTGTAGCAGTGAACCATACATCACCACCTGCATAATTCGAGCACGTAGGTGCAGTAACTCCAAGTGTAGCAGTTGCACCAGCATTTGTATACGTGGCATAATTACATGAAGTATTAACTGGGACAACAGTAGCATTGCAAGGGTTATCATTGGGTAAAGGAGTAAACGTACTTGCACAGATTTGAAACGATCCATTATTAGTATTATTCAATGCCCAAAAGCGAATCCATAAAGTATTTCCTGGTGTTTGTCCTGTAAGAGAAAGAGCAGGCATCAATAAATTTCCACTGCTATTATCATCACAAGCAATTTCGGTAAGAGCACCGCATGAACCTGTATAAACAGCCATTGCTCCATCGTTCATTGAGATTCCTTTGCTATCAAAATTAATTGCGCCAGAAGCTGGAACAACTACAGTAAACCATACATCACCACCAAGATATCCACCACATGAAGGAGTGGATACGCTAGCAGTATTTGTTGCAAGAGAATTTGTATACGTTGAAAAAACACAAGAACCATTAACTGGTAATGCGGTTGCTAAACAAGGATCATCATTTGGTGGCGGAAGTGCAACGGCAGATACTAATGAAATATCATCTATCATCATCGCTGGATTAGCGCCAAACGAATTATCATTTATCCATGAGAAAACTAAACGTTGAGTGGTACCTGCAAAAGATGCTGGAATATTAATTGTTTCGGAAGTACAAGTACTAACGAGATTATAATAAGTATTACCTATTCGTCCAGTAGCTAGTTGAGTTCCCGCAACAGGTGTAGTGCTTGTACCTAACAAATAAACATTCATATAATCGTAAAACGCTTCCCCTTGCCCTTTATAATTAAATGATAAAGTGATGCTATTTTCTCCAGCAGGAAATGTTACATTGCGATAAAAATGTGATACACGAGAAGTTCCTGTTAGATAATTATTAGCAGCGCCCAAAGTTGTATTTACATCAATATACACAGCATTTGTTCCATTACATTTTACGAATGATCCAACATACCATTTATTATTTGCATCGTTTACAACAGTCCAATTATTTAATAAAAATGTATTGCCAGATTCAAAGCCACCATTTCCAGTAGGACTTATAATCACAGTAGCATGAACAGCATTTAACGCTAGCAATAAGAATATTAATAAAAATATTTTTTTCTTTAATAATTTAATCATTGACAATCTATTTAATTTTTCATCACAATTTACTTTACTGGATCGGACGTGATAAATCCATAATTATCTAAATAATATCTATTTTGTTTTTCAATATAATAAGGATTAGGAATGCCTTCTGCCTTCAACACTTGAAGAACATCCTCTTTTTGCATTAGCGAAAAGTCATATTCAATTTTTAAAGTATTTGGTGAACCCAAAACAGTTGCTCTAATTATTTTAGGCTTATATGCAGTTGAAAGTTTTGATGCAATCTGATTGAGTGACGAAGCATTCATTACCAATTTCCATTTAACTTCCATTTTCCCATAAACATTCAACCCATTTCCAATACTATCTTTTGAATGACGCTCGTTTGTTGATTGCGCATTCAATATCGAAGTACTTAACAGAAATTGTATTAAAAAAAGAAGAAATAATTGCTTCATATTTGGATAAATAACATTTCTAGTATAATTATTAAATTATATTAATTACAGCTAAACTTATTAATGCGGAATAATTCATTTGAAGAAAAGAAAAATCACTGATTAATACCATTCGCTACAACCGATAAATTTAAGGCTTTTTTCAATTCATAACGCTTTTATCTTGGAAAAGGGAAGGGAATTTGGTTAAAATCAATGACAATTAAACGAATTTGGGTTAACCTCTTTTAATCCAGCTCTAGAATTCGTTATAAGCACCTTCAAATCAAATTCCTTTTTCGACCTTTGCCAGATGCTTAGAATCTTACTTATTGGCCTTTGCTGTTTCATTTTTTTGAATGCAAATGCACAACGTTTTCAATCAGAAGTACAAATTGGTATTGTTGGTTCGCAAGTTTCTGGTGATGATTTATCTGGATTTGATAAAGCAGGATTCTTGGGTGGAATTGGTGTAAGGACGGATTTTAAAAAAAATAAATTTAGCTTGGGATTTAAAATACTTTATCTGCAAAAAGGTAGTCGCAAGCCAAGTAAACTTGATCAAGGTGATCCAACTTTTTATTTATTACAACTAAATTATTTAGAAGTTCCATTTCAATTTAGATATTTAATAAGCAAAAAAATATATGTAGAGGCAGGTCCTTCATTCGCTTATCTTGTAAAAAGTAAAGAGCAAGATCAAGATGGTGAATTAGCAAGTAGAGATCCTTTTAGTAAATTTGATTTTAGCATAGCTGGTGCAATTGCTTACTCCTTAAATAAACAATGGGATATTCGTTTTGAAGCATGGCAATCGCTGCTTCCAATACGTGAACATAGCAACGGAAATACATATCGACTAAACCAAGGGCAATATAATTCTGTTATAGCATTAAGTATTCAATATACTATTAAATCAGCACATCATTAATCATCAATTTCGTGAAGAAGAAAAAAATTATTGTTGCAGTAACAGGAGCCAGTGGTGCGATCTATGCAAAAGTTTTATTAGATAAATTACAACTCTTACAGGAACAAATTGAAACTGTAGGAATGGTATTTAGTGATAATGCAAAAGCAGTTTGGGAATACGAAATGGGAAATCGTGATTATGAAAAACTCAACTTTACGAATTACGATAAAAATAATTTCTTTGCTCCTTTCGCATCTGGATCTGCTCGTTATGAAACTATGATTATTTGTCCGTGCTCGATGGGAACTTTAGCACGCATTGCTCAAGGAATTTCGAATGATTTAGTTACGCGCGCTGCCGATGTTATCCTAAAAGAACGACGTAAGCTTATTCTCGTAACTCGAGATACTCCCTTAAGTTTAATTCACATCGACAATATGAAAACGGTTACTCTTGCAGGAGGAATTGTTGTTCCAGCGTCTCCTTCTTTCTATAGTAAACCCAAAACTTTCGAGGATTTAGCAAGTACGGTCATAGATAGGGTGCTTGATTTAGCTGGCTTTGAAAACGTAACCTACAGATGGAACGACCATTAAAAGTTTTACAGCAGGTTGTTTGTAAGATTTTCGGATTTATCACGTTTATTTCCTAATCAGTTCTGTAAATTAGCGTTCGCACTAAGGCAATATCTGTTTAGAATGTTTGAATATTCAAAAGAAATCCTCACCAAAGTCAGTTTCGATAAATCACTCTTCAGTAAAGAATTACGCAAAGCTATTAAGTGGCTTAAAGCTGAAGAAAGAAAAATGCTAATGATATGGTGCTTATCAATGTTTGGAAATAAATACGGTGATATAATTAGTCAAGCCTTTCGTCACGTTGTAAAGTAAATTTCAAATTTCTTTTTAGTCCTTCGAATCCTCTTCTTTGTAATGGGGACTCGTGAAAAATTTTCATAAATACCTCTTCCGTTATTTCTTCCCACTCTTTCTGATTCATCGATACTAATTCAGGTACAGGATTAAAATCTTTTTCTTTTGTTGATGATGAAAATCTATTCCAAGGACAAACATCCTGACAAACATCACATCCAAAAGCCCAATTATTAAATTTGCCTGTTTGTTCAATTGGAATTGCATCTTTTAATTCGATAGTAAAGTACGAAATGCATTTACTTCCATCAACTATTTGTGGATTCACGATAGCTTGTGTCGGACAAGCATCCATACATCGTGTACATGTACCACAATAATCTTTCATGGAACCATCAGGAATTAATTCGAGATCAATAATTAATTCTGCAATAAAAAAGAAAGAGCCAACTTTTGGATTTATGAGATTACTATTTTTTCCTATCCATCCTAATCCACTTTTTTTTGCCCACGCACGATCCATCACTGGAGCCGAATCAACGAATGCTCTTCCATTCACATCACCAATTGTTGAGCGAATAAATTCACTTAACGCTTTTAACTTTTCTTTAATTACAAAATGATAATCGCGACCATAAGCATACTTAGAAATTTTTGGAGCATCCGCATTTTGTTGTTCTGCTGGAAAATAATTTAGTAATAAAGAAATAACTGTTTTTGCACCATCAACAAGTAATCGTGGATCCAATCTTTTATCATGCCATCGCTCCATGTAATCCATTTTGCCATGCATGTTTTGCGCGAGCCACTTATCCAACCGTGGTGCTTCGTCCTCTAAAAAATCAGCTTTCGAAATACCCACATGACTAAATCCGAGGCGTAATGCTTCGTCTTTGATGAGTTTAGTATTTTGTTCGCGATTCAAATTTTTAATTGTGGTTGTTACTGAAGATGAACTTCATTTTTTTACAAAGATATTTTTAAAAGGAAGCCATGTTTTCAAAACCATATCGTATTGCCGTTTCAAGAGTAAGAATGTCTATATCTTTTAGTGTTTTGAACTTTATGCAATACCCGGTTACACTTGCTTTACCTATTTTTTTCCCAAACGTTTGGGCTAAGTAGTTCTTATCTTTAATTCCAAAAATGTATACAGAGATTCCAGTTTTATTTGCGCTGATACCAATTTGATAAAACGCTCTGGTTTCTCCATTAGCATATTTAATAGTTTGTAATCCGTATCCAATATTAGGGTTAGAAATAATTTTACCTTCGTTGCTTTTACCATCTAAGAACCATAATTTACACTTAGGTAAAATTTGAAGAATGATCTTGTTTAACTCTAGCATTTCATTAGCCTTAAATTCTGTCTGGCTAGCAATATACTTTTTGATTTGGTCTTTTACATTCATAGTAAATATGAAATTAAATATTCCTTAACCTATTTCACTTTACGTTTTTACCTCTTCAATTAGCCAAGGGTTTAAACCCTTGGCTATAAAACGATGACAATAAAACGATTTTTTTTACCTCTTCAATTAGCCAAGGGTTTAAACCCTTGGCTATAAAACGATGACGATAAACCGATTTTTTTTACCTTTTCAATTAGCCAAGGGTTTAAACCCTTGGCTATAAAACGATGACGATAAACCGAATTTTTTTACCTCTTCAATTAGCCAAGGGTTTAAACCCTTGGCTATAAAACGATGAAGATAAAAACGATGAAGACATATTTTAATTCCTATTCTTCAAACAAAGTTCCGTTGTTACGTTGGTATTTTCTACCGAGATGTCGGTATGCTTTTTCGGTAACTTCTCTTCCGCGTGGTGTTCGCATTAAGAATCCTTCCATGATTAAAAATGGTTCGTAAACCTCTTCAATTGTTCCACCTTCTTCACCTACCGCTGTTGCAATCGTTGTTAATCCTACAGGGCCACCTTTAAATTTATCAATCATGGTAGATAAAATTCTATTATCCATTTCATCTAAGCCATAGCCATCAACGTTCAATGCTTCTAATGCATATTTCGCAATAGCAATGTCAATTGTTCCATCACCTTTTATCTGTGCGAAATCACGAACTCTTCTCAACAAAGCATTTGCAATTCGTGGTGTTCCTCTACTTCGTCGTGCGATTTCAAAAGCTGCTTCTTCTTGAATTTCCATTTTCAAAATTTCAGAAGCTCGTAATACAATTAATGTTAATCGCTTTGAATCGTAATATTCTAGTCGTGCTGTAATTCCGAAACGTGCACGTAAAGGCGACGTTAATAATCCTGATCGTGTTGTTGCACCTACTAATGTAAATGGATTTAATTTTATCTGTACTGAACGTGCATTGGGTCCGCTTTCGATCATGATATCGATGCGATAATCTTCCATAGCAGAATAAAGATATTCTTCGACGATAGGACTTAAGCGATGGATCTCATCAATAAATAAAACATCATTCGGTTCAAGATTCGTAAGAAGTCCTGCTAAGTCACCAGGCTTATCGAGAACAGGTCCGGATGTAGTTTTGATATTACTTCCCAACTCATTTGTGATAATATGTGCCAATGTAGTTTTACCTAATCCTGGAGGACCGTGTAACAAAACATGATCAAGTGCTTCACCACGTTGAGCGGCAGCCTTCACAAATATTTTTAAATTCTCAACTACTTTTTCTTGTCCAGTAAAGTCGGTGAATTCAATTGGGCGTAATGCCTTTTCGATTCCCTTTTCAGCAGGGCTAAGTTTATCCTTTTCGGGATTTAGATGCATGTCGCGCATAGCACAAATATAATCAAAGCAATGTAGCGTTTTGCAATTCCCATGATACTATTGAACGATCATCACCTGCAGAAAGAAGAATATCAATTCCAGGAAGCCATAACAGCTTATTTATTGAATGACGATGACCTTTCTTCTCTGTATTTTCAAGACGCTGTAATACTTCAAAAGAATTTGCATCCCAAATTTTTACTGTTTTATCACGACTTGCTGTTGCAAAATAATTTGCTGATTCATGATAAGCAATATCATAAATCGCAAAATTATGCGCGGGAATACTTTCAAGAACCTTCATCGTGAATGCATCAATAATTTTTAGATGTGCATCTCTTGATCCTGTAAGTAGATATTTTCTATCAGGAGAAAAACATACAGCATTTACAGAAAATCCTGGTTCGTGAATTTGAATCCGATCGAGTAAAATCAAATCAGGAATACTTAGCAATTGTATATATCCTTCTCCGCAACCAATCACTGCAATATTTTGTGCAGCATTAAATGCAATACTGCGCAGTTTTCCAGAAGAAATTTTGATTCGTTTTATAAGTGAGAAATCTTTTACATTTAAAATACAACATTCACCATCGCCAGATAAAACAAAAAGCTGTTGATATTCTTCGAGATATTTAATTTCGAAAACAGGAGAAGAAAATAATTGTATTAATCGCTCTTCTTTATTCGTTTCTAAATTGATAATATGTACTTCACCTTTTCCTTGTCCGATGAATAATTTATTTGTTTCAGGAATAAAACAAAGCGAGTAAATTACATCATTTGTTTTAGCAATTAGCTGACCGTCCTCTTGATCATTAATATTCCATAACGCAACTATTCGATCGCTTCCTGCAGAATAAAACTGTGAAGGATTTGCTGCAGTTTCCAATGCGTAAACAGATCCTTTATGACCAGTAAATTGCTGTTTTATTTTATAGGGATGCATACTTTACACTTTCATAATTTAAAGAAGTACAAAAGTATAACAGTTGACGATAAAAATCTGCTTATAAGCAAATATGAATAGTTTCAATCTACTTTCATCCTCTCAGACCTGTCTACTTATCATTTTTTTTGATTAGCAAGCAATTCATTTATGAACTATATTTGGTTCTAAGAAAAATATCCTTCGTTTAAAATATTTAATTATGAAATACATTTACATATTTTTTATTGTATACCTAGTAAATGTAACTATTGCAGTAGCTCAAACAGGTTGTCCTCGTACAACAGCGCAAATAGATCTTGCTGTTAACAATGTAAGGGCTCGATTACTTAATGGAGGTGATTTATGGTGGGATCCTAATAACTCATCTTCGGGAATTTATGAAGTTCCAATTGGGGGTGGAGTATCATCAATATATGCAGGTTCATTTTGGATGGGTGGAATTGATGCAAGCGGACAACTTAAAGTTGCGGCACAGACATACAGACAATCCGGCGCTAATGATTTTTGGGCTGGGCCGATTAGTAAAGGTCCTGTAGGATCATTAAGTATTACAACAGCACGTTGCAATCAGTTTGATCGATTTTGGCAAATTAATAGATCTGATGTACAAAATTTTGTTGCTGGTGGTACTGCTACAGCAGATATGATTTCATGGCCGGGAAATGGTGACGTTGCAAATTACGAGTTGCCAAATCTTGCACCTTTTTTTGATGCAAACAATGATGGAATTTATGATTATTTAGCAGGAGATTATCCTTATTTTAACCTTAGCAATTCTTATCCTGGAAATCCTGGTGGATCTGGATCAAATTGTACAAGTTATTTAATGGGCGATCAAAGTATTTGGTGGGTGTTTAATGATATCGGAAATATAAAAACAGAAACGAATTCTTTGCCAATCGGAATTGAAGTTCGTGCACAAGCTTTTGCGTATGCTTCTGCAGATACGAATCTCAACAATACAACATTTTACAAATATGAAATTGTAAATCGTTCTAATGATTCATTGAATAATTCATATACTGGAATTTGGTGTGATGTTGATTTAGGATTTGCAGGTGACGACTTTATTGGAAGTGATGTAGGATTAAAATTAGGGTATGTTTATAATGGAAGTGATACAGATTCAGATTACGGAATTAATCCTCCTGCTCTTGGTATCCAATTTTTACAAGGCCCGTATGCAGATGCTTTTGATGGGATTGACAATAACCTTAATAATATTATAGATGAAAACAATGAGGAATGTTTGTTTTCAAAATTTGATTGGTATGAACCCTCGAATGGTAGCATTTCAGGGTATCCAGCTGTTACAGATGATTATTATGATTTACTTTCTGGCCATTGGCTAAATGGACAATCCATAACTTATGGAGGAGATGGAAAAGGTGGAGGTATTGGAGCAACTACTAATCCATGTAGTTACATGTTTCCTGGAACATCAGATTTTACGAGTCCGGGTGCAGCAAACTGGACTATGCCAATTTCAGGAAAAGTACCGGACGATGTACGTTTTATAATGTCGGAAGGAAAGTGTTCGATGGCTCCAGGTGAAGTAAATTACATGAGTGATGCAGTTATTTGGGCGAGAGCTGATTCAGGTGGTGCGCTTGCTTCATTAAACGCATTAAAACAAGCAGCGAGTGAAATACAAACATTTTTTAGTACTTGTTTTACTACTGTTGGATTAAACGAGTTGACTAGCAAAAATGAAATGGTTTGTTATCCAAATCCATTTAATGATAAAATAAACATTTATGTTCCTGGCTTACAAGTTGGAAATTTTTCAATGCAATTATTTAATATGAAAGGTCAATTAATAACAACTACATATTCTATAAGAGAAGGAAATATTATTATTGATACGAATTATTTCGCAGCAGGAACTTATATTGTTGCTGTAAAACTTACAAATGGAAAATCCTTTTCACAGAAACTTTTGAAGTTATAGATTGAAAAAAAGGAAAAGGCTTCGCATGAAGCCTTTTCCTTTTCTGTACCTTTGCACTCATGCGCGCAGAAGAACGTACTCTCTTAAAATGTTTCATCCCTCCTATCCTTTTAGTGGCATTAATGTGGCTAGTAAAAGGCTATGAAATAAAATATGGAGTTGACCTTTATGAGTACGGAATTTTTCCAAGAGATATAGATTCATTAAAAGGTATTCTCACAATGCCTTTTATACATGCCGATATAACACATATTTTTTCTAACTCCATTCCATTAGTTATCCTTGGAGCATGTATGATTTTCTTTTATCGTGACATGTATAAAAAAGTTTTCGCACTCATCTGGTTGTTATCGGGAACGTGGTTATGGTTAGGTGGAAGAGAAGCATGGCATATCGGTGCTAGTGGTGTTGTTTACGGAATGGCATCCTTCTTATTAATGAGTGGAATCTTACGTAAAGAAAGACGATTGATGGCATTATCACTTCTCGTAATCTTTCTGTACGGAGGTATGGTTTGGGGATTTTTTCCATTGCTAAAAGGTATCTCTTGGGAGGCGCATTTATTTGGTGCCATTGCTGGATGTTTACTTGCATGGGTATATCGAAAAGAAGGTCCACAACGTTTAGCTTATGAATGGGAAAATGAACCTGATTCACCAGATGAAATAATAGAATTGCCAGAAGAAGATTATGTTGAAGAAAGTAATAATGATCAACCCACTTCTACTGATCCTTTCAATCCTCCTACAATTACCTATCATTATAAAACCGATGATCCTGAAAAGGATGATTCATTGAATAACAAATAAAAATAATTTCACATTCATGAAAATTGAACATATAGGAATTGCGGTAAAGAGTTTAGATAATGCAAATGATTTATTTAGAAAACTCTTCAACACTTCACATTATAAAATTGAAGGAGTTGCATCAGAAGGAGTAATGACTTCATTTTTTAAAGTAGGTGATAATAAAGTTGAGTTACTTGAAGCTACTAGTGAAGATAGTCCGATAGCAAAATTTATTGAGAAACGAGGAGAAGGAATCCATCACATTGCATTTGAAGTTGAAGATATTTTTGCTGAGATGAAACGACTAGAGTCGGAAGGATTTACTTTGTTGAATAAAGAACCTAAAGCTGGTGCAGATAATAAATTGATTTGCTTTTTACATCCCAAAGGGACTAATGGCGTTTTAATCGAGCTATGCCAAGAGATAATTTCGAAATAATTTTATTCGAATTTCTTTTTTATATATTCTACCAATGTAGGATCACTTAATCCTTCTATATCGCTCAGTTCTAACTCTAGCGACTTAGTACTTTTCAAAATTTCTAACAATGAAAATACTAATGATGTAACAAGAAATAATGTTGAGATAACAAAAACAATATTTGCAAACATCATTTCATTAACGAAAATCAAATACATGCAAATAATCGCGAATAAAAAACTTAATACACCAAGTAATTGCATTCGACGAATTAGCAGTAAGCGATAACGCAAATTTTTTATTTGTGCATGGATAACAGGAGTTGGCTCATTCTTTATATAACGATCATGCAGTGTACGTACAACACTCGAAATTGCCAAAAATCGGTTTGTATAAGCAAGCATAATTAAACTTATTGCAGGAAAAAGTAAGGCTGGTGTATTGATTGTGATATCCATAATTTAGTTTTTAAAAAAGTAAAATTAATAATTCTAGCGCAATTTAGTTTTACATTTATTTAATGTTGAATAACTAATTTCATAAATCTACTTACTCCTACATTATTTTAAAAATGTATTTGATATAAACCATTTCCATAAGAACTTGTAGAAATCACTATTTATTTACTATTTAAATTAAATGATGATTTTTGATTAAGGAGAACAAATTTGTGCGCACTCCTCTTTTACAATGAAACTCCTTTCTTTTAGAATTACGATTTATCTTGCCTGCGTATCAATAATACAAAGAATTATTTTTTATTTTTTTTCATAGCGAATGGTGGAAATTGATTTACGCTTATTCCTACAGAAATTTGATTTCCTGAATCAACAAGTCGGTAATTATAATTATCATGCCCGTAGATATAGCTTATAAAAACTCCGATATCAGTCGGACGAAAAGTTATGTGTTTAAACTTAATGAAAGGATACGTTGTAAATGTTAATTCATTTCTAACAGGATTAATGGAAGGGTGAGCTCCTTGAATAATTTCAAGATTTTCCTTTATAGATATTCTTGCTCCGTCACCATTTCTGTAGACCTTTATATATTCATATCCTACATGGTAACGGTATCTTCCAATAATTTTAATATCATAAGGTGAATAACCGCCAAAATTTACAATACCGATAAAATTTTTGTGATAAAGTTCGAATCCCAAATTGAAAGAATGCATCATTAGAGGTTCATTATTTTTATCAAGACGATACGTTCTAAAATTCAAAACCACCTTACTCAGATTAGTTGAAAAATTCCCTGATTTACGGTTTAATATGTCTGAAAGAATTGTTGAATTATTTATCAGACTATATAAGCTGTCGGTCTGGGTTGCGCCATCTTCGAACCCGGAATTAAAAGAAAAACCATTTTGACCATTTGAGTAATGACCACTTTCAAATAAAAATCCTGCATAAGTCTTTTTATTATCATGAGATAATTTATCAATTTGAAGAAACTGTTGAGTCCCGATAAAAAAACGATATGTAGGAGTCTTTACTGGAAACGAATTTTCATTGTAGAGCCGTAATGTCGGATCAAAAGAAAGATACCATGCTTGTGTATGTTTTCTTTCCATTCCCATGCCTCTCAAAAAATTATTAAAGAGACTATAACGGACCCATGGATTTACTTCAACAAGAATTTTTTCTTGCTTTGTATAACTACTTATGTACCGAAGATTTGGATCATCACCAATCGGATAAAATCTAGCATATTTATTATAATCACTTTGAGCAAAAATGTTTATTGAAAAGCATAAGAAAATTAAAGCAATGACGATTTTTTTCATCTTGCAATATTATTACTATTTAATTAGATATTAAAAATTATTGGGTCTTGAATAGTAAATTTAATCCAAGAATTAATTTTCGTTTCGCCGCTTCAGATTATCTTTTGTTTTTAGTCTTTGCAAATTTTCAGTTCGTCACTTCAGATTATCTTTTGTTTTTAGTCTACGTTAATTTCCGTTTCGCCGCAACGGCTCAATATTTATTTTTAAATCCTGCAAATCATTTAATCCTGAATTCCGATAGCTATCGGAACTGTTCAAGATTAATGCCTCCGAATTATTTTAGGCCTCCCTAAATCCCTCCGAAGGAGGGACTTTAATTGAAAAGATAATTTGAAAAAATATTAAAATTTGAGTATAATCTACTTCATCAAAGGTGCGGCTGTGGTCAAGCGTAAGAGCGAACTATCAATTGATGGACCGATGCAGTAAGTAGAAAGCAAGCATTTTGTTTTTCACTTAATAACTTTTGCAGTTAGCATGTTGTTCAATTGATAGTTGGTTACGCTTGTGGGTTTTTCTTTGGTTCGTTTCTTTTGCCCACCAAAAGAAATGAACAAGGATAAATTGGATAACGATGATGCATTAACCACAAATCAAAATAGAAGAACGTAACCAAAAATAATAATCGGAGGAATTATAAATTATTTTAGGCCTCCCTAAATCCCTCCGAAGGAGGGACTTTAATTTAAAAATATTCCGA